>NZ_JBFJVE010000019.1:0-23094 GCF_041624275.1 Shimia sp.
CTCTTGCGGTCCGGCGAGGGCCGGGCCAGCCGAGAGGGCGGCAACGGTGGCCGCCAGTATCGCGGCCTTAGAAAAACTTGTGCTGCGGGTCATGGCTCTTGCCTCGGAAGGGGGTGACGTGCAGGCGGTCGGCGTCGCTGTCGGCGAGGCCGATCTCGGCGTTGGAGAGATAGCAGGCCGGGTCTTCGGCCCAGGGGTTGCCGGTGAGCTGCAGGGCGCGGATGCGGGTGTTGCCGCCGCAGACATCCTTGAGCGTGCAGGCGCCGCAGCGCCCCTCGAGCGGGCGCGGGCGGGTGCGCAGGGTGGCCAGCATCGGGTCGTCGCCGGTCCAGAGTTCGGAAAACGGCGTGGTTTTCACGTTGCCGACGGTATAGTCCGACCAGTAGGTGTCGGGGTGCACATTGCCCAGAAAATCGATATTGGCGACGCCCAGCCCCGAGGAGTTGCCGCCCCAGGCCGCCAGATGGCTGCGCACATGGGCGGCCTTGTCGTCGTCGAAATTGCGGCGGATCCAGTCGAGGAAATAGCCGGCGTCGGCGTCGTTGTTGCCGGTGACGATGTCGAGGTAGTGGCCGCCGTTGACCGAGTTCCAGGCGCGATCGAGCAGAAGGTCCATGCCCCTGCGGGTGCGCTGGTGCTCGGCGTCCTCGCCGCGGTTCTTGTCGCCGCGCCCGGCATAGACCAGATGCGACAGGTAGAACTTGTCGACGCCCTCGTCGTCGCAGAGCTTCAACAGGTCCGGCAGGTGGTGCTGGGTGCCCTCGGTGAGGCAGAAGCGCAGGCCGACCTTGACGCCGCGCTTTTTCAGTTCGCGCACGCCGCGCAGGGCGGCGTCAAAAGCGCCGTCGACGCCGCGGAACCAGTCGTTGGTGGCGCCGATGCCGTCGATCGAGATGCCGACGTAATCATAGCCGATCTCGGCGATCTCGTCGGCTTTCTCGCCGAAGATCCTGGTGCCGTTGGTCGACAGCGCCAGCACCCGCACCAGTTCGCGGGCGCGTTTGGCCAGCGGCGTGAGGTACTTGCAGTCCAGTGGCTCCCCACCCGAGAGGATCAAGGCCGGGACGCGAAAGCGGCCAAGATCCTCAAGGGTGTCCCTGGCTTGCTCGTGGCGGAGCTCGCCAGGGAAGTCGACATCGGCCGATACGGTATAGCAATGTCGACATTTCAGGTTGCAGCGCCGGGTCAGGTTCCAGATCACGACCGGTTTCACCGGCCCCTTGCCGCCCCGCACGCGCACCGGCGTCGGGTTCACCAGCTGGTTCATATATTCGGTGAGGCGAAACATGCGCTTACCCCTTCTTGCGGAGCCGCAGCCCCGTCTTTTTCAGAATTCTGGTCGAGACCAGCACGTCGCTGGCGCGCAGGGCGTCACCAAGGATGTCCCGGATGCGGGCGCGCTTTTCCTCGACCTCTTCGCGCGAGGAGCCGTGCACCATGGCAAACAGGTTGTAGGGCCAGTCGGGCAGGGCGCGCGGGCGTTCGTAGCAATGGGTGACAAAGGGCAGGGCGCCGATCAGCGCGCCAAGCTCGGTGATCCGGTCGTCGGCGACATCCCAGACCGTCATGCCGTTGGCGGTCATGCCCAGCTTGTAGTGGTTGGGCGCGGCGGCGATGCGGCGGATGACGCCGCTGTCCTTCATCGCCGCGAGACGGGCGGTCAGCGCGGGCTCGTCGATGCCGAGCGCGGCGGCGACCTCGGCATAGGGTTCGGCCACGATCGGCAGCCCGCCCTGAAGCGCTTCGATGATTTGGCGATCTGTTGCGTCCAGTGTCATGCCGCGACCCGAAACCCGATGTAGAACTCTTGCAGTTTGGGAAAGCAGTGCACGATGTGCCCGGTTTCCCGCTCGATGGCACGGGCGGTCTCGGTGATCCCTTCGGGGGTTTCCGTTGCCAGAACAAACCACATGTTCAGCCTGTGCGCGCGTTCATAATTATGCGCCACCTCGGCATGCGCATTGACTTTTGTCACGACCTCTTCGAATTCCGCCTGCGGAATGGCCATGGCGCACAAACAGAAGGCACCGCCCATGGCCGCTGCATCAAAAAACGGCCCGAAACGGGTGAGGTAGCCCTGTTCGCGCAGCCGGGTGATGCGCGCCAGCACGTCCTCCTCGTCAAGGCCCAGCCTTGCGGCGACGGCGGCAAAGGGGCGGCTGTCGAGCGGCAGATCCTCTTGCAAGAGGTTGATGAGGTCGCGGTCGCTGCGGCTGAGATCGCTCATGCTGCCACCTCGGGCTTGGCGGTGATCATGGCGCCGGTCTGCTTGAAGCAGCGGGTCGAGAACAGCGCCTTGTGCGGCACGCCGCGCAGTTCCGGCAGGCTGGCGGCATTGGCCAGATGCTTCAGCGCCTCGAGCCGGCTGCGGGCGTGGATCATCGAGTAGAGCCGATAGGGCCAGACCCCGGCGACCGGGTTGCGTTCATAGCACAGGGTGACGCCGGGCTGGGCCGCCAGCACCGGGCCGGCATGGTTGATGCGGTCGCTGGGCAGATCCCAGACCACCATGGCGTTGGAGCGCCAGCCGAGCGCGCGGTGGCGCACGATGACCCCGAGGCGCGAGATGATGCCCGAGGCATGCAGCAGGGCGATGCGCGCCAGCACCTCGTCCTCGTCGCGGCCGAGCTCGGCGCCGAGCCGGGCAAAGGGGCGTTCGACGAAGGCCAGCCCCCGGGTCAGGGCCTGTAGCAGGTCGCGGTCGCCCTCGGCGATCACCGAGGTGTCGGCCGGGCGCGGCACCGGCGGCACGCCGGGGGCCTCGCCGCCATCCATGCGGAAGCCGAGATCGACGTTGAAGGGGCGCACCAGGCGCAGGTCCATCACCCGCAGGCCGGTATTGGCCTCGATGCGCCGGATGGCGGCATCGACATAGGCGCGGTCGGGGCCGGTGACCACGAACCACAGGTTCCAGTGGCCCTCGCGTTCGTAGGAATGGTTGACGCCGCGCTCGGCGCCGATGATCGCCGCCACCTCGTCGACCTCTTCGGCGGGGGCGGCGACGGCGGCAAGGGTGCTGGCCGAGATGGTGTTGGGCGCCAGCGTCGCGCCGACACGGGTGATGCGCCCGCTCTGCCGCATCCGGCTGAGCCGCGCCAGCACGTCCTCTTCGGGGATCGACAGGGCCTCGGCCAGAACCGCGAAGGGCTGCGGCACCAGCGGCAGGTCACGCTGGAAATTGTCGAGAAGATAGCGGTCGATGGGATCGGCGACGATATTCATGGATCAAAGCCCCGTTCTGTGCGCACGCGCGGTGAAGAAGATTCCCGACGGGCTGTCGGCATCAAATTCTCGTATCTTTTCAAATGTATGGGTGTCGTAGATCATCACTTTTCCGGCGTCGCGGACGCTGATCCAGATCTCGTGGCCGCGCGGGGTGAACTCCATGTGCAGCACGGCGGGGCCGGGTTTGAACTGGTGCACCACTTCCTTGGTCAGGCTGTCGATGACCTGAATGGTGTCGTTCAGCGGATGGGCAAAGTTGACCCAGACCTGACGGCCATCGGGGCGGGCCATGGCAAAGACCGGCTGGCCATAGGTCTGGGTGCGGCCGGTTTCGGTCAGCGCGTCGGCGTCGATCCACAGCACCTCGTGGTGGCCGACGGCGGGCAGCACGAACTCGGCGCCGGTATGGGCCCAGCCTTCGAGGTGGGGCATCTTGTAGACCGGCATCTCCTCTTGGCCGCGACCATAGCCCGGCAGCACCCGGATCGGTTCGGGGTTGTCCTGCCAGAGGTCGAGCGCGGTCAGACCGTCTTCGCCAAACAGGCCGGTGATATAGGTGCGACCATTGGCGGTAATCAGCGCGTCATAGGGGTTGGCGCCCATGTCGGGGATGCGGGTGATCTTGGGGGCGTCCTGCGACATGTCGGCGATCCAGGTCTCGCCGCTGTCCCACATGGTGAAGACAAAGCGGCGGCCGGGGGCATCCACAAGGCCGATGGTCTTGCTGTCGGTGGGAATGTCGAGCACCATCTCGAGGGTCTCGGCATCAAAGATGCGCACCCCGCCGGGTTCGTAATTGGAGACCGCCACCAGTTTCCCGTCATCGGAGATGGCGCCGCCGATGGCATTGCCGGCCTGGACCACGCGGTTGGCGATCTGGCGGGTGACGATGTCGACCTTGGTCAGCCCGCCGTCGCGGCCAAAGACATAGGCGAAACGCTCATCCGGGCTGTAGACCAGCGAGGCATGGCTGAGATCGCCCAGACCCTCGATGCGGGCCAGCGCGGCGCGCTCGGACTGGTCGATCAGCAGAACCGAGCCGGTGGCGCGTTCGATGACCAGCCCCAGATCGCCGGTGGCGGTGGGTTCGGCCGAGGCGGTCGAAACGAAAAGCGCAGCCATCAGGCCAAGGGCGAGGGATTTCATTGGGTGTCCTCCGGGTTCAGGAGATAGCGCGCCACCCAGTCGGCCTCGGCCTCGGTCATCAGCGGGCGCCAGGGCGGCATGGCGGTGTCGGGGATGCCGTCGAGGATCACCGATTTGAGAATGTCGACGTCATAATGCTCGATGGTTTGCGGGCGCAGGTCGGGGCCGAGCCCGCCCTTGAGCGTCAGCCCGTGGCAGGAGCCGCAGTCCTGATGCACCAGACGTTTCAGCGCCACCGGATCAAGGGGTTCGCTGGCCGTCGCCGCCCCGCCGGCCGCGAGGGCGGCGACAAGGGCCGCCCGGCCGATCCAGGAACGGTATGGGCGCCGCTCAGCCATTGGCGCGTACCGCATCGACCGGCAGGGCATGGGGGTTTTCGACATAGAGCGACACCACCTTGCCGATGATGAACAGGGTCGGCGGCTTGAGGCCGGCATCGCGGGTGTCCTCGGCGATGCGGCCGAGGGTCGAGATCATGCGGGTTTCGCTGGCCGAGGTGGCGCGCGAGATGGCCATCACCGGGGTGCCGGCAGAGAGGCCCTCGGTCATCAGCCCCATGGCGATCTGGCCGATGTTGGCGACCCCCATGTAGACCACCAGCGTGGTGTCGGGATCGGCGAGGCGCTTCCAGTCGAGATCCAGCACCTTGTCGGCCTGGCGGTGGCCGGTGACATATTGCACCCCGGTGGCAAGGCCGCGATGGGTGAGCGGCACGCCGGTCGAGCAGGAGGCGCCCTGGGCGGCGGTGATGCCGGGGGCGTATTCGACCTCGACGCCATGCTGCATCAGATAGAGCGCCTCTTCCGAGCCACGGCCGAAGATCATCGGATCGCCGCCCTTGAGCCGGCCGACTCGGCGGCCAAGCAACGCCTGTTCATGCAGGATCTCGTTGATACGCTCCTGCGGAACCGGGTGGTTGCGGGGGCATTTGCCGACCGAGATCATCTCGGTGCCGGCGGGGATCAGCGCGAGAATCTCTTCGGAGACCAGCTTGTCATAGACCACGACGTCGGCCGCCTTCAGCATGTTCAGTGCGCGCAGGGTCAGCAGGTCGGGGTCACCTGGACCGGCGCCGATCAGGAACACTTTACCGGGCATGGGGAATCTCTCTTCGTGTCTGGGGTTTTCCGGGGCGGCTTCCGGCGGCAGCAAGGGGGCGGCCCGCATGCGAAACGGGGCGGCACCTTTCGGTGAAAGACCTAGCTGGGGAATCCTTGCGTCTCATGAGGGCAATCTGGCGATTTCCCCCGGTCGATGCCTTGACAAAAGTTAAGGCGCGCCACTTTTTGCCGCGCACCTTATTATTAGAATAATTCTAGTGTTTATTGGTGACCACCGGGGCAGCAGATCCGCTGGCCGGGTCGGCAGCCCGCCCTAGGGGGTGACGGTGACCATGCCGATCATGTCGTGGCTGTCCCAGTGCGGGCCGCAGAGATAGTCCTTGGCGCCGGGTTCGAGAAAGGTGAACTCGATGCTTTCCTCGGGGAAGGCGCGGTCGGATTCCGGGGTGCCAGACTCCTTGACCAGAACGCTGTGGCTGGTGCGCTTGTCGACATTGACCCAGCGCACGGTGGTGCCGGCGGGCACGGTGATCGCGGCGGGGCAGAAATTATTCTTGTACATGGTGACCACGGTCACGCCCTCGGCCTCGGAGGAGGGGGCGCCGAAGATCTCGGCATAGCGCTCTTCGGCTTCGGCGCAGAGCGCGGTCTGATCGGTCTCATCGGCGAGCGCCGGAGCGGCAAGGCCGAGCGCCAGGGCGGCGGGCAACAGGGATTTCAGATGGGTCATGTCGATCTCCTTACCATGAAAGCGCCGGTGGCCGGACCTGCCGGCCCTTCTAGCACAAAAAAAGCGGCGGCCGGAAGAACCGGCCGCCGCAGCTTGCGAAAACGTGATTTACTGGGCGGCCACGTTGATCTGGGCCTCGGCATCGTCCAGTGCCATCGTGGTGTTCAGCGTCACGTGGTGGTACCGGGCCGCGGCATAGTCGTCGTGGATGGCGAAGCCGACGGTATAGGTCTTGCCCGCTTCCAGCGCCACGTCACCGGGGGCGCCCGAGTTCAGCGGCCGCGAGAAGACCACCGTCCACATGCCGCCCGACAGGCTGGCCTGCGAGGCGATCTCGCCCTCGTTCTCGATCCGTGCGTCCAAGAGGTAGCCGTTCGAGCCGCTGCCGTCGGCATAGACCCGCAGCAGGTCCATGTAGGTGCCGTCGGCGAGATACTGTTCGATCTCATCGGCCGATTTCAGCTGGTCCCAGCCGCCCTGAGGCTTGCCGCGACGGCCCTTGACCTCGATCTTGCTCCGGCTTTCGCTCAGGTACTTGGTGATCGTGCCGGTGGCCTTCAGACGCTCGGCCACCTCGCCGTTGGCGGCGATCGCCTCGGCGCCCGGGTCGAAGGGCATGAAGGTGTTGTCGGCGTGGCAGGTCGCCCAGCAGCCCGCCTGATCCCCCATCTCGATGCCGGTGCCGGTGATCATCATGGCGACCTTGATCTGATTGTCGGGGTCCATCTTGCCGCCATCGACGAAGGGCGCGGGGTTGTGGCCCGCATCCGGCCATTGCATGCGCACATAGAGGTTTTCACCGTCATGGGCAGCCTGCACCGAGGCATTGATGACGCCGCGCTTGCCGGGGATCGGGGTCGGCTCAAGCTCGCCATCCTTGCCGCCACCGCCGGCGACGATCTTGTTGCCGATGGTCTCGAGTTCGGCCGCGTGGCAGGTCGAGCATTTGTCACCGCCCTTGGTCAGCGGACGCGCGCCGCCGTGGGTCTTGCCGTTCTGCACCCATTCGAACGAGGCCTGTCCGGGGTAGAACAGCGACAGGTCGGCGCCCGAGACCGCGTTCCAGTCGATGCCTGCGCCCACCGTGTCGCCGGCATCGGCGCTTTCGGTAACCTCGCCGGCGGCCTTGGCCTGTTCCTCGGCGCGGGCCGCTTCGACGGCTGCGGCGATCTGGGCCTGAACCGCGTCGCGTGCGGCTTTTTCGGCGGCTTTGGCGGCAGCGGCCTCTTCGGCCTCCTTGGCTTCGATGAAGGCCAGGCTGTCAAGATAGGCCTGCGGGATCTCGCGGATGAACTTGGGGTTCGGGGCTTCGAGAACCTCGAGGTATTCATCGTCGGCGCGGTCGCGGATGTTGCTGTGCGCGATGCCCTTGTGGCAGTCGATACAGGTCTGGCCGACCTCCATGGCGTTGAGGTGCTGACGACGCGCGCGGGGTTTCTGGAACTCGGGCATCATCGATTCGAAATCGTGACAGTTGCGGCATTCCACCGAGTCGGTGGCCTTCATCCGCTCCCATTCGTTCATCGCCAGATGGATCCGCTTGGCCTCGAATTTCTCTTCGGTCGAGATCGTGCCCATGACCTTGCCGTAAAGCTCGCGCGAGGCCTTGATCTTGCGGATGATCTTGTGGGTCCAGTCCTTGGGCACGTGGCAGTCGGAACAGACCGCGCCGACGCCCGAGCGGTTCACGTCGTGGATGGTGCCCTTGTATTCCTCATACACGAAATCCTCCATCTCGTGGCAGGAGATACAGAAGGGCATGGTGTTGGTGGCTTCCATGGCGGTGTTGAAACCGCCCCAGAAGATAATGCCGGCCACAAAGGCCACAAGCACCCCTCCGATCGGCATGCCCAGAAGGACATAGCGTCGCCACAGGGGCTTTTTTTCGTCTTGGCTGGTCTGGGTCATCTGTCCAGGCTCCGTTTGGCTCTGATTTGGCCCTGTTGGTCAGGGCTTGCTGGTAGGGATTGCAAGGAGCGGAGGCTGAGGTCGGGACCTGTCCCGACGGGCCGGGGCTGCTCCGGTCGTTACAATCCTGCATCTTGGGTGCAAGGCAGAAGGGCGGGCGCTTGGCCCGCCCTTCGCTAGAGGTTTCAGGTCACGATCAGGTGACGTGGTTCGAACGGTTGTAGACGTTGAACTTGCCGGTCGGAGCGTAGAGACCTTTGACGCGGCCGATCTCTTCGAGCGTCTTGGCGTCGTAGATCACGATCTCGCCGTTCGGCTCTTTGGAGTCGGACAGGTTCCACTTGGAGACCCAGACCTCGGTACCGTCGGCGTTGAATTCGAAGTGAACAGCGGCGCTGCCTTCGACATCAGTCACCTGGATCGTTTTCACGATCTCGCCGGTCTCTTTCGAGATCACCTGCACCGATTGCTGGATTTCAGGCTCGGGGTGTTTGGTTTGGTCCGCCCAGATGTAGTCAGAGTTCGGGTGGGTCCGCACAAACAGGCCAGCGCCGTCGGTCTCGGTCTCGTAGCAGATCTTCCATGCATTGTCCGGGTGGCCGGCCGGGTCGTTACCCCAGACGGTCACGGTGCCCACGCCAAGGTGAGTGGTGCCGGCAACCGGGCCACAGTTCGGATCGTTCCAGTTGGCGCCCGGGCCGGGGTGCGGCAGGGCGGCAGTGTCGATCATCGCTTCGAGCTTGTGGGTCTTGGTGTCGACCACGACCATCTTGTTCGAGGCGTTCGCGGCGATCTGGAAGTAACGGCCTGTCGGATCGAAGAATCCGTCATGCAGGAACTTGGCCGAGTTGATCTTGTCGATCGCCAGGTTGTCGAGGTCGGTGTAGTCGACCTGCCACAGCTGGCCCAGCTCTTTCACGGCGACGATCCAGGTCGGCTCGTTCGGCGTGGTGTAGATGGCGGCCACACGGGCTTCTTCGACATATTCGCCGTCCACGTTCACGCCGCGGGTCGAAACGACCTTCAGCGGTTCCATGGTCTGCGCGTCGACGATGGCGAAGTGCGGCGGCCAGTAACCACCACCGATCACGTATTTGCCGTCGCCGGAAACCGCCACGTCGCGGGCGTCATAGGCGATCTTGACTTCCGAAACCAGCATCTTGTCCGGCGTCTGCCAGAGGTCGATCTTGGTCATCTTGCCGTCGCGGCCCATGGTGTACCAGAAGCGGCCCGGGTTTTCCGGCTCTTCCAGCTTGTGGTGCTCGGAGGCTTTCAGCACGTGCACGGCGTAGCCGGTCGGGATGTGGGTCAGCACTTCCTTGGTGTCGCCGTCGATCACGGCCACCTTGCCTACGTCACGCTCGATGACGACGAAGAAGTTTTCCCAGTTGCGGCCGTGCAGCGGCTCGGTCGGGTAGTCGGCTTCTTCGACATAGACCTTGCGGGTCTCTTTCATCTGGGCCAGCGACATCTCGGGCGGCTTCGGCGCTTCCATCTGGATGTAGGTCGCCATGTCCTTGATTTCCTGCTCGGTCATGATGTCCGAGAAGTTGTTCATCCCGCCTTCGGTACCCCAGGCGATGATTTTTTCAAGGCGTTCCTGACCCAGTTTCAGCGTGCCACCTTCGGTGACGGTGCCGTCTTTGGCGGTTTTTTTCCAGTAGGGCAGCAGGTTCTTGCCGGTTGCGCCCTTGCGCAGAACGCCGTGGCAGCCCGCGCATTGTTCGAAATAAAGCTGTTTGGACGCTTCGAAGGCTTCCTCACTCAAGGTGGGGCCTTCTGCGAGCGCCGGGGCAGCGGTCGAGCCAAGCAGGAGTGCGAAACCGACTCCGAGTGCCCGACGAGATTTTTTGTAGGTGATTCCAAGCGACATGATCACTCTCCGTTTGCTGGTGAGGCAGGCTGGATATGCCCCGGATGGCGGGGCGGTATCCTTGACTTTCGTTAATTCGGCTCTCGAAAACGTGAGGAGGGTGCGGAAAAATTCAGAAATGCCGTTGATAATTGTCAAGTGAACCGGTTTGCCGCTGGGCGGCGTGGTGGCGGGGATTTCCGGCAGGTTTCCGCGGGATCACAGGCAATGGTCTGATAAACAAAGAAAAATATCCTGTTCACGGGCAAGTGAAGGCGGCCCTGCGGCAAAAGCCCGGCGGCTTTGACTTTTGTTAAGAAGACATCTTCACGGGGGCTTACACTGGCAGGCGCGCGTTTGGCCGCAGGCGAAGCGTGCATCAGGACAACCAGTGGAATCGCTCCGCGCCGCGCGGCGGGCGGAGATCAGGGCAGGAGAAGCGCGTGACGGTCATCAAGCGGGTTCTGGGCGAGGGCTTCAGGGTGTTTTTCCTCTGTGCCGGTCTTTACGCGGTATTCGCCGGGGCGATCTGGGCGATGTGGCTGCTGGCGCAGGCGCGCGGCGCCGAGCTGGCGCTGCCGGTCGCCGACCCGCAGATGTGGCACGCGCACGAGATGATCTTTGGCTATGCCGGGGCCGCCATGGGCGGATTCTTCCTGACCGCGGTGCCCAACTGGACCAACACCCCCGGCGCGCGGATCGGCTTTCTGTCGGTGGCGGCCGGGCTGTGGTTGGCCGGGCGGCTGGCGATGTGGGGATCCGGGGTGCTGCCGGCGCCGCTGGTGGCGGTCGCCGATCTCGGATTCGTGCCGATCCTGTCGCTGAAGATCGCCAGCCAGCTGATCAAGCGGCCGAAACCGCAGAACATGATGTTCCTGCTGATCCTGACCCTGCTGTGGCTGGGCAACCTCTTCGTCCACCTCGAGTGGCTGGGGGTGATGGCCGACAGCGCCGGGGCCGGGCTGCGCGCCGGGCTGTTCGCGCTCTGCGCGATGATCGTCGTGCTCGGCGGGCGCATCACCCCCGCTTTCACCCGCAACGCGATGAAGCGCGAGGGTGTGCCCGAGGCCGGCTGGCCGGTTTCGGTGGCGCCGCTTGAGAAGGCGGCGCTGGTGCTGGCGCTGGCGCTGCCGATCTCGGTGCTGATGGGGGCCGCCGGGCTGCCGGAGGCGGTCGCCGCCGTGGTGGCGATCCTGCTGGGGGCGGTGCAGTTCATGCGGCTGCTGCGCTGGCGCGGCGGCTGGACCCTGCGCCAGCCGATCCTTTTTGCGCTGCACCTCGGGCTGGCGATGCTCGGGGCGGGGCTGATTCTCTGGGGGCTGGCCGCATTGGGCCTCGGGCAGGAGGTCGCGGCGCTGCATCTTCTGGCCATCGGCGGCGTCGGAGGCATGACGCTGGCGGTGATGAGTCGCGCCGCGCTGGGCCATTCGGGGCGGGCGCTGATCGCGCCGAAACCCGTCGCCCTGGGCTATGGTCTTCTGGCGCTGACGGCGCTGCTGCGCTGGGGCGCGGGCCAGTGGGCGGGCGAGGGGTATTTCCTTGTCATGGCCGCGATCAGCCTCTTGTGGACCGTTGTTTTCGTGTTGTTTTCCATGTGCTTGTGGCCTGCGCTGGTCAAGCCGAGACTAAGCTGAGCCGCCCCTGCGGCGCCGGGTTCCGGCGCTGCTGCGTGCCCCTGCGCCACACGACGTCCAATCCTGAGAAATAGGCTTATGTCGGGAATATCTTGACTTTTGTTAAGGCGGATCGGCGGGACTTTGCCGATAAGGGACTGCATCATCAACCAAGGCGCAAAGGAGAGCCCAATGCGCGAAGTCATGACCAAAAGCATGGCCCGGAACATTTTCTACGGCGGGTCACTGTTTTTTATCATCATCTTCCTGGGACTATCGTTCCACTCCCATCGCTATATCGTCACCACCTCGACCAATGTCGAAACGCTCACCGAGAGCGTCGCGGCCGGCAAGAAGGTTTGGGAAGATAAAGCTTGTATCAACTGTCACACGCTCATGGGCGAAGGCGCATACTTTGCACCCGAACTGGTGAACGTGATGACCCGCTGGGGCGTCGATGACGACCCGGAAGGCGCGTTCGATGCCATGAAAGGCTGGATGGAATCCCAGCCCACCGGTATCGAGGGACGCCGCCAAATGCCCCAATTCAATCTCAGTGACGAAGAAATTCGTAACCTGGCCGACTTCTTCCTGTGGATCAACACGATCGACGCGCAGGACTGGCCGCCGAATGATGCGGGTTAAGGAGGTCTGAACCATGAAATACAAATCTCAGAAAATCGCTCTTGTCTACTTGGCCGTGGCCATGGGCCTGTTCGCGATCCAGGTTCTGGGTGGCCTCCTGGCCGGCTGGATCTATGTCTCGCCCAACACCCTGTCCGAGCTCTTGCCGTTCAACATCGTGCGCATGCTGCACACCAACTCGTTGATCGTCTGGCTGATCCTCGGCTTCTTTGGCGCCGCCTACTTCCTGATCCCGGAAGAAGCCGAGCGTGAAATCCACAGCGAAAAGCTGGCCTATATCCAGCTTGCGATCCTCGTGCTGGGCACGCTGGGCGTGGTGGTGACCTATGTCTTCAACCTGTTCGAGGGCCACTGGCTCTTGGGCAAGGAAGGCCGCGAGTTCATCGAACAACCGAAATGGGTCAAGGCCGGCATCGTCGTCGCGGCGCTGATCTTCCTCTACAACACCACAATGACGGTGCTGAAGGGCAAGAAGACCGCGATCACCAACATCCTGCTTCTGGGTCTCTGGGGTCTGGCGCTGCTGTTCCTCTTTGCCTTCTACAACCCGCACAACCTGGCGCTGGACAAACAGTACTGGTGGTACATCGTGCACCTTTGGGTGGAAGGCGTCTGGGAACTCATCATGGCCTCGATCCTGGCCTACCTGATGCTGAAGCTGACCGGTGTTGACCGCGAGGTCGTCGAGAAGTGGCTTTACGTGATCGTTGCCGCCGCCCTGTTCTCGGGCATCCTCGGCACCGGCCACCACTACTACTGGATCGGTACCCCCGGTTACTGGCAGTGGATCGGCTCGATCTTCTCGTCGCTGGAAGTCATCCCCTTCTTCGCCATGATGGCCTTTGCCTTCGTGATGGTCTGGAAGGGCCGTCGTGACCACCCCAACAAGGCTGCCCTGCTGTGGTCGCTTGGTTGCGGTACGCTGGCCTTCTTCGGCGCCGGTGTCTGGGGCTTCCTGCACACGCTGCACGGTGTGAACTACTACACCCACGGCACGCAGATCACTGCCGCCCACGGTCACCTGGCCTTCTACGGTGCCTATGTCTGTCTCAACCTGGCGATCATCTCCTATGCGCTGCCGATCCTGCGCAACCGTGATCCCTATAACCAGGTTCTCAACATGGCCTCGTTCTGGCTGATGACTTCGGGTATGGTCTTCATGACCTTCGTGCTGACCTTTGCCGGCACCATCCAGACCCACCTGCAGCGCGTTCTTGGCGAATACTACATGGACGTGCAGGACCAGGTTGAAATCTTCTACTGGATGCGGTTCGGTTCCGGTGCGGTCGTTGTCCTTGGCGTGATCCTCTTCGTCTACGCGATGGCGGTTCCGCGCAAGGAAATCATCGAAGCCGGTTCGGCTCAGAGTCCTGCGGAGTGATGGACATGGACGGTTCAATGAACCCCAAAGCGAAGGGGGCGGCTGACGCCCCCTTCTACCTCGCGCAAAGCGACGAATGCGACGTGTTCGAAGCCGCTTTTGCAAATGAATTGCCGGTGCTCCTGAAAGGGCCGACCGGCTGTGGCAAGACCCGCTTTGTTGCCCATATGGCAGCGAAACTGGGCCGCCCCCTCTACACGGTTGCCTGCCATGACGATCTGGCCGCAGCCGACCTGATCGGGCGCTATCTGCTCAAGGGCGGCGAGACCGTCTGGGTTGACGGGCCTCTGACGCGCGCGGTGCGCGAAGGCGCGATCTGCTATCTCGACGAAGTGGTCGAGGCACGCAAGGACGTGACCGTGGTGCTGCACCCGCTGACCGACGACCGTCGCATCCTGCCGATCGACCGGACCGGCGAAGAACTCGAAGCCGCCCCCGGCTTCATGCTGGTGGCGTCCTACAACCCCGGCTATCAGAACATCCTCAAGACGCTGAAACCGTCGACACGGCAGCGTTTCATCTCGGTCGAATTCGACTTCCCGGCACCCGATGTCGAGGAGAAGGTCGTGGCCGAGGAAAGCGGTCTGCCGCTCGAGCGGGTGAAACCGCTGGTGCGGCTGGCGGGCAAACTGCGCGGCCTCAAGGGGCAGGACCTGGAAGAGGGCGTGTCGACGCGCCTCGTGGTCTATGCTGCCACCCTGATCGCGCAGGGCATGAGCGTGGATCGCGCGGTGCGCGCGGCCATGATCGAGCCCCTGACCGATGACGAGGATATCAAACGCGGCCTCTTCGATCTTGTCACTGCTGTCTTTGGGTGAGGCCGGCAATGGCTAAGATCGAATTTGAGCCATGGGAGCCCGAAGAAACGGTCGGGAAACTGTGGCACAATTTTGCCAGTCGTCTTGATGCGCCTGAGGCGCATGACGAGGCCGCAGTCGACCTTTCCGAGGTCGGCGGGCGACTGGCAGTTCTTTTCCGGGGACTGGGGGGCAGCGCCAATGTGGAGCTGCGCCCCGTCTCCAACGAGGTGTCGCGCCACCGGCTGAGCTGGCGGCGGCGCCTCGGCACCGAGGTCGAGGCCATGCCTCGCACCAGTTTCGACGGCGAGGTTCTGCGCCTGCCGTCGCGGCTGGCGGTGCTGCCGAGCCGCGAGGCCAACGGCGCGCTTTACGTCTGGCTGGCGGCCTGCGCTGCCCATGCGCCGGAGCGTATCGAAGAAGAGGATCCGCTGCGCGCGGATCTGGCCAGCCTTGCCGCATCACGCCGGATGGTCGCGGCCACGCTGGAAAACGCGCCGGGGATGCGCCCGCTTTACGAGGCGCTGTGCCAGGGCATCCTGCATTACCGCCCCGCGCTTGACCTGCCCGAGGACGAAGACGCCGTGGAAGCGGTGATCCGCAACATGCTGGGCGATCAGGCCAATCTGAGTGGGTTGGCAGGGGATTTCGAAGCCGCCAGCCAAGTGTCCGGCAAGCCGCTTGATCCCGCGATCACCGCGCCGCTGCGCTATCAGACCTTCCGCCCGGTGCCGCTGTGGCCGGAACTGCGCCCGGTGCAGTTCTCGGAAGGCCACGAGGTCGAGAACCGCGAGACCGAGGGCACCCCCGAAGAGGGTGACAGCAACGAGAAGACCCACCGCGCCCGGCGTCGCAAGTCCGATCAGGCCGAGCGCAACGACAGTTTCATCCTGCACAAGTTCGAGGCGATCCTGAGCTGGGCCGAGTTCCTCAACCTCAACCGCCGCGTCGACGACGATGATCCCGACAATGCCAAGAAGGCGGCCGACGATCAGGACGAGATCGGGCTGGGGCAGATCTCCAAGGCGCCGCCGACCAAGCTGAAGCTGCATCTCGACCTTGCCCCCGAGGATGTGGACCGCGAGAAGCTCTCGGGCAAGGTCATGTATCCCGAATGGGACGTGCGCTCGGGCCAGTATCTGCCCGACCATGTCTGCGTGCTGACCAGCGACGCCGAGGCCAAGGAAGAGAACCAGGCCTATGCCGAGGATCCGGCCGCCGCCCGCCGCATCCGCGCCGTCAAGCGCCAGTTCGAGGCGCTGCGTCCGGGACGGGTGACGACGCGCGGCCATCTTGACGGCGACGCGCTGGACATGGATGCCGCGGTGCGCAGCCAGGTCGACCGCATCGCCGATGGCGAGGGCTCGGACCGGGTGTGGCTGCAATCGCGCCCCGAGGCCCGCGATCTTGCGGTGTCGATCCTGCTGGATGTCAGCCGCTCGACCGAAAGCGCGGTCTGCGGCCGCGCGGTGATCGACATCGAGCGCGAGGCGCTGGACGCGCTGGCCTGGGGGCTGAATGCCTGCGGCGACAGTTTCGCCATCCACGCCTTTTCCTCGCTGAAGCGCCAGCGCGTCTACATCCAGAAATGCAAGGGGTTCGACGAGCCGATGAGCAAGCTGGTCGAACAGCGCATCGGATCGCTGCGCCCCGGCTTCTATACCCGGCTCGGGGCCGCGATCCGCCATGTCTCGGCCGATCTTTCCGAGCAGACCCGCAAGCGGCGGCTGCTGCTCGTGATCACCGACGGCAAGCCCAACGATCTTGACCATTACGAGGGCCGCCACGGCATCGAGGACACGGCGATGGCGGTGCGCGAGGCGCGCCGGGCCGGGCATTCGGTCTATGGTGTCACCGTCGACCGCGACGGCAAGTCGTGGTTCGCGCGGATGTTCGGGCAGGGGGCGTTTTCCATCGTGCCCGACCCCGACCGGCTGATCTATGCGCTGCCGCAGATCTACAGACAATTGGTCACCGGATGAGCGACGCCTCTGCTTCGATGCTGGACGAGCTGCCAGGCGAGCTGATGATGTGGGTGCTCATCATCAGCGAGCTTCTGGTCTTTGGTGCCGGTCTGGCGGTGTTCCTCAGCGTGCGGCTGACCGATCCGGTGGGCTTTGCCGAAAGCCAGGACTATCTGCATCGCACCGGCGCGGCGCTGAACACCATCGTGCTGGTCTCGAGCGGGTTTCTCGCCGCCTATGCGCTGCGCTGGCGCGAGGCCGCGCAGCGGCTGAAGGCGCGGCTGGCGCTGATCGCGGCGGCGCTGCTGGGGGTGGTGTTCCTGATCATCAAGGGGGCCGAATACGCCGACAAGGCAGCCCAGGGCATCGGCCCGGAAACCAATGCCTTTTTCACCTTCTACTACCTGCTGACCGGCTTTCACGCCGCCCATGTGGTGGCCGGGATCGTGATCCTCTTGCTGGTCGCCTGGAAGGACGAGCCGCGCAACATCGAGACCGGCGCCGCCTTCTGGCACATGGTCGATCTGGTCTGGGTGCTGCTGTTCCCGGTTGTCTACCTGTTGGGATGAGCCATGACACGTGATCTTCTGACCCGCGCCTGGATCTGGCTGATCGCCCTCAGCGGCGGCTCGGCGGTGGTGGCGCTGTTCGTCGAGCAGGGCATGGACCGGCGCATCGCCGGCGGGCTGATCCTGCTCTTGGCGCTGTTCAAGTCGCGCACCATCCTTGCCCGCTATCTGGGGCTGGCGGCGGCGCCGTCGTGGCGGCGCGGCTTCAACCTTGTGCTGAGCTTTTACTGCGCCCTGCTGCTGGGGCTTTACCTGGTCGGCGGCACTACGCTTTGAAGGCCGCCGCCAGATCGGCCGGCAAATCGAACTCTTGCAAGGCGCGTTCGCGTGCCTCGGCCGACATCTTGCGGGCGGTTTTCTCGACGATGCTCAGCACCTTTTCGGGGGCGTGTTTGGCCGCGAAGGGTGCGAAATACCACTTGATGAAGGTGAAACAGATCACGTCTTGCAGCGCCTGCACCAGATCGTCGCGCTTGATGCCCTGCTTGCGCAGCATCTTGCCGGTCTGGTCGATGGCGTCGCTGTCATAGCCCTCGGCGGCCATGATCTCGCCGACGCGGGCGGCGTGATGCTCGGCCAGATCGCGGCGCCACTTGAGATAGCCGGCGCGGCCTTCGGGGTAGTCGGCGCGTTTCAGCACCCAGCGCTCGATATGCTGGCCACGGGCGGCGATTCGCAGCGTCTCGTCGGCCTCGGGGAACAGCCGGTCGCATTCGGCGCTCATGCGCTGGCCGTAAAGCAGCGCCTCGGGCTGATCCTCGTCGCGGCGCGGATCCAGCGCGTTGGCGGCGTCGATGGCGGTCAGGGTGCGGGTCAGTCTGTCGGTCATGTCAGCTCTCAGCCGTCGTCTTCCACATAGGCGCGCAGGGCTTCGGTATCGGCGATCAGCGCGTGGTTCTTCTTGATGCTCACGCCGACCGGCTTGAGGCGCGAAAAGGCGCGGCTCAGGCTTTCCGGTTTCATTCCCAGCTTGCCGGCAATCAGCACCTTGTCATAGGGCATGGTCACTTCGCAACTGCCGGTTTCCGACTTGGAGAGCCCGAGCAGGAATTCGGCGACCCGCTGGGCGCCGGTCTGGGCCTTGAGCTGTTCGAGCTGGGCGACCAGCGAATGCAGGTGGTTGAACGAGGCCGACAGCATCGACAGCCCGACCTCGGCGTCGCGCTTGATGAGGTCGATCAGCACGTTCGAGGGGATGTGCATGACCTCGCTCTGGGTCGCGGCCTCGCCCGAGACCGGGTAGGGCTTGTTGCGCAGCGCCACCGCCTCGCCGAAGCTTTCGCCACGGGTGAAGACGCTGACCACCGCCTCGCTGCCGCTGGGGGTCATGCGATAGAGCTTGACCCAGCCGTCGAGGACGATGTGGATGGCATTGGCTGGCTCGTCCTGAAGGAACAGGGTCTCGCCGCGATCATAATGCCGCCACATCGCCTTTTGCATCAGCATGTCGACGTGTTTTTCCGGCAGGGAGCGGATCAGGACCGAGTTGCGGGCAATCGCCTTGTGGATTTCATGTGGCACGTCGCGTTTTCCTCTGGCGGATCGGCGCCCGGAGCAGCGCCGCCCCGGCCGTATCATGTCTCTAGCTGGGCAAGTTCCTAACCGAGACCCGCGCCGGGGTCCATGCCCGAGGGGCAGGTTCTACGCTGCGGCAGGGCAATGGCGGGCGGCGGGAAGGCGCCCCCCGAGGAGCTGGCAGGGCCCGGTGCCGGGGGGAAACAGGGGCGCTTAGGGCCGGCGGGGCGGCCAAGTGCCAGTCAGGCAAGGCGCAGCGGTCGGATGCGATTTTCTGAATGCATTTCAGTGGCGTGGCCGCAGGGCCGGCGCCGCGCGGCGCATCCCTGTGGCTTCGCTGCAACAGTGGCGGGCGGGTGCCCGGTCAGGCGCCCTGCCTGTCCGTCTTGTTCATGGCGGCGCGGCACCAGTGCAGGATCTCGGCGGTCTCGGTGGGCAGCGTTTCGGCCATGCCGGCGGTGAAAGTGTCGAAGGCGGCGCGGGTTGCCGGTGTCACCCCGACCAGCACCGGGACGTCGCGTTCCAGCGCGTTGGCGATGGCGTCGCGGAACCCGCGGCCGTCGGCTTCTTCGGGGCCGAACTTGTTGAGCACGAAAAGCTCGGTGTCGTCGGCGGCGCTGCTTGCCACCGCCGCCACGGCCTCGACGATGGCGGTGGGGTTGAGCCGGCAGCCCAGCGATTCGCCGCCCAGGGTCTGGGTGATCTTGATGGTGCGCTCGGTGGGCAGGACGCGCACGCTCATGTCGCAATGGTGGCTGTCCTCGGGCTGGACCTCGTCCAGCACCTTGACGATGCCCGACAGGCGGGCGCCGGCGGCGACCAGCGCCGCCGCGGTTTCCGAGATCAGCCGGTCGGTCTCACCGCGCCCCTCGGCGCTGACGATGCCAATTTTCATCCTGTCTCTCCTTGTTCAGGCCGGTTCAGGGCCGCTTCAGGCCGCCGCGCCGGACCAGTCGGCGCCGCGCGCCCCGGTCAGGAAGCCGTCCGACAGCCGCATGCCGCCCGACAGGCGGACCAGTTCGGCGGCCAGGGTCGCGGCGTCAATAGCACCGTTCAGCCGCTGGCGGTAGAGGTCACATGTCTCGGCAAAGCCCTTGGACTGCGGCGACAGGCGCAACGCCTTGACCCCGGCCTCGCGCAGGGGTTCGATCTGATGCGCCATGCTGGCGCAGCTGTCGGACAGGGTCTGCACCCCGTTCATCGACATGAAGGGCTGACCGTCGGTGGTGTCGACCTGAAGCCCGTCGGGGTCGTCCTCGCAGGCAAAGAGGCAGTTGTCCTTGATCCGGCCATGCAGCCGCGCGTGGTAGCAGCGCCCGGAAATGGCCAGCGGGATGCGGCCGTGGCCCCAGACCTCGATCTCGACCCCGGCCTCGGCCCCGGCGCGCGCCAGGGTGGCCACCGATGCCAGCGGCAGTTCGGGGGGCAGGCAGATGCGGGTGGCGCCGCGCGCCGCGAGCCAGCGCAGGGTGCCCTCGTTATAGACATTGACCAGCGGGCCGACGCTGAACTTGGCCCCCTCGGGCAGATGTGCCAGCGCCGTGAGATCGTTGATCTCGACCTCGACGCCGACCTCGGCCAGCGCCGCCGTGGCCTTGATCTCGCGTTTCAGCGTCACCAGCGCCAGCGAGGTCAGGGCGACCTGTTTGCCGGCGGCGGTGAGGGTCTCGAGGGCGGGCAGGATCTGGTCCTGATAGAAGGGCAGGCGCTTGGAGCAGACCAGCTCGCCCAGCACCACGCGGTCGACGGGGGCCTTGGCCAGCGCGTCGTAAAGCGCGCTCCAGTCCTCGGCTTTCCAGAAAAACTGATTGGGTCCGACGGTGAGTTCCATTTCGGTCACCTCCATGTCTTCTTGTAGGCGCCGGTGGTCACGGCCTGACCCTCGGAGAGGCGGGCCAGCATGCCCTCGGGCAATGGCCGCCCGGCATCGACGGCCTCGACGGCGGCGCGGAAATTCTTCACCACCTGCGCCACGTAAGAGCGCGAGCGCTGGCGGCCCTCGATCTTGAGCGCGGTGACGCCGGATTTGGCCAGCTGCGGGATCAGCTGCTCGGCATTGAGGCTGACCGGATCCTCGAACAGATGCGCGGTCTTTTCACCGGCGCTGAAACAGCCCTTGCACAGGGTCGGGTAGGGGGCCGGCTCATCGGCGCCCACCGCATGGATCGTGTAGCCGCCAAGCTTGGCCGAAAGCGCGCCCTGATCCTCGACATATTCGACATGGCTGGCCGGCGAGCAGACGCCGTTCATGTTGGGCGAGCGCCCGGTGGCGTAAGAGGACAGCGAACAGCGCCCCTCGGCCATCACGCAGAGGCCGCCGAAGACAAAGACCTCGGTCTCGATGTCGGTGTCCTTGTTGATGGCGGCGATCTCGGGCACCGACAGCACGCGCGGCAGCACCACGCGTTTGACGCCGAATTCCTCGCCGTAGAAATTGATGATCTCGGCATTGGCGGCCGCCGCCTGCACCGACAGGTGACGGCGCAGGTTGGGGTGATTGTTGGCGGCATAGGCCAGAAGCCCCAGATCGGCAAGGATCACCGCGTCGGCGCCGGCGGTCTCGGCATCGGCCACGGCGGCGTGCCACAGGCTTTCCGAGCCGGCACGCGGATAGGTGTTGATGGCCACCAGCACCTTGGCGCCCTTGGCATGGGCAAAGGCGACGCCATCGGCCATTTCCTCGCGGCTGAAGTTCAGGCCGGGAAAGTTGCGGGCGTTGGTTTCATCGGCAAAGCCGCAATAAATGGTATGCGCGCCGGCCTTGACGGCGGCGCGCAGCGCGGCGGGGGTGCCTGCGGGGCAGACGATTTCCATTACCACAAAAGATCCTCCTCGTGGCGTGTGAGAGCAACGCCGGTGCGGCGCTCGGCGAGGGCGATCAGCCGGTGCAGCGGGCGCGCCAGCGGGCCCGACAGCGATTCGATCTCGGCGGCGATGTCGAGTTCGGCATCGTCCACCGCGTTGCGCAGTGCCAGTGCGGCGGCGGTGTCGCCCTCGATCACCAGATCGCGTGAGAAGAACAGCGCATCCCCGTCATAGGCGCCGTGCACCAGCCCCAGAAGCGCCGCCAGCGGCCCGGCGATGCGGGCATCGGCCTCGGGCGGCTTGCGGTGCAGCGTGACGCGCGGATTGCCGGCGCGCGGCTCCAGGCACAGGGTCACCGGCAGATCGGTCGGATCGAGCAGGAAGCGCGCATTGGCATGCTCGCCAAGGCGGCGGAACATCGCTTCGTGGCGGCCGGCCATGCTGCGGGTCAGCCGGGTCAGCGCCAGCGACACCGGCGTCAGCGGCAGGAACCGCAGGGCGCGGGCCAGCGGTGACGGGAAATGCGGGATGCTTGGCTCTGGCTGATAATCCAATCCGAGTCTCGTTTTCTTGTGGGGGTACCGTTCCGCCTGCGTTTCTAGACCCTGCGGCGCCGGGCTTACTTGACCTAGGTCAAGCTGACGCAGCCGGGGGTCTGCTATTTGCGCCTGAAATCACTTTGCGAGGCCGCCAATGCGCGACATGCCGGTATTTGCCGATCTGAGAGAATTCCTGTCTTGGTGCGAGGCGCGCGGCGAATATGCCACGATCCGCGAGCCGGTGCCGCTGGAACATGGCATGACGGCGGTGCACCGGGCGGTGCTGGAACAGGGCGGGCCGGTGCTTCGGTTCTCGCATCCCACGGCGGGCGGCGAAAGGGTTGCCATGCCGGTGGTGACCAACCTGTTCGGCACCACGGAAAGGGTCTGCGCCGGGCTTGGCGTCAGCCCCGAAAAGCTCGACGAGCTGGGCGAATTCCTGGCCTCGCTCAAGGCGCCCGAACCGCCGGACGGGGCGCGCGATGCGCTGTCGCGCTGGCCGATGCTGAAGGCGGCGCTGGCGACCCGGGCCAAGGTGAAGAAAAGCGGGCCGGTGCAGGATGTGGTGCTGGAGGGCGATGACGTCGATCTGGCGCGCATCCCGGTGCAGACCCACTGGCCGGGCGATGCCGGGCCGCTGGTCACATGGCCGGTGGTGCTGACGCGGCATGTCGACAGCACGGCCGAGGCGGTGAACCGCTATAATGCCGGGGTCTACCGGGCGCAGGTGATCGGCCGCGACCGGCTCATCATGCGCTGGCTCGAGCATCGCGGCGGCGCGGCGCATATGCGCAGCTGGCACGCCAAGGGCGAGCCGATGCCGGTGGCGGTGGTGCTGGGCGCCGATCCCGCCACCCTGCTGTCCGCCGCACTGCCGCTGCCGGAAACCGTGTCCGAGCTGACCTTTGCCGGGGCGCTGGCCGGGCAGCGCCCGCGCGTGGTGCCCGCCAAGACGGTGCCGATGATGGTGCCCGCCAATGCCGAGATCGTGCTGGAGGGCTGGGTGCATCCCGAAGATCAGGCCCCCGAGGGCCCGTTCGGCGATCACACCGGCTATTACAACGCCGCCGAGCCCTTTCCGGTGATGCGGGTGAGCGCGATCACCCATCGCAACGATCCGATTTACCTCTCGACCTATACCGGGCGTCCGCCCGACGAGCCTGCGATCATCGGCGAAGTGTTCAACCGGCTGAGCCTGCCGGTGATCCGCGCCCAGATCCCCGAGATCAGGGACCTGTGGTTGCCGCCGGCGGCCTGCAGCTATCGCATGGCGGTGATCTCGATCGACAAACGCTATCCGGGGCAGGCGCGGCGGGTGATGATGGGGCTGTGGGGCATGCTGCC
>NZ_JBFJVE010000020.1:0-22568 GCF_041624275.1 Shimia sp.
CGAGATGTTCTCGATGTAAAGCTCGGGCATCGACAGGCCGTAGGCAGCGAGCGTGCCCGAGATTTCCGCCGCCACCAGCCGGCCGAGATCGGCGGTATTGGCGGCCATGTCGAGCACCGGGATGCCCGAGCCGGCGATCACCCGGCTGAATTCCTGCACGATGATGTTGCGGATCTGGTAGCTGATCTCGTCCATGGTGAATTCGCCGTCGGTGCCGACGATCTCGGTCAGGAACCGGGCCGGGTCGACGACGCGGATGGTATAGGTGCCGAAGGCGCGCAGGCGCACCGGGCCGAACTCGGGGTCGCGGCAGATGATCGGGTTCTTGGTGCCCCATTTCAGATCGTTGAACCGGGTGGTGTCGACGAAGTAGATCTCGGATTTGAAGGGCGATTTGAACCCGTGGTCCCAGTGCTGGAGCGTGGTCATCACCGGCATGTTGTTGGTTTCCAGCATGTAGAGGCCGGGGGTGAAGACATCGGCCAGCTGGCCTTCGTGGACGAAGACCGCCGCCTGGCCCTCGCGGACCGTCAGCTTGGCGCCGTATTTGATCTCGTGGCCCTCGCGTTCGAAGCGCCAGACCATAGTGTCATGCGTGTCGTCCACCCAGTGGATGACGTCGATGAATTCGCCGGTCAGAAAATCGAAAATACCCATGGGATCAGGTCTCCTTTCGGGGTCAGAACAGGCGCCCGGCGCGTTCGCGGGCCATGCGTTGGATGACGGGGCGCGCCTCGTCCAGGGTCATGCCGATGCCGAGCCGGGGGTCGTAGAGCATCGCCAGCAGCGCCTCGTCATGACTGGTCAGAAGGGCGAATTCGTCGTCGTCGTTGAATATCGAGGGTCGCGCATCGGGGCTGTCGTTGGCAAGCCCCAGCCCCTGCGCGATCTCTTCGTGATAGCAGGATTCGCGCATCAGGTCGGGGTGTTCGGCGCGCACCAGCGCGATCGCGGTCTCGTAGGTGCCGCTGGCGCGGTCCGAGGAAAAGGCGACGACAAGGCAGTGGATGTCGCGCGGCGGCGCGACGAAGAGGCCGAGGGTGGCGCTGCCGAGCCCGGGAACGATCTGGCGCAGCCGCGCCGAAAGCTGCGCGGCGTCATCGACCCCCATGACAAGAACGTGGAAATTGGCCCGGCGCACGTTCAGCGAGACCGGGTGGCCGGTAACCCCGGCGAGCCGCGCCAGATAGGCCTTGACCGTGGCCCGGTCCGCGGCCTGCACCGCGGCCGGCACCGATGCGCCGAACTCGAGCGCCACCCGCACCGGCCCCGCCCAGCGCCGCAGCTCGCCCGACTGGCCGGCGGATTTGCGGAACCCCTGGTCGCGCTCGTATTCCTCGAAAAAGGCGATGCGTTCGAAGTTGCGCGCCAGGGTGCTGGCCGTATAGGGCGTGTCGGGTCCGCCGCCATCGGTGCGCAACAGGCCGCGCGCCAGAAGGTCGCGCTGTACCCCGGCATAATAGGCGCCGAGCGCCCGGCTTTCGGGCGAGGCCGGGGCCGCCGTCTCGGGGGCGCGCTCGTCCCCGCTCGGCGACAGGGCCTCGCAGGCGGCAAGCGCCACCATGACCAGGGTCAGCAGGGAATAGCGCAGGCGGCTCAAGGCGGGTCAGACCTCGGGCGTCGAGGTGGCGACCGTGTCGCCGAGCCCGGTTGCCTTGGCCCTGGCCGCGGCCAGGGTGTCGCGCAGCTCGGCCTCCATCGCCTTCAGGTCGGCCTCGGCGGCGGCGCGGCGGGCCTTGCCCTCGTCGGCGATCGCCAGGCTTTCCTCGATGGTGCCGATGAGGTCGGCATTGGCTTTCTTGACGGCCTCGATGTCGAAGACACCGCGCTCCATTTCCTCGCGGATCATCTTGTTGGACTGGCGCAGATTGGCAGCGTTCGCGGTCAGCAGCTCGTTGGTGAGGTCATTGGCGTCGCGCACCGCCGCCGCCGCCTCGGCGCTGCGCTGGATGGTGACCGCCTGCGCCAGCTGGGTCTCCCACAGCGGCACGGTGTTGACCAGGGTCGAGTTGATCTTGGTCACCAGCGACTTGTCGTTTTCCTGCACCAGGCGTATCGAGGGCAGCGACTGCATGGTGACCTGGCGGGTCAGCTTGAGGTCATGCACCCGGCGTTCGAGATCGTCGCGAGCGGCGCGCAAATCGCGCAGCTCCTGCGCCTTCATCACCTGATCGTTTTCCTCGGCCGCCTGAACCTCGGCCGCCTTGGCCGGGATCACCTCGCTGTCGAGCTCGGCGATCTTGGCCTCGCCGGCGGCGATATAAAGCGCCAGCTCGTCGTAGAAATTCAGCGTCTTGTCATAGAGCAGGTCAAGCGACTTGATGTCCTTCAAAAGGACGTGCTCGTGATCGAGAAGATTGTCGGTGATGCGGTCGATCTGGTCCTGCACCTCTTCGAACCGGGCGGTGAACTTGGCGAAAGGCGCGGCGCGGCCCAGCAGGCGTTCCCACAGGGTGCGCTCGCGGCGCACGTCGAGCTCGGAGATCGAAAAGCCGCGGATGGTGGTGACGATATTGCGCAGGCTGTCGCCGGCAGGGCCGACATCCTTGTTGCGCACGCCCTGAAGCATGGCCTGGCTGATCTCCTGCAACTCGGCCTGTGCCGCCGAGCCGAAATTGACGATCGAGCCGGTGTCGCCCATGTCCAGCTCGCCCATGCGGCGGGTGATCTCGGCGCCGAGCGGGGCGTCGGCCTCGGCCAGCGGTACCACGGCGGCCGCATCGGCGGGTTCCGGCAGCACCACGGCCGTGACCTGATCGACTTCGGCCAGGGCGGCCTCGGCTTTTTGACGGACAATGTCGGACATGAAATTCTCCCTTCGGGTTAAGGCGTGTCGTGGCGCCGGGCTTCGCGTTGCAACCTTTCGCGCAGCACCTCGATTTCGATCGTCAGATCGCTCTTGTCATCCAGCAGCAGCTTTTCGGTGCGGGCATCGAAATTCTGTTCGAGATCGTCAAGCAGGGTTTCGAAGTCGCGGCGCGCCTGCGGGTCGCGGTTGCGGGCGTAGAGCTCGGCGAATTTCACCGTCGCCTCGCGCGCGCCCTTGAGATAGACGCCAAGGTACCTGCGGGCCGCCGACAGATCGCGCGGGTCGTTCTCGACGGTGCGGAACAGGTGGCGGGCCGTGCCCTGAAAGGCCTCGACGCGGGCCTCCAGTTTGCGGTCTCCACAGCGTTTTATGGCATCATTCATCGCCGCGAGATGGGCCTCGGCGCCGTCGACGGCGCGCGCCACGCGGTCGCTCTGGTGAAGGTCGACCCCCTCGAGCCCCTTGTTGCTCAGCGGGTCGAGCCCGAAGGCCAGCCCGTGCAGCAGGGTGCCGATGACGACGTAGATCGCCGGCGCCGCCACCCCGCCGGTCGCGGCCCAGCCGGCAATGGCAAGGCCGAGCCCGGTCAGCACCGATCCCGCCATTTTGCGCGGAAAGACCGGACGCCGGGCGACGGTGCGCGCCTCGTAGGCTTCCTGCGCCAAGAGCCCCTCGCGGGTCAGCCATGCGGCGAGCAGCAGCACGCCGAGCGCGGCGAGGTTGAGCGCCAGCTGCTGCGGCCCGTTGCCGAAGGCCTGCCAGACAAGCGGCAGCGGTGCCAGAAACAGGAGATTGACCCGCCCGCCGACACGGCTGCGTCTGGCGGTCTGGAAACCACCTTTGGCCCGCGTCTCCGGAGCGGCCTCCGAGGCGCCATCCGGGCTGAACTTGCCACCGAAACGCTGCGCCATCACACGCCCCCAGCGATTGTCACATAGAGGATCAGCAAGACGAGCAGACCAAAGGCCAGTTTCTGCAATGTACTGCCGGACATATGAATGCTTCCCCCTAAACCGAATAGAAACTTAGGAAGTTTCCTTTCGTCTTGCTAGGGGGAAGATCGCGGGCGGCGCGTCAAACCCGCGCCGACGGCGGTCAGCGCAGCCTGGGCGGGCTGTCCGGGTCGCTGCCGGGCATCACCGGCACGTATTCGCGTGGCGCCTGCGGCTCGGGCAGGTCGAAACGCAGACCCGCACGCGCGAGCTGCGCCGACACCGGGTCCGAGGCGGCAAAGAAACCGACATCCAGCGCCCCGGCCTCGATGCCGGAGAAGGTCAGCGCCTCGGAGACCGCCTTGGCCAGGGCGCCCTCGGCCTGGGGCACGGCATCGACGAAGCCCAGCAGATGGCTCTTGCTGCCGTTTTCGTATGAGACCCCCACCAGATAGGCGAATTTGGCCAGCCCCTCGGCGGTCGACAGTTTCTGGTCCAGCGCCGAGATCAGGCTTTCGGGCAGGCCGGCGGGGGCGGTGAACTCCTGCGGGGTGGCCTCGACCTCGTCCGGGGCATGGGTCAGCGTGTCGGCCAGCCATGCCAGCGCCTCGGGCGGCACCAGGATCGACGAGGGCGCCACCTCGAGGTTGACGCCGAGGCCGATGTTCTGCCCGGCCAGCATGGCGGCGATGGCGCGCCCCGACAGGGCCGCATATGAGGCCGGTTTGCCGACAAAACTCGACAGACGCTCTTCGGTGTCGAACACCAGCACGAAGGAATGATCCGAGAGTTCGAACAGCTCGGGCGCGATATTGTCGCCTTCGGGCTCCTTGGTCAGCAGCAGGAACAGTTCGGCATCGGCCAGCCGTTCGTAAAAACGCAAGCGCGCGGCATCGTCTTCGGCATCGGCTTCCATCTTGGCATGGGCTTGGTCAAGGGGGGTTGTCGCGCTCATTGCAGCACCTTTCTGACTTGGGCCCGCAAGTCCGGCAGCAGCTCGGTCTCGAACCACGGGTTTTTCCTGATCCATGCCGTATTGCGCCAGGACGGATGAGGCAAGGGAAAGCGGGCGGGCGCATGGTCGCGCCATGCCGAAACCGTGGCGGTGACGCTGTCGCGCTGGCCAAGATGCCATTTCTGCGCATGGCCCCCGACCAGCAGGGTCAGCCGGATATCGGGCAGGCTGGCCAGCGCCGCTTGCCGCCAGCTTCGGGCGCAGAGCGGCGGCGGCGGCAGATCGCTGCCCTTGGCGTTGTAGCCGGGAAAGCAGAAGGCCATCGGCAGGATGGCGATGTGATCCCGGTCATAGAATGTCTCTTGGTCTATGCCCATCCAGTCGCGCAGCCTCTCGCCCGAAGGGTCGGTGAAGGGGCGCCCGCTCTCGTGTACTCTTGCGCCCGGAGCCTGACCGACGATCAACAGGCGCGCCGAGGCGCGAAACCAGGGCACCGGGCGCGGTGCGTGGCGCGTGGCGGTCTTGACAAAGCGGGCGGCGCAGAGGCGGCAGTTTCGGATGTCATCGACAAGGCTCATGGGGCAAGTCTGCGGCAAACGTCGGAAAAGGGAAACCGGCAGTTATTTCGACAGTTTTCGAAATAAAACTTGCGTGACGCAGATATTTCGATATTTCTAGCAATATGAAACACGATTCGACAGACGATATTTCCCTGACCATAGCCGCATCGACCTTTGCGGCGCTCGGGTCGGAACAGCGGCTTTCGGTGCTGCGCTGCCTGGTGCGCGCCGGCCCCGAGGGGCTGAGCATCGGCGAGCTGGGCCAGCGCAGTGGCGTGAGCGGATCGACGCTGACCCATCATATGAAGATCCTGGCCCAGGCGGGCCTGGTCACACAGGAAAAACAGGGGCGGTCGATCATCTGCGCTGCCGTCGCCTATGAGCAGGTCGTGAGCCTGTCGCAGTTTCTTCTCAAGGAATGCTGCGCCGACAGCGCAGATCCGCACAAGGACCATGACCATGGCTGAGACGACACATTCCCACGCCGCCGAACGCGGTTTTCTGACCCGGATCGACAAGGCCTGGCTGGCACTGGCGCTGATTCTGGCTTTGATCGCGCTCTTCGACCTGCCGCAATTTGTCCCAATGGTCACCTTTGCCATCGGCGCATTGGGGCAGACCGCGCCTTTCGTGCTGTTTGCGGTGTTGGCGATCGGCTATCTCAAGGCCTCTGGTGCGGAAAACGTGCTGGCCAAGGCCTTTGAAGGACGCCAGAGCCGGATGATCCTGTTTGCGGCGCTGCTGGGCGGGCTGTCGCCCTTCTGTTCCTGCGAGGTGATCCCGTTCATTGCCGCGCTGCTGGCGGTGGGCGCGCCGTTGGGTGCGGTCATGGCCTTCTGGCTGGCTTCGCCGCTGATGGATCCGGCGATGTTTGCCATCACCGCCGGCCAGCTGGGGCTCGACTTTGCCATCGCCAAGACCCTTGCGGCCGTGGGGCTGGGGTTGATGGGGGGCTTCATGACCATGGCCTTTGCCAATACCGCGGTGTTTGTGGATCCGTTGAAAGAGAAGCCGCAGGTCGGGGGCTGTTGCGGCACCAAGAAACCGTTTTCGGAAAAGCCCTTGTGGGCATTCTGGCAGGAGGCCGAGCGTCGTGACACCTTCCGCAGCGCGGCGCTGACCAACGGGGTGTTCCTGCTGAAATGGCTGGCGCTGGCCTATGTGATCGAGGCGCTGATGATCCATTATGTGCCTGCCGAGCTGATCGCCGGCGTCTTGGGCGGTGACGGGGTGAAGCCGATCCTGCTTGGCGCGCTGGTCGGTGCCCCGGCCTATCTCAACGGCTATGGCGCGGTGCCGCTGGTGCACGGGCTCTTGGAACAGGGCATGTCGAACGGCGCAGCGATGAGCTTTGTCATCGCCGGCGGCGTCAGCTGCATCCCCGCCGCGGTGGCCGTCTGGGCGCTGGTGAAACCGCGGGTCTTCGCCGCCTATCTCGGCTTCGCCCTGCTCGGGGCCTTTCTCGCCGGTCTTGCCTGGCAAAGCATCGCCTGAGACCGCCGCCACAACGAAACCGGGGCCGCGTCGCAGGAAGTCGCGGTGCGGCCCTTTCACGCCGTTGCCCCTTGGGGGATTTTCCGTTAAGGCACCTGAAAACTTAACGGAAGGTGGAGATAGATGTATCGCGTCTGGAACTTTTTGACCGATTATTCGTTGTTGCTGATCTTCGGCGCCGTGACCGCGCTGATCTGGGCCAACACGAATTTCGAAAGCTACCATCATTTCGTCGAGTTCGTGATCTGGGATCACGCCCCGATCGGTCATCTGCATGACGGGCACCGCACCCTGACCCTGCACTACCTTGTGAACGACGTCCTGATGGCGCTGTTCTTCGCCATCGCGGCCAAGGAGGTCTGGGAGGCGGTGATCCTGAAGAACGGATCGCTGCGCGGCAAGAAGGCGGCGACCCCGCTGTTCGCCACCGCCGGCGGCATGTTCGGCCCGATCGCGGTCTATCTCGGTCTGGCGCTGGTCATGGGATCGGACACCTACAACGCCGTGGCCAATGGCTGGGCGATCCCGACCGCGACCGATATCGCCTTTTCCTATCTGGTCGGACGTCTGGTATTCGGTGCCGGCCACCCGGCGGTGCGCTTCCTGCTGCTTCTGGCGATCGCCGATGACGCGGCCGGGCTGATCATCCTCGCGATCTTCTACCCCTCGGGCGATCTGGCCCCCGAGTGGCTGCTGGCCTCCTTCGGGGCGGCTCTGGCGGTGTTCCTGCTGTTCAACTGGCTGCCTCGCCGCATGGACCGAGGCAACCAGGCGCGGCCCGCATCGACCTGGGTGCGCAAGAACCTGCATTTCGTCCCCTATGCGCTGGCCGGCTGCGTCAGCTGGTACGGTTTCATGCGCTCGGGTCTGCACCCGGCTCTGGGCCTGTTGCCGGTCGTCGTGACCATCCCCCATGCCGACCGCGCCTTCGGCATCTTCTCGGAGGCGGAAACCCATCTGCACGACCTCTTGAACGTGATGGAACATTCGCTGAAATACCCGGTCGAGGTGGTGCTGTTCTTCTTCGGCCTGCTCAATGCCGGGGTCCAGTTCTCGGCGATGGGCGATGCCACCTGGCTGGTGCTGCTGGGTCTGATCGTCGGCAAGCCGATCGGCATTCTGATCTTTGGCTGGCTGGCGGCGGTGCCGCTGCGGCTGGGCATTCCCGAGGGCATGCGCATCATCGACCTGGTGGTGATCGGCTGTGTCGCCGCGATCGGCTTTACCGTCTCGCTGTTCGTGGCCTCGGTGGCCTTTGACGCCGGACCGGTGCAGGACGCGGCCAAGATGGGGGCGCTGTTCTCCTTCGGCGCGGCCGCGATCTCGATCATTGCCGGCAAGCTGTTCAGGGTCGAAAAGCGCGACCTCTGACCCTCAAATCGTTAAATCACGGCGAAACCGGCGCTTCGGCGCCGGTTTTTCCTGTCGGAAGGTCAAAATTCTGCCGCATGGAGTTGCTAACTCACCGGGGAATCCGACATATTGAGGCACCAAGCGCCACAGAGCGTTAATGATCCCCCAGTTACAAGGGATGGCCAGAGCAGAGCCGGAGCGACTGATGCTCGAATTTGAAAATGTCAGCAAGTCCTTCTGGACCGGAACCCAGCGCAAGGTGATCCTTGACCGCGTGTCGTTTCGCGTTGACCTTGGCCATTCGCTTGGCATTCTTGCGCCCAACGGCACCGGCAAGACCACCCTCATCAATATGATGGCGGGGCTGGAAAAGCCGGACGAGGGCGAGATTCGCCGCACCTGCCGGATCTCCTTCCCGCTGGGGTTCATGGGCGGCGTGGTCAACAAGCATACCGCCGTCGAGAACAGCCGCTATATCGCCCGCCTCTACGGGCTTGATCCCGACTATGTCGAGGCCTTCTGCCGCTGGCTGTGCAATCTCGGAGAATATTTCGACCAGCCGCTGGGCACCTATTCGTCGGGGATGCGGGCCCGGTTCACCTTTTCGCTGATGCTGGCGCTGGATTTCGACATGTACCTGATCGACGAGGGCATGCCGTCATCGACCGATGTCGAGTTCAACCGCAAGGCCGGCGAAGTCCTGAAAGAGCGGCTGCGCACCACCACCATCGTGATCGTGTCGCACCAGGCGCAGATCCTCGAGAAATTCGCCCGCTCGGCCGCCGTCCTGATGCACGGCAAATTGTACATGTTCGATTCCTTGGAAGAGGCTAAGCAGCTTTATGACTACCAAACCCAAGGCTAAGAAGTTCCGCATCCGCCGCAACACGCCCCTTCAGGGGGGCGGGTCGGCGGCGCTGGCGGCGGTCCCGCATGAGGTCGAGCCCGCGGCGGCGCACAGCCCGGCGCAGGATCCGGCACCGGACATGCCGCCGGTTTCCCAGCAGCCGGATCAGCTGGCCGCACCTGTCACCCCGGACGCGGAATCGGTGGCCGATTCGGTGCGGCGGCGGCGCGAGGCGCGGCGTCTGCGCACCCACCCCGGCGGCGAGCCCGCCGATCAGGCCGCCCCCCCCGATCCGACCCCGCCACAGCCCCGGCCACAGCCAGCGGCCGCTCAGGCGCCCGCCGCCCCCGTCGCCCCGGTAGCGGCCCCCGTAACAGCTCCGGCGGCGGCTCCGGTCTCGCCGGAACAGGAAATCGCCGCCATCAAACGCGAGGGGCTGACCGGACGACAGCTGCGCATGGCGCGGCGCGTGGCCCAGAAAAAGGGGCTGGCCGCGACCTCGGACTATGACGCCGTGCGCCTGCTGCGCAACAGCGGCATCGACCCCTTCCAGCGCAAGAACATGCTCGAGCTGGTCGCCGCCGACAGTGACGGCCCGCCGCCGCCGGCCACCGGGCGGGTGCAGCTGCCGCAGACCATGCCCGGCGGCGCCGGCCTGCCCTCGACCAACCTGGCCGAGCAATCACCGGCCGAGCGTCGGGCGCAGGAAATCAGCAGCATCCAGAAGGACATTGCCCGCCGCCGCCGCCGCCGCCTTGTGCTGTTGCTGGCGCGGCTGTCGGTCTTTGTCTTCCTGCCGACGTTGCTTGCCGGCTGGTATTACTACAACATCGCCACGCCGATGTATTCGACCAAATCCGCCTTCATGGTCCAGCAGGCCGACGGCAACAGCGGCTCAGGGCTCGGCTCGCTCCTGCCATCGCAGCTTAATGCCAACAGCGACGCGATCGCGGTGCAGGATTACCTCACCTCCAAGGACGCGATGATCCGGCTCGACAGGGACGTCGGCTTCAAGGCGCATTTCTCGGACCCGGCCATCGACCCGATCCAGCGGCTCGAGGCCAACCCATCGAACGAAGAGGCCTACAAGCTCTACCGGAAATTCGTCAAGATCGGCTATGACCCGACCGAGGGCTCGATCCGCATGGAGGTCATTGCCGCCGATCCCGAAGTGGCGGCGGATTTCTCGCGCGCACTGGTCGCCTATGCCGAGAAACGCGCCGACGACCTGACCCAGCGCAAGCGCGAAGACCACGTGCGCGACGCCATCAAGAGCCTCGACGAGGCCAAGGCCGAACGCCGCAAGGCCCAGGCCGCCCTGGTGTCGTTGCAGGAAAGCACCGTCATTGACCCCGAGGGGCTGATCGCCTCGTTGCGCCAGCAGATTTCCAACGTGCAGATCCAGTTGCAGGAAAAGGAATTGCAGCTGGCCGCGCTCGAGGACAACCTGCGGCCCAATCAGGCCCGTGTCGAAGGGGTCAAGGGGGACGTCGGCCGCCTGAAGGATCTGCTGGCGACACTGGAAAGCAAGATGAACGCGGCCACGGTCGGCGAAAGCTCTCTCGCGCAGAAGACCGTGCGCATCCAGATGGCGCAGGCCGATCTGGCCACCGCCGATCTGATCATGCAATCGGCGATCCAGACCCTGAAGACCACCCAGCTTGAAGCCAGCCGGCAGGTGCGCTACCTGACCACCAGCGTCGAGCCGGTGGCCTCGGAAGACCCGAGTTATCCGCGGGCCTTCGAAAACACCATTCTGGCCTTTCTGATTTTCTCGGGCATCTACCTGATGATCTCGCTGACGGCCTCCATCCTACGTGAACAGGTAACCTCTTAAGCCATGAAACATATCCAGATCGGTGGGCTGACCACTGGAAACGACCTGCCGCTGACCGTGATTGCCGGCCCCTGCCAGCTTGAAAGCGCCGACCACGCACAGATGATCGCGGGCACCATGAAAGAGGCCTGCGACAAGGCCGGCGCGCAATATGTGTTCAAGGCCAGCTATGACAAGGCCAACCGCACCAGCCTGTCGGGCAAGCGGGGTCTGGGCATCGACGAGGGGCTGAAGGTGCTGCAAAGCGTGAAAGAGACGCTGGGCCTGCCGGTGCTGACCGATGTGCATACCGAGGCGCAATGCGCGCCGGTGGCCGAGGTCTGCGACATCCTGCAGATCCCGGCGTTTCTCTGCCGTCAGACCGACCTTTTGGTCGCCGCCGCCGCGACCGGCGCGGTGATCAACGTCAAGAAGGGGCAGTTTCTCGCCCCCTGGGACATGGACAACGTGGTCGCGAAACTGGAAAGCAGCGGCACCGAGAAGATCATGCTGACCGAGCGTGGCAGTTCCTTTGGCTATAATGCGCTGGTGGCCGATATGCGGTCGCTGCCGCGCATGGCGCAGACCGGCTATCCGGTGATCATGGACGCCACCCATTCGGTGCAGCAGCCCGGCGGTCAGGGCGGCTCGAGCGGCGGGCAGCGCGAATTCGCCCCGGTGATGGCGCGCGCGGCGGTGGCGCTGGGCATTGGCGGCGTTTTCATCGAGACCCATGAAGACCCCGACAATGCGCCTTCGGACGGGCCCAATATGATTCATCTTTCCGAGATGCCCAAGCTGATCGAAACCCTGATGGATTTCGACCGGCTGGCCAAAGCCAACCCTATTGCACTGTAATCCCTTTCAGAAAGTTCCATTTATGAAAAAGCCGATTTCCGACGTCACGCCCAACACATGGGAATTCCTGCGCGACGCGATGATCAAACCCACGGGCTTCCGTGAATATGACGCGCGCTGGCGGTTCCCCGAAGAGATCAACCTGCCCGGCATGACCGCGCTTGGCCTCGGGCTTGGCACCCAGATCCGCCGCCGCGGCATCGCGCCGGTGATCGCGGTGGGCAACGATTACCGCGACTATTCCCTGTCGATCAAACACGCCCTGATCCTCGGCCTGATGCAGGCCGGCATCCAGGTCAAGGACATCGGCCCTGCCCTGTCGCCGATGGCCTATTTCGCGCAGTTCCACCTTGATGTGCCAGCGGTGGCCATGGTCACGGCCAGCCACAACCCCAACGGCTGGACCGGGGTGAAGATGGGCTTTGAACGCCCGCTGACCCATGGGCCCGACGAGATGGCCGAACTGCGCGACATCGTGCTGAACGGCGAAGGCCAGCCGCATCCCGGCGGCAGTTACGAGTTCGTCGAGGGCGTGAAAGAGGCCTATATCGACGATCTGGTGGGCGATTTCCGCATGAGCCGCCCGCTGAAGGTGGTCTGCGCCACCGGCAACGGCACGGCGGCGGCCTTCGCGCCCGAGATCTTCGAACGCATGGGCGTCGAGGTGGTGCCCTCGCACTGCGAACTCGACTACACCTTCCCCAATTACAACCCCAACCCCGAAGCCATGGAAATGCTGCATGACATGGCCGCCAGCGTGAAGGCCAGCGCCGCCGATATGGCGCTGGGCTTTGACGGCGATGGCGACCGCTGCGGCGTGGTCGACGACGAAGGCGAAGAGATTTTCGCCGACAAGGTCGGGGTCATCATGGCGCGCGATTTCGCCAAGCTGTATCCCGGCGCGACCTTTGTCGCCGACGTCAAATCGACCGGCCTTTTCGCCAGCGACCCCGAGCTACAAAAACACGGTGTGACCGCCGACTACTGGAAAACCGGCCACAGCCACATGAAGCGCCGCGTAAAGCAGATCGGCGCGCTGGCGGGCTTCGAGAAGTCGGGCCACTACTTCCTCGCCGAGCCGGTCGGGCGCGGCTATGACTGCGGCATGCGCGTGGCGGTGGAAATCTGCAAGCTGATGGACCGCAACCCCGATAAATCCATGTCGGATCTGCGCAAGGCGCTGCCCAAGACCTGGGCCACGCCGACCATGTCGCCCTGGGCCGCGGATACCGAGAAATACGATATTCTGGACCGGCTGGTGGCGAAGCTGGTGGCCAAACACGAGGCCGGTGACAGCCTCGCCGGGCGCGCCATCAAAGAGGTGGTGACGGTGAACGGCGCGCGGGTGATCCTCGACAACGGCTCCTGGGGGCTGGTGCGCGCCTCGTCCAACACGCCGAACCTTGTGGTGGTCTGCGAAAGCGCGCAAAGCGAGGCGGAAATGCGGGCGATCTTTGCCGATATCGACGCGGTGATCCGCACCGAACCGGGGGTCGGCGATTACGATCAGACGATCTGATTGATCCCGGCGATGTATGCGCCAGGGGCAATCGGCCTGTTGTCTTTGGCCGGGATCATACTGTCCTTGGTGATCCCGGCCTATCGTGACCTCCTGTTACTGGCGGGATCGTGCTTCGTTGCGTCGCTCCTGATCTGGGTGCGGGATCTGCTGCGGCTGGCGCGCAAGCATTTCGCGCCGCCAGTGCCGTCTTCTGAGGACAATTCGGAGTCGCCCCTTGGCGACCGGAACCGAATTATTCTGGATGGGTCGAATATCATGCATTGGAACGGGAAGCCCCCCGATCTGGGCATCGTCGCCACGCTCGTGAGGGCGCTCGAGTCCCACGGCTATAGGCCCGGCGTGATCTTTGACGCCAATGCGGGGTACCTGATCGCGGATCACTACATGCACGATGAAGAATTCGCCCTTCTGCTGGATATCCCCCACGATCAGGTGATGGTCGTGCCAAAGGGAACGCCAGCCGACTTGTACATCCTACAGGCGGCACAAGACCTTGGCGCTCAGGTCATCACGAATGACGGGTTCAGAGATTGGCGCGACCGGTTTCCTGAAACCGCCAACCCGGATTCACTGATCCGGGGCGGGTATCGCGATGGGGCCCCTTACCTGAAGCATGCACGACAGGGCCAAGTCGGGAAATCGACCTGACCCCTTTTCCGCTTTGAAGTGCGTCCCTCATGCCAGCGGCGCCACGCCCAGACGAAAGGCATCGCATCTGGGATGCAGTGCCTTTCGGCGGTCGCGCCCCCTCACGCCGCCAACCCGCGCCCCTTGAGCAGCGCCTCGACCCCTGGCAGACGGCCGCGGAACCGCTTGTAGAGGTCCTCGGCCTCGACCGATCCGCCGGTCGACAGGATATTCTCTTCCAGCGACTTGGCGGTCGCCGCATCAAAGGCCCCGCCTGCCTCTTCAAAGGCGGCAAAGGCGTCGGCATCCATGACCTCGGACCACATGTAGCTGTAATAGCCCGAGGAATAGCCGTCACCGGAGAACACATGCGCGAAATGCGGCGTGGCGTGGCGCATGGTGATCGCGGCGGGCATGCCCAGCTCGTCCAGGATCTCGGCCTGGCGCGCCATCGGGTCGGCCGGGGCCGCGCCTTCGTGAAAACCCAGATCGACCATGGCCGAGGCGACGAATTCGACGGTCTGGAACCCCATGTCGAAATTGGCCGCGCCCAGCACCTTGTCGAGCATGGCTTTCGGCATCGGCGCGCCGGTCTCCACATGGGTGGCGAACTCGGCCAGCACCTCGGGCACCTCGAGCCAGTGTTCGAACAGCTGCGAGGGCAGTTCGACGAAATCGCGCGCCACCGAGGTGCCCGAGACCCGCTCGTAGGTCACGTTGGACAGCATCTGGTGCAGCGCGTGGCCAAATTCGTGGAACAGCGTGCGGGCATCGTCATAAGACAGCAGCGCCGGATCGCCCTTGGCGAAATTGCAGACATTGATCACCACCGGCGCCTGCACTTTCGGGAACCTGGCCTGGCTGCGCATCGCCGAACACCAGGCGCCGGACCGCTTGGAGCCACGGGCGAAATAATCGCCGATGAACACCGCCACATGGGCGCCGTCGCGGGTCACCTCCCAGGCGCGGCAGTCAGGGTGGTAAAGCGGCACCTCCAGCGGCGAGAACTCGAGCCCGAACAGGCGGTTGGCGCAGGCAAAGGCGGCCTCGATCATGCGCTCGAGCTGCAGATAGGGTTTCAGCTCCGCCTCATCCAGATCATGCTCGGCCTTGCGGCGTTTCTCGGCGTAATAGCGCCAGTCCCAGGGCGCCAGATCGCCGTTGATGCCATCGCCCTGCATCATCTTGGTCAGCACCTCGGCGTCGGCTTCGGCGCGGGCGCGGGCCGGTTGCCAGACCGCCATCAGCAGGTCGCGCACCCTGTCGGGGCTGCCCGCCATCTCGGTTTCCAGCTTGAAATCGGCAAAGCTGGCATAGCCCAGAAGCTTGGCCCGCTCCTCGCGCAGGGTCAGGATCTCGGCGGCGATCCGGCGGTTGTCGGTCTTGCCACCATTGGCGCCGCGCGCCGTCCAGGCCTTGAAGGCCGCCTCGCGCAGGTCGCGGCGCGGCGAGAATTGCAGGAAGGGCGTGATCAGCGACCGCGACAGGGTGACCACCGGCCCCTCGGCGTCCTTTTCCGCGCCGGCGGCGCGGGCGGCGTCGACGACAAAGGCGGGCAGCCCCTCGAGGTCTTCTTGCGCGAGCGGCATGAACCACGCCCGCTCGTCGGCCAGAAGGTTCTGGGAAAAGCCGGTGCCCAGTTCGGCCAGCCGCGCCATCACGTCCTTCATCCGGGTGTCGGCCTCGCCGGTCAGCGCCGCGCCCGAGCGCAGGAAACCGCGATGCGACAGCATCAGCACCCGCGCCTGCTCGGGCGTCAGATCCAGCCCCGCGCGCGCCTCCCAGACCGCCGCCACCCGCGCATAGAGCGCCTTGTTCGAGGTGATGGCCGAGGCATGCGCCGCCAGTTTCGGCGAAAACGCCCGCTGCAAAGCCTCGCGTTTGGGATTGCTGTCGGCGCCGGCAACGGTGAAGAACACGCTCAGCACCCTGTCGAGCGCCTCGCCCGAGGCTTCCATGGCCTCGATCGTATTGGCGAATGTGGCGGCTTCCGGGTTTTCCGCGATGGCGGCGATTTCGGCCGCATGTTCGGCCAGCGCCCGGTCGAAGGCGGGTTCGAAATCGGCATCCGAAATACGATCAAAGGGCGCCAGCCCGAAGCGGGTGGTCCAGTCGGTCAAAAGCGGGTTGGTCATCGCGCGTCTCCTTTGACGGCCAACCTAATCCCCGCAGTGCGGCGTGCAAGCTGCGAAATGCGTTTTCAGCCCGGGGCGGCGCCACAGACCGGGCAATCCGCGCGCCGCCTGAGGCCGATCTTGCGGCTTTCGCCGTATAGCGCGTCATAGATCAGCATCTCGCCGCGCAAGCTCGCCCCGGCGCCGGCGATCAGCTTGACCGCCTCGACCGCCATCATCGCGCCGATCACCCCCGGCAGCGGGCCGATCACCCCGGCCTCGGCACAGCTCGGCGCCAGCCCGGCGGCGGGAGCTTCGGGAAACACGCATTGATAACAGGGGGCATCATGGGCGGGATCAAAGACGCTGATCTGGCCTTCCCATTGCGACAGGGCGCCGGAAATCAGCGGCTTGCCCTGGGCCACGCAAATGCGGTTGACCAGATAGCGGGTGTCGAAATTGTCGGTGCCATCCAGCACCAGATCATAGTCGGCCACCAGCGCCCCTGCGTCCTCTTCGCTCAGGCGGCGGTGATAGGGCTGCACCGTGACATAGGGGTTCTGGGCCCGCATCGCGGCCTCGGCGGAAAACACTTTCGGCGTGCCGATGGCGGCATCCGGGTGGATCACCTGCCGCTGAAGGTTGGAATTGTCGACCACATCGTCGTCGATCACCCCGATGGTGCCCACGCCGGCCGCCGCCAGATAAAGCAGCGCCGGAGAGCCCAGCCCCCCGGCCCCGATCACCAGAACCCTGGCATCCTTCAGTTTCTTCTGCCCCAGCCCGCCGATCTCGCGCAGCACGATGTGGCGGGCATAGCGGTCAAGCTCGGTGTCGTTGAAAGGCGCATCGGTCATCTGGGTCTCCGGCATCTGGGCCCGTGCCTTTAACCATTGCAGCCCGGCGCGGTAAACCAGCACGATTGCCGCAAAGCCGCCCACCAGCAGCCAAAGCGCCAGGCTGTCGCCGGTCATCGCCCGGATCGGATTGCCCGCCGGCAGCACCGCCTGCGCCAGCACCACCGCCAGGTAAAGGATCAGGATCATGCTCCAGCGGGCGCGCCTCGGTGCCCCCATCAGCGCCCCCAGCCCGTAAAGCATCGCCGCCAGAACCAGAACCAACAGCATCAGCGCACCCCGGTCGACCCGAACCCGCCGCTGCCGCGCGCCGTCTCGCCCAGCGCATCGGCCAGCTCGAACCCGGCCTGCACCACCGGCGCCATCACCAGCTGCGCGATGCGGGCGCCGTGTTCGACATGAAAGGGCGCCTCGCCGGCGTTCATCACGATGACCCCCAGCGGTCCGCGATAATCGCTGTCGATGGTGCCCGGCGCATTGGCCAGGGTGATCCCGTGTTTCAGCGCCAGCCCCGAGCGCGGTCGCAGCTGCACCTCGTAGCCCTGCGCAATCTCGAGCCGCAGCCCGGTGGGGATCAGCGCCCGCGCCCCGGGCTTCAGAACCACGCCATCACGCGCAGCAGGCGGAAAATTGGCCCGCACATCGGCCCCCGCCGCCCCCGCCGTCTCGTAAGAGGGCAAGGCCACCCCGCGATCCGCATCCTCCAGCCAGCTCAGCCTGATCCGCAAACCCAACTCCTTCATCTCTTCGAAAAATACTCGCGCGCGCAGCGCATGACATCTTCAGCCAAGGGCCTCGGCAATCCGGGTGGCCAGTTTCAAGGCGACCTCGTCCTTGCCCATGCGCGGCCAATGCTCGGCCCCGTCGTCCGAAATCAGGGTCACCGCGTTCTCGGCGCCGCCCATGATGCCGGTTTCGGGGCTAACGTCATTGGCGACGATCCAGTCGCAGCCCTTGCGCCCGCGCTTGGCGGTGGCATTGGCGATCACATCGTCGGTCTCGGCGGCAAAACCGACAACCAGGCGCGGACGCCCGCCATCCATCTGGCTCACCGTGGCCAGGATGTCCGGGTTCTCGGCAAAATCCAGCGCCGGGATCGTGCCGTTCTGTTTCTTGATCTTGCTGTCCGAGGCGCTGGCGACGCGCCAGTCGGCGACGGCGGCGGCAAAGATGGCGGCATCCACCGGCAGCACCGATTGCACCGCGTCGAGCATCTGCGCGGCGGTCTCGACTTCCACCACATGGGCGCCCTCGGGGCGCGGTGCATCGGCGGGGCCGGTGACAAAGACCACCTCGGCGCCCAGCATGGTCAGGGCGCGGGCAATGGCGCTGCCCTGGGCACCGGACGAGCGGTTGGCGATATAGCGCACCGGGTCGATGGGTTCGTGGGTCGGGCCCGAGGTCACGAGGATGCGGCGTCCGGTCAGCGGGCCCTCGGCCAGGGCGCTCTCGATGGCGGCAACGATTTCCAGCGGCTCGGACATGCGCCCGGGGCCATATTCGCCGCAGGCCATGTCGCCGTCGTTGGGGCCGACGAACATCACCCCGTCGCCGCGCAGGGTCGCCAGGTTGCGGCGGGTCGCGGGATGCTCCCACATGCGCACATTCATTGCCGGCGCCACCAGCACCGGCGTGTCGGTGGCCAGCAGCAGGGTCGAGGCCAGGTCGTTGGCCAGCCCCGAGGCCATCTTGGCCATCAGGTCGGCGGTGCCCGGCGCCACCACCACCAGATCGGCAGAGCGCGACAGCTGGATATGGCCCATCTCGGCCTCGTCCGTGAGGTCGAACATGTCGCGAAACACCTTTTCCCCGGCCAGCGCCGAGACCGAAAGCGGGGTCACGAACTGGCTGCCGCCCGCGGTCAGAACCGGCGTCACCCAGGCACCGCGTTCGCGCAGGCGCCGGATCAGATCCAGCAATTTATAGGCGGCGATACCACCACCGATGATGAGAAGAATGCGTTTGTCTGTCAGCATTTGACCGCCCGTCCGGAAAACCCGCCCTAGATCCGCCCCGACACTAGAGGCTTTCCCGCGTGAATAAAATCACTCATTTTCCGCGCCGCTCTGCCTATCGGACCCGGCGGCCCCGGCAAAGGCCGCGCATGGGTCTTCGCGCTCTGCCTCGGGGGTGACGATCCAGCGGTCAAAGGGCTGGCGCGCCTCGGGCGGCGCCTCGAACTGGGCGATCGCCACCACGCCGGCGCGATCCGCCAACAGGCGCGGCACCCCCCAGTCGCGGCGGGCGTGGCCGTTTCCGGTGATCACCACGACCGGGGCGCCGGACCGCTCCAGCGCCTCTTCGACGGCCCCGGCCAGGGCGGCATCGCGCAGCCTTTGGGCCAGCACCATCCCCGGCAGCATCGCCGGGGGCAGCGCATTGCAATGGGCCTGCAACTGGCTGTCCTCGCGCGCCGACTGTTCGGCGGGATCGAGCGGCTCACCAAGACCGTAGCGGGCCGCAAGCGGGGCGAAATCGGCCGTCACGCTGCCCTGCATCACCACCGCGCCAAGGGCAGCGCGCGGCACCTGCGCGCCATAGACATCGGCGCCCTGCCCGGCCCGGAACACCGGGTAGTACATGGCGAAATCCGGCCAGCCGCTTTCGGCCCAGCCCAGCGTCTCTTCCAGCGCCGCCTCGTCGTCGACAAGCTGCGGCGTCACCCGGAGGGCCTGTTCCGGTGACAGCATCTCGAAGACCAGCGCCGCCGGTTCAAGCGCCGCCACCGCCTGGGCCTGGTTTTCATGATGCCAGGGATTGTCGTGCAACTCACCGATCAGGATCACCTCGGCCTGCGGCAGCAGCGCGATGTCGCTGGCGGTGATCTCGAAGGCAAGAGCGGGGGCGGCCATGAGGGCCAGTGCCGGAATCAGAGGTCTCATGACACGAGGTCATGCACCCCCAGCCCCTGGCGTTCAAGGGCCCGGCGCATCTTGGCCAGCGCCGCCACCTCGAGCTGGCGCACCCTTTCCTTGGAAATGCCCATTTCGCCGCCAAGCTCGGCCAGCGTGCGCCCGGTGTCGCGCAGCCGGCGCTGATCGAGGATGAAGCGTTCGCGCTCGGTCAGGCCGCGCATCGCCTCGGACAGGCGCCGGCGCAGCGCGGCGTGATCGCGGCGGCGTTCGACGGTCGCCGCCCCCAGCGGGTCTTCGTCCTCGATCAGGTCGAGCCACTCGCGGCCGCTCTCCTCGGTGCTCTGGCGCGCATTGAGCGACCTGTCGGCCCCGGTCAGGCGCCCCATCATCATTTCGGTGTCGGCAACCGAAACGCCGATTTCCCCGGCGATCCTTTCGCAGATCTGATAGCGGTCGAGGATCTCGCCCTGGGCTTCGGCCTCGCGCTCGAGCCGGGCCTGCACCCGGCGCAGGTTGAAGAAAAGCGATTTCTGGGCACTGGTCGACCCGGTGCGCACGATCGACCAGCTGCGCATCGCGTGGTCCTGCAACCCGGCGCGGATCCACCACACCGCATAGGTCGAAAAGCGCACCCCGCGATCGGGGTCGAATCGGTCCGCCGCCTTCATCAGCCCCAGCGCCGCCTCCTGGATCAGGTCGCTGTGCGACAGGCCGGGGCGGCGGAAGCGGCCGGCCATGGAAATCGCCAGCCGCATATAGGCCCGGATCAGCCGGTGCAGCGCCGCCGCGTCGCGCCGGTCGCGCCAGGCGCGGGCCAGCGCCAGCTCGGTTTCTGCATCCAGCATTTCGGCCCGCATCGAGCGGCGCGTGAGATCCCGGGTCAGAGGTGCCGGTACGGTCATCATTGGCTCCTTTCTCCACTGGCCTGCGGGTGGTAGTACGGGGCAAGAACATGATCGGATCACCGAAAGCCGGTACAGCTTGGAACAAAAAAGATGATTCTAAAAAGCACTTTTGTGGTCGGCGGCGCCGCATCGGGCAAGTCTGCCTATGCCGAAAGCCTGGTTCTGAACAGCGGAAAGCCGCGTGTCTACCTGGCCAGCATGCAGGCGCATGACACTGAAATGCAGGACAAAATCGCCGCCCACCGAGAGATGCGCGGCGCCGGCTGGCGCACGGTTGAATGCCCGCTGGATGCCGTTGCGGCATTGGCGGAAATCAGCCATGACGAGATTGTTCTTTTCGACTGCGCAACCATGTGGCTCAGCAACCACCTTCTGGCCGGCAGCGATCTCGGGGCCGAAAGCCGGGGCCTGCTGGCCGCGCTCGACGCCTGCCGGGGGCAGGTGGTGGTGGTCTCCAACGAGGTCGGCATGGGGATCGTGCCCGAGAACGCGCTGGCGCGGCGGTTCCGCAACGAACAGGGGCGCCTGAACCAGCGGCTCGCCGCGCAGTCGGACTGCGTGGTGACGGTGATCGCCGGCCTGCCGCTGGCGCTCAAGGGGGCGCTGCCATGAGCCGGCTTTATCTGGTGCGCCACGGGCCGACCCATGCAAAAACCATGGTCGGCTGGAGCGACCTGCCCGCCGATCTGTCGGACCGGGCGGCGCTGCGCCGGCTGGCGGCCTATCTGCCCGCGCAGGCGCCGGTGGTCAGTTCCGACCTCGACCGGGCGGTGACCACGGCGGATGCGATTGCCGGCGCCCGGACGCGGCTGCCGCATGACCCGGGGCTGCGCGAAATGCATTTCGGCGCCTGGGAACTGCGCCGGTTCGACGAGGTCGAAGCCGAGGATCCCGACCATATCCGCCGCTTCTGGGAGTGCCCGGGCGACGTCGCACCGCCCGGCGGCGAAAGCTGGAACCGGCTGTCGCAGCGGGTCGACCGGGCGGTCGACGGGCTGCGGGCACGCCACCGTGGCGGGGATCTGGTGATCGTGGCCCATTTCGGCGCCATCCTGACCCAGGTGGCGCGGGCCGAGGGGCTGAGCGGCGCAGAGGCCTTTGCCCATCGCATCGACAACCTGTCGGTGACGGTGATCGACACGCGGGCGGACTGGCGGGCGGAAATCATCAATCACAATCCGTGATGGCATTGCGCAAAAGCTTTGGTTGGGAAATCGCGGCAGCGGCGGCTAGGCTGGCACCATGACCTATAGCTTGCTTCTGGGCGATTACGCCTATTCTTCGTGGTCGCTGCGCGGCTGGTTGCTGTTCGAGAAATTCGGTCTCGCGCGGCAGGAAACGATGCTGGATTTCTCGGGCCGGGACGTGGCCGAGCAGCTAAGCGCCTATCCGCCGGCACGCACCGTGCCGACGATGATCACACCCGAGGGCGCGGTGGTCTCGGACTCGCTGGCGATTGCCGAAGAACTGGCGACGCGGTTCCCCGAGGCCGGGATTTGGCCCGCCGAGCCGCGCGCCCGGGCCACGGCGCGCTGTCTCGCGGCCGAGATGCATTCCGGTTTTTCCGCCCTGCGCAACAGCTGCCCGATGAGCCTGCGCCAGGCCTATGTCGACACCCGCCCGTCGCCCGAGGTGCTGGCCGACCTGCGGCGCCTCGAGGTGATCTGGGAACATGCGCTGGACAGCTGCGCGGGCGCCGGCCCCTGGCTCTGTGGCGCCTATAGTGCCGCTGATGCGTTTTTCGCGCCGGTCGCGGCCCGGATCGCCGGTTTCGACCTGCCGGTCGGCGACAGGGCGCGGGCCTATGTCGCGGCGCATCTGGCGGACCCGGCCTTCCGGCGCTGGCGCGCCATGGGGCTGGTTCAGGGCGCCACCCTGCCCTGGTACGCGCAGGACCATGCCAAGGGCGACTGGCCCGGGCCGGCCCCGCTGGCCGCCCGCGCCGTCGATGGCACCGGGGCGGAAAACGACGCCTGCCCCTATTCCGGGCGCCCGGTCAGCCATGTGCTGGAACTGGGCGGGCGGCGCTTTGGCTTCTGCAACCGGTTCTGCCGCGACAAGACG
>NZ_JBFJVE010000021.1:0-21982 GCF_041624275.1 Shimia sp.
GCCTGCCAGCGACACGCCGGCAGGCCCCGCCTCGTTCTGCCCTTGGCTTCACGTTCACCCCTGCCGCGATGCGCCCTGTCTGCAAGCCACGCGAAACAGCCGGCAGGCGACGACCGGCGTTTGTACTCATGTCCGAAAAAGAATGAAGACGTCAGGTGCTCAGACGCGGTCTTTGCAACGGGGCCGCAGCCCCCATCCTGACGCCTTCGATGAACGACCGCACCCCGAGGGGTCCACCCGTTCGGTTTGCTCAGGTTCAAGGAACCTCAGCCGCGGGATACAAGCCCTGAGGCCTGCTCCCCCCTATCGTCGGCCGGGCGAACCCCGCCGCCGATCCACGCCATGGCTTTTGCGCCACCTTCCGGCCCAGATCGTTGAAAACCCGAACCTTTCGGCCAGCGTCCCGGATCCGTCAGCACGAGGTCGGTTCGGTGTAACCTATCCCTTCCCCGCTCGGGTCCCGGAAGACCTTGGCGTCCCGCGCCGGGTCTGGTGAAGACCCCTTCGCGTTGACCTCAGGCTGCGGCCAACGGGGTGAGTCGGGCAAGGAAAAAAACACGCACCGAGGCAATTTCTTGGGGGTAAGTCACTGGAATGACTTGTGGATTTCCTGTGGATAAGGATCCAATTCGGACATCATCCAAACGGCTTGCCTTGTGGAAAACCAATTTCCGCTGCGCCCCTCTGCGGCGGGCCAAATCGGCGCCACCGCAAACCGGGGGTCAGCTGTCCATCTTCAGCGCCGAGATGAAGGCCTCTTGCGGGATATCGACCTTGCCGAACTGGCGCATCTTCTTCTTGCCGGCCTTCTGCTTGTCCAGAAGCTTGCGCTTGCGGGTCGCATCGCCGCCATAGCATTTCGCGGTCACGTCCTTCCTGAGCGCCGACAGGGTCTCGCGGGCGATGACCTTGCCGCCGATGGCGGCCTGGATCGGGATCTTGAACATGTGACGCGGGATCAGCTCTTTCAGCTTCTCGCACATCGCCCGGCCGCGCATCTCGGCGCGGTCACGGTGCACCATCATCGACAGCGCGTCGACCGGTTCGTCGTTGACCAGAACCGACATCTTCACGAGGTTGTCCTCGCGGTATTCCTCCATCTGGTAGTCGAAGGAGGCATAGCCCTTGGTCACCGATTTCAGGCGGTCGTAGAAGTCGAAGACCACCTCGTTGAGCGGCAGGTCATAGACCACCATGGCGCGGCTGCCGGCATAGGTCAGGTCAAGCTGAAGACCGCGCCGGTCCTGGCACAGTTTCAGCACGTCGCCAAGGTATTCGTCGGGCACCAGAATCGTCGCCTTGATGCGCGGTTCCTCAAGGTGATCGACCTTCGACATGTCGGGCATGTCGGCAGGGTTGTGCAGGTCGATCTTTTCGCCGTCCTTCATGTAGACATGATAGATCACCGAGGGCGCGGTTGTGATCAGCTCGATATTGTATTCGCGTTCGATGCGGTCGCGGATCACCTCGAGGTGCAGCAGGCCAAGAAAGCCGCAGCGGAAGCCAAAGCCCAGCGCGGCCGAGGTCTCCATTTCATAAGAGAAGGAGGCATCGTTCAGCGCCAGCTTGTCGATGGCGTCGCGCAGGTCCTCGAACTCGGCCGAATCGACCGGGAACAGGCCGCAGAACACCACCGGCTGCGCCGGTTTGAAGCCGGGCAGCGCCTTGTCGGCGCCGTTGCGGTCATTGGTGATCGTGTCGCCGACGCGCGTGTCGCGCACCTGCTTGATCGAGGCGGTCAGGAATCCGATCTCGCCGGGGCCCAGCTTGTCGATCATCTGCATCTCGGGGCGGAAAACGCCGACCCGGTCGACGCTGTGCAGGGTGCCGTTCGACATGAACTTGACCCGCTGGCCCTTTTTCAGGGTGCCGTCCATGATCCGCACCAGCACGATCACCCCGAGATAGGCGTCATACCACGAATCGACCAGCATCGCCTTCAGCGGCGCATTGATGTCGCCCTTCGGCGCCGGCAGATCCCGGACGATGGCCTCAAGCGTCTCATGGATGCCCTGCCCGGTCTTGGCGCTGACCTGAATGGCGCCGGTGGCGTCGATGCCGATCACGTCCTCGATCTGTTCGGCGACCCGGTCGCAGTCCGAGGCCGGCAGGTCGATCTTGTTCAGAACCGGCACGATCTCGTGATCGGCCTCGATCGCCTGATAGACATTGGCCAGGGTCTGGGCCTCGACGCCCTGGGTCGAATCGACCACCAAGAGCGAGCCCTCGACCGCCTTCATCGAGCGCGACACCTCATAGGCGAAATCGACGTGACCGGGGGTGTCGATCAGGTTCAGCACATAGGTCTCACCATCGTCAGCCTTATAGTCGATGCGCACCGTGTTGGCCTTGATGGTGATGCCGCGCTCGCGCTCGATGTCCATCGAGTCAAGCAGCTGTTCCTTCATGTCACGATCCTTCACCGTGCCCGTCTCTTGGATGAGGCGGTCGGCGAGGGTGGATTTCCCGTGGTCGATATGGGCGACGATGGAGAAATTGCGGATTTTCGAAAGCTCGGTCATGGACCGGCATATGAGCGTAAATCTGCGTTTGGTCAAGCGGGCACGCGCTGGCGCCGGGTCGGGCGCTGGCGCCGGTGCCCTCAAGCCGCTCCGGCCATGTCCTGCCCGAGCAAGGCCCGTACCGAGGAGAGGATGTAGTCGACGGTACTGTCCTCCATCAGCGGGCTGAGATTGAGGCGCACGAAACCGGGTTTCGCACCGCTGTCGCCGGCAAGGATGCCGGCGCGGATCTCTTCGGACCAGGCGTCATCGATTCCCAGCAGCCGGTGCACATAGGGTCCGGCGCAGGAACAGCCGCCGCGCGCCTGAATGCCGAAACGATCGGACAGGGCGCGGGTGAAGGCGCGATAGTCGATGCGGCGCCCCGAGGCGTCGCGCGGCACGAAGGACAGGATCGGCAGGCGCGCGCGGTGACGGGGCGCCAGCAGCTCGAGGCCGGGGCACCCCTGCCAGGCCGCGAAGGCCCGGGCGCTCAGCTCCGCGTTGCGCGCGGTGATCCGTTCCTGGCCGATCACGTCTTTCACGATCAGCGCCAGCGCGGCGCGGATGTCGCCGATCACGTTCGGGGTGCCGCCCTCTTCGCGCTGTTCGACGCTGTCGACATAGTCGTGGCGGGTTCCGTTGACAAAGGCGACGGTGCCGCCGCCGGGGCGGCTGGGGGTGGTGGCGCGCACCGCGTCACGGCGCAGCAGCAGCACCCCGCTGCTGCCGGGCCCGCCAAGGAACTTGTGCGGCGACAGCGCCACCGCATCAATCCCGGTGCCGCAGGGCAGGGTCATGTCGATCGGCAGATAGGGGCCGCCGCCGGCATAGTCCCAGATCATCACCGCGCCCTGCGCCTTGACCAGCCGGGTCACGGCGGCGACATCGCTGCAGATGCCGGTGACATTGGACGCCGCCGAGAAGGCCGCCACCGTGAGCCCCCGCCCCGCGCAGCGGATCAGCGCCTGTCGCAACTGCCCGAGATCGGGGCCGCCGGCCTCGGCTTCGCCAATCTCGATCACCTCGGCGCCGCTTTCGCGCCACGGCAGGATGTTGGAGTGATGCTCATAGGGGCCCATGAGGACAAAGGCCCGCTCGCCGCGCGCCACCGCATCGCGCAGCCCCACCAGATGCACCAGCTGGTTGAGCGCCGAGGTCGCCCCCGCGCCGGTGAAGATCACCGCATGATCCGCGGTGTTGCCACCGCATTTCTCGGCAATCACCGCCCGGGCCTCGGCCCGCAAGCCTGTCATGGCGGCACCGCAGAAACTGTCGACCGTATGGCTGTTGGCGTAATAGGGCAGCACGTTCTGCATCACGAACTCCTCGACCTGGCGCAGGGCGCGCCCCGAGGCGACGTAATCGGCATAAACAAGCGGCCGGGCGCCGAAGGCAGTGTCGATCGTCAGCCCCTGACCGATCAGCCCGTCCTTCAGCGCCGCCTCGGGGTCCGGCAGGGCGCGCAGGCTGGCTTCGAAAGCGGAGAGGCGGCTTTGGGCAAGGGTCATGAGGCACCTTTTCAATGGATATGCTTTTAGGACATTACCCCTTCGGCAATCGCAGATTTCCCCCTGATTTTATTGAAAACATCGAATTTTTGTGTCATTTGAACCAATATGAAGCAAATTCTCGATCAAATCGACCGCCGGATACTGGACATCGCGCAACGCAACGGCGCGCTGTCGCAGCGCGATCTGGCAGAACAGGTCGGCCTGTCGCAGAACGCCCTATGGCGGCGCCTGAAGCGGCTGGAGGAAGACGGCATTCTTCTGGGCACGCGGCGACGCATCAGCGCCGAACGGCTGGGGCTTGATCTGACGGTCTTTGTCATGGTGCGCACCCGCAACCATTCCGATGACTGGATCGAGAGCTTCCGCGCCCATGTGGCGCGCATCCCGCAGGTGGTCGAAATGCACCGGATCGGCGGAGAGTGGGACTACATGCTGAAAGTGGTGACACATGGCATGGCGGGCTATGACCGGGTCTACAAGCGGCTGACCAAGGGCATCGAGCTTGAGACCGTGACCGGGATGTTCTCGATGGAGACCATGCTCGAAGACCGGCCGCTGGACGTGTTCGAATAGCCGGCCAGACCCGCAAAAGCGTCATGAAAACTTCATCTGAACTGGCCAGAGAATCCTTGTGGCCCGCCCGTTGCTTCAATAATTCATGAAATATGGAAAAGACATCCGCCCTCACCGCCTTTGCCGCCCTGAGCCAACCTGTCCGGCTGGACGCGTTCCGCCTGTTGATCGAGGCTGGCAGCACGGGCCGGCAGGCCGGCGAAATCGCCGCGATCCTGGATGTGCGCCAGAACACGCTGAGCGCCAATCTTTCGGTTTTGCTGAATGCCGGTCTGGTGAAAAACCGGCGCGAAGGCCGGGCGATCCGCTATTTCGCCGATACCGAAGGGCTGCGCGGGATGCTGGATTTCCTGCTCAAGGATTGCTGCGGAGGCCGGCCAGAGCTGTGTGATCCGCTGATCGGCGACCTTGCCGGTGGCTGCAAAGGAGATGCGCCATGAGCGACGCAACCCTGAACCAACCCGCACCGATGGGGCTGTTCGAACGCTGGTTGTCGCTTTGGGTGGCGCTGGCGATCGGCGCCGGCATGCTGTTGGGCAACCTGATGCCGGGTCTGTTTGGCGCGCTGGCGGCGATGGAAGTCGCCTCGGTCAACCTGCCGGTGGCGGTGCTGATCTGGGCCATGGTCTATCCGATGATGGTGGGCGTGGATTTCGGCGCCCTCGGCCATATCGGCGAGCGCCCCAAGGGGCTGGTGATCACGTTGGTGGTCAACTGGCTGGTGAAACCCTTCACCATGGCGGCACTGGGTGTCCTGTTCTTCGAGCACCTCTTCGCGGACTGGATCGCGCCCGAGGATGCCCGGGCCTATCTGGCCGGGGTGATCCTGCTGGGCGCCGCACCCTGCACCGCTATGGTCTTCGTCTGGTCCAATCTGACCCGCGGCGATCCGACCTACACGCTGGTGCAGGTCAGCGTGAACGACGTCATCATGGTCTTTGCCTTTGCCCCCATCGTGGCGCTTCTTCTCGGCGTGACCGACATCGTGGTGCCTTGGCAGACGCTGATCCTGTCGGTGCTGCTTTACGTGCTGCTGCCGCTGCTGGCGGGTCTTGTGACCCGCAGGCGACTGGTGGAGCGTGGCGGCGAACCGGCGGTCGAGGCCTTCAAGGCCCGGGTGCAGCCCTTTTCGATCACCGGGCTGCTGGTCACCGTGGTGCTGCTGTTCGGTTTTCAGGGGCAGGTGATTCTCGAACACCCCTTCGTGATCCTGCTGATCGCGCTGCCCCTGCTGATCCAGTCCTATGGCATGTTCTTTCTCGCCTATGGCTGGGCGCGGCTGTGGCGGGTTCCCTTCAACGTCGCCGCGCCCTGCGCCTTGATCGGCACCTCGAATTTCTTCGAACTGGCAGTGGCGGTGGCGATCTCGCTCTTCGGGCTCGGCTCGGGCGCGGCGCTGGCGACGGTGGTCGGCGTGCTGGTGGAAGTGCCGGTGATGCTGTCTCTGGTGGCCTTTGCCAATCGCACCCGCGGCTGGTTCCCTTCGTAATTTCCCGAATGCCAGGGGCAGCGCCCCTGCGATCCACAAAGGACTGACACCATGACAAAAATCGCCATCAACGGGCTGGGCCGCATGGGCAAGCTGGTGATCCGCAGCTTTTTCGACCTCGGGCTGGAGGCCGACATCGTCTTGCTGAACGACGCCGAGGGCGACGCCGCCCTGCACGCCCATCTGTTGGAATTCGACACCGTGCATGGCCGCTGGCGCGCCGATTTCGCCCATGACGCCGACAGCATCACCGTCGACGGGCAGAAGATGCGCTTCACCACCACCCGCGACCTTGCCGCCCTGCCCCTGCAAGAGCTGGGCGTCGATCTGGTGGTCGACTGCACCGGCGCCTTCAAGACCAATGCCGCGCTGCAACCCTATTTCGACGCCGGCGTGAAAAAGGTCGTGGTCTCGGCGCCGGTGAAAGAGGACGACGCCGCCAATATCGTCTATGGCGTGAATGAGGCGATCTACGACCCGGCGGCGCATCGGGTCATCACCGCCGCCTCCTGCACCACCAATTGCATCGCCCCGGTGGTCAAGGTCATCAACGACCATCTCGGCATCGAACAGGCCAGTTTCACCACCATCCACGACGTCACCAACACCCAGGTGATCGTCGATCGCGCGCACAAGGATCCGCGCCGTGCGCGCTCGGCCCTGAATTCGCTGATCCCCACCACCACCGGCTCGGCCAAGGCGATCATCCAGATCTTTCCCGAGCTCGAGGGCCGCATCGACGGCCACGCGGTGCGGGTGCCGCTGCTCAATGCCTCGCTGACCGACATCGTCTTCGACGTCGCCCGCGACACCAGCGCCGAAGAGGTCAACGCGCTGTTCGAAGAGGCCGCCTCCGGCGCGCTCGAAGGCATTCTCGGCTATGAGACCCGCCCGCTGGTCAGCACCGACTACACCAATGACGACCGGTCAACCATCGTCGATGCCCTGTCGACCCGGGTGGTCAACAAGCGCCACGTCAAGGTCTATGCCTGGTATGACAACGAATGGGGCTATGCTTGGCGATTGGCCGATGTCACGCGTATGGTGGTGGCATCGCTTTGAGGTAACCCAAGAGGACACGGCCATGTTCCGCCCGCTTCTGACTGCCCTTTGCCTGCTTGCCCTGCCCGCAGAGGCCGATCTCAAGGTCTGCAACGAGACCGACGCCAAGGCCAGCGTGGCGATCGGCTACAAGGCCGACGGGGCCTGGACCTCGGAAGGCTGGTGGAACATCCCGCCCTATGATTGTTCGGTGGTCGAGGGCGGCGATCTGAAAAACCGCTACTACTATTACCGGGTGACGTCGAAATCCTACAACTGGCCGGGCGAAAGCTATTTCTTCTGCACCCGCTCGCAGGCCTTCACCATTGTCGGTGATAGCGACTGCAAGGCGCGCGGTTACGAGCGCAGCGAATTTCGCCAGATCGACACCGGCGAGGCCAAGAGCTTCACCCTCAATCTGACGGCGCCGGGGGCAGCGCCGGCCTCGAACTTTGACGAAGTGCCGCTGCACAGCCAGGACGAAATCGACCCGCCGGGCACCCATGGCGAGCCCTATTCGATCGCCGGCATTCTCAGCCATTGCGACGTTTTCGACGCCACCATGCAATGCGAGATCCACAATGACGGCTGGCGCTATGTGGCCAATTCCGCCGACCCGACCCCGCAATGGATGCTCGAGGAACTGCTGATGCAGCCGCCCAACACGCCGATCAGCATCGAGGGCGACATGATGAATTACCAAGGGCTGACCGCCAATGTGACCCTGCGCGGCTATGACATCGGCGGCGCAGACCCCTTTGCCCGCGAGCGCGACGGCGTGCAGGGGCTGTGGCGCTCGCTCGATGATGCCTCCTATCAGGTGCTGATCCATGGCGGTATCATGGAAGAACTCTATGACGAGGTGCCCACCGACATGTCGCTGATGACCTGGGCGCGCACCTGCGACGGCGCCCATGGCGACGGGCCGGCGCTGATCCTGAAATCTTTCAATGACCCGGAGTTTGAACGCTGCATGATCCTGCATGACGCGACCAGCCGGCTGGTGCTGTTCCCGGTCGGGGCCATGCGCGATCTGATGTTCACCCGGGTCAACTAGCGCAGTGGTCTGACTTTCCATACACGAGACGAGACATGCAAAACACGACTGCGGGCCGCCCCGAGGGACTGGCGGCCTATATCACGGTAACGGCAGCCTATTGGGCCTTCATGCTGACCGACGGCGCCCTGCGCATGCTGGTGCTGCTGCATTTCCACACCCTTGGCTTCTCGGCGGTGCAACTGGCCTATCTGTTCCTGCTGTACGAGGTGATGGGCGTGGTCACCAACCTCTCGGCCGGCTGGCTGGCGGCGCGATTCGGTCTGACCTCGACGCTCTATGCCGGGCTCGGCCTGCAGATCGCGGCGCTGCTGGCGCTGGCGCAGCTCGATCCGGGCTGGGGGCTGGCGGCCTCGGTGCTCTACGTGATGGCGGTGCAGGGCCTCTCGGGCGTGGCCAAGGATCTGGCCAAGATGTCGGCCAAATCGGCAGTGAAGCTGCTGGCCCCTTCCGGCGACGGCACGCTGTTCAAATGGGTGGCCGTGCTCACCGGCTCCAAGAACGCGGTCAAGGGCTGCGGCTTCCTCCTGGGCGCTGTTTTGCTCGCGGTCTGGGGCTTTCTCACATCCGTTCTGGCGATGGCGGCGGTGCTGGCGCTGATCCTGCTGGCGGTGATGCTGTTCATGCCCGGCGGGCTGCCGCAGGGCAAGAAATCGGCCAAGTTCGCGCATGTGTTTTCCAAAGATCCCGACATCAACCGCCTGAGCCTGGCGCGTCTCTTCCTGTTCGGCGCGCGCGACGTGTGGTTCGTGGTCGGCATCCCGGTCTATTTCTACGCGGTGCTGTCGGATGGCTCGGAAGAAGGCAACCGCGCGGCTTTCTTCATGATCGGCAGCTTCATGGCGCTGTGGATCATCCTTTATGGCTTTGTGCAGGGGCTGGCGCCGAAACTGCTCGGGGCCGCCAGCAGCAGCACCGATGACATCGTGCAAAAGGCGGTGCTCTGGGTGGCGCTGTTGACCCTGATCCCGCTGGCGCTGTCGGGCGCCGTCTGGCTCGACCCGCCCGGACTGACCGCCATCCTTGTGGCGGGGCTCATGCTGTTCGGCTTTGTCTTTGCGGTAAACTCCTCGGTGCACTCCTACCTGATCCTCGCCTTCACGACGGGCGAGCGGGTGACGCTGGATGTGGGGTTCTACTACATGGCCAATGCCGCCGGGCGCCTGGCGGGCACATTGCTTTCGGGCCTCAGCTATCAGCTGGGCGGGCTGCCGCTGTGCCTTTTGAGCGCCGCCGCCATGGCCGCCGCCTCGACTGTGGCGGCGCGCAGGCTGATGCGTTAAAGCCGGGTCTTGCGGTACTTGAAAGCGCCCGAGCCGCGCGCGATCAACTCGCCGGTCTCGTCCAGCACCGTGGCCTCGGCAAAAAACGTCGCGGCCCCGCCGCCCACCTTGCGCCCCTCGGCAATCAGCAAGCGCCCCTTGGGGCGGCTGAGGAAACTGGTGGTCAAGGTCAGCGTCAGCGCCAGCCGCTTGTGGCCCGGATCGCCGGTAAAACAGCCGGCATAGCCCATCACGGTGTCAAGAAGGGTCGCATAGACCCCGCCATGCGGCAGCCCGGCGCGATTGGACAGGAAATGCTCGATCGGCAGTTCCAGCCGCGCGTGATCCTGCCCCCAATGGGTCAGCTGAAACCCGAGATGTTTTTGCAGCGCATAGGGGCTTTCATCAAGCTCGGGCGCAAGCGGTGTCATGTCCATACCCTTTGTCTAGCCTACCGCCCAACCAAGGCAAATACCCCCGGCTTCATCTCTTCAAAAATACTCCCGCCGGAGGCGTCCCGACACCGGCCCCGAGCCACCTCGCATCGGCGACTCACACCGCCGTCAACCCGCCGTCCAGCGCCAGCGCCTGCCCGGTCATGAAGGAGTTTTCCGGCGCGCAGGCCCAGAGCATCGCCTGCACGATCTCTTCCGGCTGCGCCACCCGCCCCATGGGAATTCTCGAGGCGATATGGCCCAGCGCCTGATCGCGGTTCATCCCGCCGCGGGCGCCGACCTGCGCCGCCATTTCCTCGACCAGCGGGGTGACGGTAAAGGCCGGGCACAGGGCATTGACGCGAATGTTCTTGCGGGCATATTCATCCGCCGCCGCGCGGGTCAGCCCGACAACCGCGTGTTTCGCCGCCGCATAGCCCGAAAGACGGCCCGAGCCCACCAGGCCCGCCGCCGAGGCGACGTTGAGGATCACGCCGCCCCCGGCTTCCAGCATCATCGGCAGCTGCGCCTGCATGCACAGGAAGACACCGCGCGCATTGACCGCGTAGTTCTTGTCGAACTGCTCGACCGGCAACAGGTGCAGGGGCGCCAGGTCATGCCCCAGCCCGGCATTGTTGATGCCCACATGCAGGGTGCCAAACGCCTCGACGATATGGGCTGCATGGGCCTGAACCTGAGCCTGCTCCGACACATCCACCACATCCGCAATCACTTCGGTGCCGCCATCGCGCAGGCTTTGGGCAACCTCGTCCAGCGCCGCGCCCGAAATATCCGACAGCGCCAGTTTCGCCCCTTCGGCGGCAAAGCGGTCTGCGGCCATCCTGCCGAACCCCGAGGCCGCGCCGGTGATCATCACCACCTGATCCTGAAACCGATTACCCATGCGTCGTTGCCTCCAGCCCGGCTTTTGCAAACAGGGGCACATAGGTGCCCATCTTGGCGGCGCGCTCGGGGTCCGAGGCATTGCCGTCAAGCCCGCGTTTCTTGACCCCTTGGATGATCGCCGCCATGCGGAAGAAACAGAAGGCAAGGTAGAAGCCGAAGCGCTCGATGCCGGGGATCCCCATGCGCTGGCAATAGGCGGCGATGAACGCGCGATCCGAAGGGATGCCCAGCGCCGTACGGTCCACCCCCTTCAGCCCCCTCCCCGAGCCGCCGGGGGGCATCTGCCACTGCATGATGACGGCGGCGAGATCGGCATAGGGGTGGCCGATGGTCGACAGCTCCCAGTCGAGCACCGCGACACAGTCGGTGCCCGCCTCCGAAAACAGCAGATTGTCGAGCCGGTAATCGCCATGCACGAGGGTGCGTTTGCCGTCATCTTCCGGCGTATTGGCCGCGAGCCAGTCGATCAGCTGGTCCATCGCCGGCACGGTTTCGGTTTCCGAGGCCCGGTACTGCTTGGTCCAGCGGCCGATCTGGCGTTCGAAATAATTGCCCTCGGGCCCGTAATCGGCCAGCCCCGCCGCCGTGATGTCGACGGAATGGATCGCCGCCAGAACCCGGTTCATTTCATCAAACACCGCCCGGCGCTGATCCATATCCAATTCCGGCAGGCGCGGGTCGTCGAAACCGCGCCCGCGCACCCGCTCCATCACATAGAAGGCCGAGCCGATGACCGAATCGTCTTCGCACAGCTGCAGCATTCTCGCCACCGGCACCTCGCTGCCCGCCAGCGCCTTCTGCACCCGGAACTCGCGGTCCACCGCATGGGCCGATTTCAGCAGCACCCCGGGCGGCTTGCGCCGCAGCACATAGTCGCCCGACGGCGCGGTCAGCGCGAAGGTCGGGTTCGACTGGCCGCCGGCGAATTTCTCGGCCGCAAGCGGCCCTTCGAACCCCTCGAGGTTCCGCGACAGCCAGGCCGCGACGGCCCCGGTGTCAAGTCGGCTGGTATCCATGTGCGTCTCCTCAGCTGTAGGTCAGCATTTCATCCTGGTTGGCAGCGTCGATATGCGGGGTTTCATTGAACCCGTTCAGCCAGGTGCCGTTGCGCGACAGCACGAAACGCGCCACGGCGCAGTTCTTGACCTGCAATTGCAGCGCGATCATCTGATCGGCCGGCCCGCCGGTGATCTCGGCCACGGTCTGGCCGATGGCGCCGCCCGAGGATACCGCCAGCGGCGTGCGGGCGCCGCTTTCGGCGATGGTCTCGCGCGCCCTGCGCACCCGCGACGCGAAGGCCGCAAAGCTTTCGGGCGGGTTGTCGATCTCGTCGCGCTGCCACATCAGAACCGTGTCGCGCAGGGTGCGAAAATGCGCGCGGCGGTCGTCATGCATGCCCTCGGGCGCGCCCCCGGCGGCGAAGCGCGCGTTCAAGAGCCCGGTGAAGTCGAACTCATTGAGGCCCGGCAGCACTTCTGGCTCGGCTGAGATGCCCAGCCCCCTGGCCATGCCCTCCCAGGTCTGGCGGTGGCGTTTCATGGCGCCGATGAACACCCGGTCGGGGGTCACCCCCTGCCGTTTCAGCGCCGCGCCCAGAGCCTCGGACTGGCGATGACCGAGCGGCGAGAGATTGTCGTAATCGGCAGCCCCGAAAGAAGCCTGCGCATGGCGCACGAGATGGAACATCCGGCTCATGCCATGCGCGCCTTCAGCCGGGCAAAGGCGGCGTGATATTCGGCCTCGATCCGCGCCACCACATCGGCGGCGGGGACCACGTCCTTGACCGCGCCGATCCCCTGCCCCGCGCCCCAGATGGTCTTCCATGACTTGGGCTTTTCGCGCTTGGCGCCGAAACTCATGGTCGACAGGTCGCCCTCGGGCAGATTGTCCGGATCCATGCCGGCGTTTTCGATCGAGCCGCGCAGGTAGTTGCCCGAAACCCCGGTGAACAGCGAGGAATAGACGATGTCCTCGGCGCCCGAGCGGACGATCATCTCCTTGTAGCCGGGCACCGCGTTGGCCTCGTCGGTGGCGATGAAGGGCGATCCGACATAGCCCAGATCGGCGCCCATGGCCTGCGCCGCCAGCAGCGAATCGCCGGTGGCGATGGCGCCCGACAACAGCAGCGGCCCGTCGAACCATTCGCGGATCTCGCGGATCAGCGCGAAGGGCGACTGCGCGCCGGCATGGCCCCCGGCCCCCGCCGCCACCGCGATCAGCCCGTCGGCCCCCTTGTCGATCGCCTTGCGGGCAAAGCGGTTGTTGATGATGTCATGCAGCGCAATGCCGCCGCAGCTGTGCGCCGCCTCGTTGACCTCGACCCGCGCCCCCAGCGAGGTGATCCAGACCGGCACCTTCCAGCGCGCGCAGATCTCGACGTCGCGGTCGAGCCGGGCATTGGAGCGATGGACGATCTGGTTGACCGCGAAGGGGGCCGCCGGGGTGTCGGGGTTTGCCTGGTTGTGGCGATCCAGTTCTTCGGTGATCTCGCGCAGCCAGGCCTCGAGCAGGGGCGGTTCGCCCTCGGCCTCGCGGGCATTCAGTGCCGGAAAGCTGCCGATCACCCCCGCCTTGCATTGCGCGATCACCAAAGCGGGAACCGAAATGATGAACAAGGGCGCCGCCACGACGGGAATGCGCAACCCTTGAAGGGCCGGGGGGAATTGGCTGTCGCCGGGCATGGGGGCCTCCTGATTTCAATACATACCCGACGGTATGTTTTTTGCCGTGCAACGCAAGCCCCGGCGCAAACGACTTTGCGTCACTTGGTCAGGACGGCGCCCCGGGACTCAGGTCTCGGGCAACTTGTGATCGGCAAAACGCTGTCGCAGCGTGCGCTTGGAGACCTTGCCGGTGGCGGTCAGGGGCAGTTCGTCGACAAAGACCACGTCGTCGGGCAGCTGCCATTTCGCGAAATGCACCTCCAAAAGCGCCATCAACTCGCCCACCTGCGGCCGGCCCTCGGGTGACGGCACCACGATCAGCAGCGGGCGTTCGTCCCACTTGGGATGCGGCACCGCGATCACCGCGCAATTGGCCACCAGCGGGTGCGCCATGACGGTGTTCTCGAGGTCCAGAGAGCTGATCCACTCGCCGCCCGACTTGATCAGATCCTTGGCCCGGTCGGTGATGCAGAGATAGCCCTCTCGGTCGATGGTGGCGACATCGCCGGTGCCGAACCAGCCTTCGCCGTCGAAGGCCCCGGCGTTGGCCTCGTCATTGCGGAAATAGCCGGCGGTGATGGCATTGCCGCGCACGAACAGCTCTCCGGCAGCGATGCCATCATGCGGCAGGCGGGCGCCGTCCTCGTCGACGATCTTGAGGTCGACCCCGAAGATGCGCCGGCCCTGCTTGCCCTTGATGGCGACCTTCTCGTCCAGCGACAGGTGGTCAAGATGCACCGGCAGGTTGCCCTGGGTGCCGACCGGGCTCATCTCGGTCATGCCCCAGGCGTGGCAGACATTGACGCCGCGGGATTCGAAGTCGCGGATCATGCTGGCCGGGGCCGCCGAGCCGCCCACCACCATGTCGGCAAAGCCCGCAGGAAGGCGCCCCTGCCTGGCGATCTCGGCCTGGAGCCCCAGCCAGACGGTGGGCACGCCCCAGGCCGAATAGACCTGTTCGGCCTCCATCAGGCGGAACAGGCTTTCACCGTCGAGCGCCGGTCCGGGGAAGATCAGCGACGCCCCGGTCAGCGGCGCCGCATAGGGCAGCCCCCAGGCGTTGACATGAAACAGCGGCACCACCGGCAGGATCCTGCGCCCCGGCTGCAAAGCCGCCGGCAGCGACAGGCCGACCATCATCGCGTGCAGCACGGTCGAACGGTGGCTGTAGAGCGTGCCCTTGGGGTGGCCGGTGGTGCCCGAGGTATAGCACAGGGCGGCGGCGGTCTCTTCGGGGAACTCCGGCCAGTCGAACTGCTCGGGCTGGCCCTCGAGCAGGTCTTCGTAGCAGAGATAATCCCCCTCGGGCATATGCGCAGGGTCGGTCATCACCACCAGTTTCAGCCCTGCCGGCCACTGCTCGCGCAACGCCGCGACCAGCGGCACGAAGGCCAGGTCGAGACACAGGACCGTGTCCTCGGCGTGGCGGATGATATAGGTCATCTGCTCGGCCGCCAGCCGGGGGTTGATGGTATGGCAGACCGCCCCCAGCCCGGAGATCGCGTAGTACAGCTCGAAATGGCGGTAGCCGTTCCAGGCCAGGGTGGCGATGCGGTCTCCGGGGCGCGCCCCGATGGCCCGCAGCCCGTGCGCCAGCTGTGCCACCCGGCGCGCGGTTTCCGCATAGGTGGTGCGGTGAAGATCGCCCTCGCTGCGCACCGAGACGATCTCGGCGCTTGGGTGAATTTCGGCGGCATATGTCAGGATATCGGCGATCCTCAGCGGACGCATCATCATCGACCCAAGCATGTCTGGCCCTCCCCGGCGCGTGAATTGCTGTGTTCACTATGACCGGGCCATGCCCTGCGGGCAAAGCCGTTTCCGCTTGTGCCGTAGCGTCGGAGGCGGCCGCGACGCACAGCAGGCGCGCGCTGAGGCACAGCACGGGGCATTGCCTGCCCCGGGGGCGCGACCTAGCTATGATGGGAAAGGAGACACGCCATGTCGATCAGACCCGTTCTCGAACAGCGGCCGGCCCAGCCGACGATGGAAGGCGCCGGCGTTCACCTGCACCGCGCCTTCGGCTTTCGCGACCCCGAAGAGCTGGATCCCTTCCTGCTGATGGACCATTTCCGCAACGACGACCCCGAGAAATACCGCGCCGGTTTCCCCTGGCATCCGCATCGCGGCATCGAGACCATCACCTATGTGCTGTCGGGCACCGTCGAGCACCAGGATTCGCTGGGCAACAGCGGCGTGCTGGGGGCCGGTGACGTGCAATGGATGACCGCCGGATCGGGGATCCTGCATCAGGAGATGCCGGCCCCCGACGCCGCCGGGGTCAACCACGGCTTCCAGCTCTGGGCCAACCTGCCGCGCGACCTGAAGATGACCGCGCCGCGCTATCAGGATGTCGGCGCTGCCGAGATCCCCGAGATCGTCGATGATGACGGCACAAGGGTACGGGTGATCGTCGGCCGGTTCTGGGGCCAGCGCGGCCCGGTCGACGGCATCGCCGCCGATCCGCAATACCTTGACGTGACGCTGCCGCCCGGGGTCAAGAAGACGCTGCCGGTGGACACCTACCGGCGCGCCTTTGCCTATGTCTTCGAGGGCGAGGCGCGGTTTGCCGATGCCGGCCCGCCTTCGGGCGTGCTGCTGGAAAAGGAGGTTGCCGGCGAAGAGGTGCATCTGCGCGATCTGACCGGCGATCGCACCCTGGTACGCTTTGGCACCGGGGATGCGATCACCGTGCAGGCCGGCGCGCGCGGGGCGCGATTCCTGCTGATTTCCGGCGCCCCGATCCGCGAGCCGGTGGCCTGGCACGGTCCGATCGTGATGAACACCCGCGAGGAGCTGATGCAGGCCTTTGCCGACCTGCGCAACGACCGCTTCATCAGGGGCTGATGCCCGGGCCGTTCAGGGGGGCGCTGCCCCCCGCCGGCTTTCGGTGAAAGCCGCCTCCCCCCGGGATATTTCGGGCAAGAGAAAGCGGCGCAGCGCGGTTCAGGCGGCGACCGATTTGCGCACCATGTCCCAGTAGATGCGCTCGACCTCGTCCAGCGACAGGCGGCCGCCCTCGCGGTACCAGGTATTGACCCCGGTCAGCATGGCGATCACCGCCAGCGTGGCGATCTTGGTATCGGCGACTTCAAAGCTGCCCTCGGCGACCCCGGCGCGCAGGATCTCTTCCAGCCGGTCTTCGTAGGCGCGGCGCTGACCCTCGATGAGGGCGAAATTCTCGGGGCTGAGGTTGCGCAGTTCCATATAGGCGATGAACACCTCTTCGGGGCGCTGCGAGTGAAAGCGGATATGGAAGCGGGTGAAGGCCTCGAGCCGCTGCATGGCGCCGCTGCCGGCGGCCATCGGCGGTCGCGCGGCCAGCAGTTCGCTGAGGTGGGACTGCATCAGGTCGAACAGCAGGCTCTGCTTGTCGGGGGTGTAATTGTAGAGCGCCCCGGCCTGGACCCCGACCTCGCGGGCAATCTGGCGCATCGACACGGCGGCATAGCCATGGCGGGCGAAAAGCGTCAGCGCCGCGCGGCGCACGCGCGGGCCGGTGATGTCGGAATGCGATCCCTGGGTTCTGGCCATGGGGGCAGGTTAACTGAACATCCGTTCACTTAAAACCCCCGCTTGCGCAGGGGCTGGGGCTGGGGCAGAAAGGGGCGGGTTTGAAACGGATGGCCGTGATCGATGCGTGTCGGAATGATCTGGATGGTTCTGGTGGCGGGACTGGCGGCATGCGCCCAGTTTCCCGAACTTGATGAGGCACCGACGGGCGATGCCACCGCCGACAGCTTCCCGGCGCTGGTGCCGCTGGATGCCATCGCCCTGCCCGAAACGCAGCCCCGGCTCGACGCGACCAGCGAGGCACGGTTGCAGGGCCGCATCGGCGGTGTGCGGCAACGCGCCGAAGCCCTGCGCAGCGCCCCGACCGACTGAAGCGACCGTCGCGGGCGCCGGGCGGCGCCGCGATCGCGCTCCTTGCCGGTCACAGGCGCCGAAAAACCGCAGGCCGGGCCCCATCGCCGCGTTGCACAAGGGGCGCGAACCGGCTACATGGCGCGCAAGTTCACAGCATTTCAAGGAGCGTCTTCATGACAACCCCCCTGCGTCTGGGCATTGCCGGCCTCGGCACCGTCGGTGTCGGTGTCGTCAAGATCGTCCGTCAGAAGGCCAACCTTTTGGCGCAGCGCAGCGGACGTCCGGTTGTCATCAGCGCCGTTTCGGCCCGCTCGCGCGACAAGGACCGCAGTGTCAACCTCGACGCCTACGCCTGGGAGGACGATCCGGTGGCGCTGGCGCAGCGCGACGACGTCGATGTCTTCGTCGAGCTGATGGGCGGCCACGAGGGCGCGGCGCGTCTGGCCACCGAGGCGGCGCTGGCGGCGGGCAAGGACGTGGTCACCGCCAACAAGGCGCTGCTGGCGCATCACGGCCAGAGCCTTGCGGAAACCGCCGAAGCCAAGGGCTGCGTGATTCGCTTCGAAGCGGCCGTGGCCGGCGGCATTCCGGTGATCAAGGCGCTGACCGAGGGCCTGGCCGGCAACGACATCACCCGCGTCATGGGGGTGATGAACGGCACCTGCAATTACATCCTGACCCGCATGCAGGATGCCGGCCTGCCCTATGACCAAGTCTTTGCCGAGGCCGAGGCACTGGGCTATCTCGAGGCCGATCCCAACCTCGATGTCGGCGGTATCGACGCCGGCCACAAGCTGGCGCTGCTGGCGTCGATCGCCTTCGGCACCCGGGTCGATTTTGCAGGGGTCGAGCTGGAGGGCATCCAGCGGATCGCGATCGAGGACATCCACCAGGCGGCCGAGCTAGGCTATCGGATCAAGCTTCTGGGCGTGGCGCAGATGACCGGGCGCGGGCTGGAGCAGCGCATGTCGCCCTGTCTGGTGCCCGAAGAAAGCCCGCTGGGCCAGCTCAAGGGCGGCACCAACATGGTGGTGATCGAGGGCGACGCGGTCGAACAGGTGGTGCTGCGCGGCCCCGGTGCCGGCGAGGGTCCGACCGCCAGCGCGGTGATGGGCGACGTCATGGACATCGCCCGCGGCCTCAGGATCTCGACCTTCGGCATCCCGGCGCGGGAACTGGCCGAGGCCAAGGTGGCGCAGTCGAACTCGCCCGCCCCCTACTATCTGCACCTGACCCTCGAGGACCGCCCCGGGGCGCTGGCCAAGATCGCCACGGTTCTGGGCGAGAACGGCATCAGCATCGACCGCATGCGCCAGACCCGGCACAGCGACACCAACGCGCCGGTGCTGATCGTCACCCACAAGACCCAGCGCGCGGCGCTGGATACCGCCGTCGAGGCCATGCGCGCCACCGGCGTGATGGTCAACGATCCGGTCGCGCTGCGCATCGAAACCGTCTGATCCGGCCGGGGCCCCGCGCCCTGGCCGCATAGTTTTCGTCTCGTTCCGCCCGGCATTTTCCGGGCGCCTGTACCAGTGTTTGCAAGGATCCGTTTTCCATGGCCCTTTATTCCATCTCCCCTTTGCAGCCGATCGACCTTTACTGCGAACGTCTCGGCCCCGCGTTCTGGGCCGAGCCGGTCAACGCGGTGTCGAACCTCGCCTTCGTGCTCGCCGCGCTCTGGGCCTGGGCCGAAGCGCGCAAGCACCCGCCGGTGCCGGTTGTGCTCAACCTGCTGATCGCCCTTGGCGGCGCCATCGGGGTCGGGTCGTTCCTGTTTCACACCTTTGCCAACACCTGGTCGGAATGGGCCGACGTGGTGCCGATCTGGAGCTTTGTCGCGCTTTACGTGCTGACCGCCATCCACATGGTGGGGGGCGTCGCGCCGGGCCGGGTTCTGCGCATCGGCGCCGCCGTGGGCGCCGTTCTGGTGGTGGTCTTCCTGGCCACGGGATCGCAGCCGGCTGCGCCGTCGCCCCCGGTTCTGAACGGCTCGCTGCAATATGCCCCGGCGCTGATCGCCCTTGCGGTCTTTGCCGGCATCACATGGCGGCGGCGCCACCCGATGGCGCCCTGGGCCGGGGCGGCGGCGCTAAGCTTCCTGGTCTCGCTGATCTTCCGCACCATCGACCTCGGGGTCTGCGCCAGCCTGCCCGTGGGCACGCATTTCCTGTGGCATATCCTCAACGGTCTGATGGTGGCCCTGTTGCTGCAGGCGCTGGTGCGAAACCGCCTTTGACGCTTGTGCCCAAGGGCCCGGAGGTCTAAACCCCTTTGTCAAAATGCCCCTCTCCAAGGATAGATTTCATGTCCCCCAAAGCCGAATTTCATGACCGTATGCTTTCACTGGGCCTGGCCCGCGTTGCGGAACAGGCCGCGCTGGCCTCGGCCAAGCTGGTGGGGCGCGGCGACGAGAAAGCCGCCGACCAGGCCGCGGTCAACGCGATGCGCGACCAGTTGAACCTTCTCGACATTGCCGGCGTGGTGGTGATCGGCGAGGGCGAACGCGACGAGGCCCCGATGCTGTTCATCGGCGAAGAGGTGGGCACCGGCGAAGGCCCCGGCGTCGACATCGCGCTGGACCCGCTGGAGGGCACCACGCTGACCGCCAAGGACATGCCCAACGCGCTGACCGTGATCGCCATGGGGCCGCGCGGCTCGATGCTGCACGCGCCCGACGTCTACATGGACAAGCTGGCCGTCGGCCCGGGCTATCCCAAGGACGTGGTTTCGCTTGAGATGAGCCCGAAAGAGCGCGTCGAGGCGCTGGCCAAGGCCAAGGGCTGCGCCACCGAGGACATCACCGTCTGCATCCTCGAGCGTCCGCGCCACGAGGAAATGATCGCCGAGGTGCGCTCGACCGGCGCCGCGATCCGGCTGATCACCGATGGCGATGTCGCCGGCGTGATGCATTGCGCCGAGGCCGATGTCACCGGCATCGACATGTACATGGGTCAGGGCGGCGCCCCCGAGGGGGTGCTGGCGGCCTCGGCGCTGAAATGCATGGGCGGCCAGATCTGGGGCCGCCTGCTGTTCCGCAACGATGACGAGCGCGGCCGCGCCGCCAAGGCCGGCATCACCGATCTCGACCGCATCTACAGCCGTGATGAAATGGTCACCGAGGACGTGATCTTCGCCGCCACCGGCGTCACCCAGGGGTCGCTGGTCGAAGGCATCAAGACCGAGCCGGGCTGGATCACCACCGAAACCCTGCTGATGCGCTCCAAGTCGGGCTCGGTGCGGCGCATGACCTATCGCACGCCCGTGTGATCCGTGGCGCGCGCGCTGATCCTGATCGACTTCCAGCTGGGCATGGACAGCCCGCTGCATGGCGCGCGCAACAATCCCGAGGCCGAAACCAATGCGGCGCGGCTGCTGTCCCGGTTCCGGGACCGCGCTGCGCCGCTGGTGCATGTCCAGCACCTCTCGACCCGCCGCGATAGCCCGCTGCATCCGGCCAATGGCGGCACCACGATCAAGCCGCAGGTGGCGCCGCGCGACGGCGAGACGGTGTTTTCCAAACAGACCAATTCCGCCTTCATCGGCACCCCGCTCGAGGCTCACCTGCGCCGGCTTGGGGTCAGCGGCCTGGTAATTGCCGGGCTGTCGACGCCGCAATGCATATCCACCTCGGTGCGGATGGCGGCCAACCTCGGGTTCGACACCTGGCTGGCGCATGACGCCTGCGCGGCCTTCGAAAACCATGCCCGCCGTGACTGGCACCCCGATGCCCCGGTGCTCGGCGCCGAGGCGCTGCACATGGCCGAGGTGTCGATGCTGCATGGCGAGTTTTGCCGCGCGATGTCGACCGAGGCGATTCTGGAGGCGCTGGCATGAGCGGTTTTCTCGGGGTCACGGCCTCGCTCACCGGTCGGCGTTGGCTCGGGCCGTCAAGCGACGTCAGCCGCGCCGCCGAGGCGCTGGCGCAAGACACCCCCCTGCCCCCGGCCCTGTGCCAGATCCTGGCGCGGCGCGGCGTGGACGCGCAGCAGGCGGCATCCTTCCTCGAACCCAAGCTGGCCGACCTGCTGCCTGACCCACGCAGCATCCGCGACATGGAGACCGCCGCGCGGCGCTTCCTGCATGCGGTGAAAGCGCGTCAGAAGATCGCCGTCTTTGCCGATTACGACGTCGATGGCGGCTCCTCGGCGGCGCTGCTCATGACCTGGCTGCGCCAGATGGGGCTGGGCGCGACACTTTACGTGCCCGACCGCATCGACGAGGGCTATGGCCCCAACGAAGCCGCGATGGCGGCGCTGGCCGGCGATCACGACCTGATCGTCTGCGTCGATTGCGGCACCCTCAGCCATGGGCCGATCGCCGCCGCCAAGGGCGCCGATGTGATCGTGCTCGACCACCACCTGGGCGGTGAGACCCTGCCCGAGGCTTTGGCCGTGGTGAACCCCAACCGCCAGGACGAAAGCGGCGAGCTTGCGCATCTCTGCGCGGCTGCGGTGGTGTTCCTGATGCTGGTCGAAGCCAACCGCCAGATGCGCGATGACGGCGCCAGCGGGCCCGACCTGATGGCGTTTCTCGACCTGGTGGCGCTGGCGACGGTGGCAGATGTGGCACCGCTGATCGGGGTCAACCGTGCCTTGGTGCGCCAGGGTCTGAAGGTGATGGCGCGGCGCGAACGCCCGGGCATCGTGGCCCTGTCCGACGTGGCGCGCATGGA
>NZ_JBFJVE010000022.1:0-21457 GCF_041624275.1 Shimia sp.
GAAGCCGGCCAGCATGCCGGTGAAGACAAAGGCCGACAGCATGTCTCCGCCAAGGGCGCGGTTGTAGCCGATATAGATCGCCAGCAGAACGAAGCCGGTGCCACCCAGCGCCACCAGGCAGAAGAACAGGAAAATCCGCAGTCGCAGGCTGAGAGACGTGAACATCGCTACCTCTTACAAATCTTGGTCAAAATCGGATCACCGGCGTCGGGTCGGACCCATTCGGCGCCGCTGACCGTGCCGTCATCATGAAACTTGATGGCATCGGCCAGCGCCGCGCGCCGCCCGGTGGCGCAGTCGGCCAGCACGGCGAGTTTCGACACCGGGGCCCAGCGGCCGTAGAAATAGAGGTCGGCCATCTGCATGTCGGGCTGCGCCGCGTGGCTGCTGATCGACACCGTGTCGAGCGCCGCGAAACGTTCGGTAAAGGGTTTCAACAGCGTCCAGGGCCGGTAAAAGGCGCTGCCGTCCACGGTCTGCACGATCTCGAGCCCTTCGGGCAGGCTGGACTTGGTGCGCGGAAACCAGCTGTACTCACTGGAAATCGTCGAGGCCAGCATCGCCGCGCCCGCCGCCACCGGCAGGCTCCATTTCGGCAACCGGCCCTTGAGCCCCTTGTTCAGACCCAGCACGATCCCAGCGGCCGCGAGACCGGCGAAAACGGTGGCGATCAGTTCCAGAAACATAAGTGTTCTCCTCTCGGGCCTCAGCCCAGCATGCCGCGGCCATGTCCGATGGCCGATTGCAGGGTTTTCACGACCACGAAGGCGTCGCGCAGATGGCTGCGTTCGAAATCCGACAGCTCGGCCGGCAGCAGGTAGTTGTCGGGGGCCTGGCCGTCCTTGACCAGGTTGGCCTGATGCATCAGCCGGGTTTCGGCGATCAGGTCATAGGCATCGAGCAGATCCTTGGCGCCCGATTTCGACAGGGTGCCGCTGTGCGCGGCCTCTTCCAGCCGGGCGCGGGTGTTGACCGCGGTCAGCCGCCCCTGCAGGGCGTAGATCCGCGCCAGGTCGACGATCGGCACCACGCCGTTGTGTTTCATGTCGATCTGGTTCTTGTGCTCGCCCGAGCGGATCGTCGCCAGACCGCGCAGCAGCCCCAGCGGCGGCTGGTGCTTGAGCGAGTTCGACACCATATGGGCGACGAAGATCGAGTTTTCGCTGGCCGCCTTCAGCGTCTCTTCCTGAAGGTCGCCGAACAGGTGGAAATGGCCGCCGATGGGGCGCAGGTCGAACATCACGCTGGCCAGCATCTGGGCCTCGGGGTCGGGATTGTTGATCCAGCCCTCGAAATAATCCCGCCACACCCGCAGCGGCTGGCACCAGCGCGGGTTGGTCGCCATCATGTCGCCCGGACAATAGACATAGCCGCAGGTGTTGAGCCCGTCGCAGACGAAGTCGGCAAGGCTGCGGAAATAGGCCATGTCGTCCTCGGTGGCGGAATCATGCAGCATCAGGCAGTTGTCCTGGTCGCTGACCCCGGTCTGCTCCTGACGACCCTGGCTGCCGCAGGCCAGCCACAGGTAGGGCGCCGGGGGCGGGCCGAACTTGTCCTCGGCCAGGGCCAGCAGCCGCCGGGTGGCGGTATCGGCGACATCGGTGATCAGCCGGGTGACGACCTCGTGGCGGTTGCCGCCGGCGACCAGCTGCACCAGCAGCTGGGGAATGCGCGCCGTGACCCTGGCCATGTCCTCGGCGGTGTCGGCATGGGCGATCTCGCTGACCAGCTCGGCCGAGCTGACGGCCTGGAAACGGGTCAGGTCGGTCTGGGTGACGATGCCGACAAGGCGGCCGCTTTCGACGATCGGGATATGGCCGACCTTGCGTTCCATCATCATGTGCAGCACGTCCGAGCCGATCGCCTTGGGCGACAGGGTCACCGGGTTGGTGGTCATCACCTCGCGCACCGGGGTGGTTACCGGGCGGGCCTTGGCCAGAACCTTGCCCGACAGGTCGCGGGTGGTCAGGATGCCGCTCAGGTTGTCGTCTTCGGTCACGCAGAGCGACGAGATGCGCCGCGCATGCATCAGCTGCGCCGCCTCCTGCACGCTGGTGTCCGGGGTGCAGGTCATCGGGCCACGTGCCATCAGCGTCTCGACGAGGCTGGTGGCCAGCGACTGGTCCTGCGGGCGTTCGGCGCGGGTGCGGTCGAAGAACTTGCGCACCGGCGCATGGTCTTCGATCAGCTTGTGAAACGCCGCCGGCGGCAGCACCAGAACCACCGAATGCTCGTCGGCGCGGGCACTGGTCAGCGCCACGCCACCGCGCAGGAGCCCGCGTTCGCCGAAGGAGTTGCGGGTGCCCAGATGCGAGACCACGACGTCGTTTTCGTCGCGCACCTCGATCATGCCTTCATAGACCAGGAACAGGCCGGGCGAGGGCTCGCCGGCGTCATAGGCGGCAAAGCCCTGTTCGATTTCCCAGGCGTCGAACTGCGGCGCCAGGGTCTCGACGACACCCTCGGGCAGCGCGTCGTAAGGATGCACGGATTTCAGGAACCGCACGATCTGGTCTTGGGTCAATGGCATGGAGGAGGGCCTTGAAGTGAAAAGAAAAAGGTCCTGCCCAGTATAGACCGGGCAGGACCGAATTAACAGAGGGCGGGCCGTCGCCTCTGGGCGGCCCGCCCGCCCCGATCAGTGATCCAGAGCGGCGCCAGCACCCTTGGGGATGCGCACGCTTTCGACCAGGTCCTCGATCTCGGCCGGGATCGCATCCGACGATTTCGAGACCACGAAGGCGACCGCGAAGTTGATCAGTGCGCCGATGGCACCGAACGAGGTCGACTTGATGGTGCCCAGAAGCGGGTCAGCATCCGAGAACGAGTTGGTGCCCGGGATGAAGAACCAGCCCTTGTGCAGGAAGATGTAGACCAGGGTCACGATCAGACCTGCCAGCATGCCGGCCACGGCACCCTTGTTGTTCACCTTGGTGAAGATGCCCATCATCAGAGCCGGGAAGATCGACGCTGCCGCCAGACCGAAGGCCAGAGCCACGGTTTGCGCTGCGAAGCCCGGAGGGTTGAGGCCGAGATAGGTGGCCACGGCGATCGCCACCGCCATCGCGATACGGGCGGACATCAGTTCGCCTTTTTCCGAGATGTTGGGGTTGATCGCACCCTTGATGAGGTCGTGGCTCACCGCCGAAGAGATCGCCAGCAGCAGACCTGCCGCGGTGGACAGGGCGGCGGCAAGGCCACCGGCCGCGACCAGCGCGATCACCCAGCCCGGAAGCTGTGCGATTTCAGGGTTTGCCAGAACCAGGATGTCACGGTTCACGCTGAGTTCGGAACCTTCCCAGCCACGTTCGGCAGCGGTTGCCGCGAAGTCAGCCGACTTCTCGTTGTACCACTGGATCTTGCCGTCGCCGTTCTTGTCTTCGTACTTCAGAAGACCGGTCTTTTCCCAGGTCGCCATCCAGTCGGGACGCGATTCATAGTCGATCGGTGCCGATGCGGTGCCGTCGGGATAGACGGTGGTGATCAGGTTCACGCGCGCCATGGCACCCACGGCCGGGGCCGTCAGGTACAGAAGGGCGATGAACACCAGGGTCCAGCCTGCCGACCAGCGTGCGTCCGAGACTTTCGGCACGGTGAAGAAGCGCATGATAACATGCGGCAGACCTGCGGTACCGATCATCAGCGACAGGGTGAACAGAACCATGTTCAGCGTGTCGGCATGGTGTCCGGTGTAGCTGTTGAAGCCCAGCTCGGTGACCAGAGCATCCAGCTTTTGCAGCAGCGGCTCACCCGATGCGGCGTGATCGCCGAACAGGCCCAGACCCGGGATCGGGTTGCCGGTCAGTTGCAGCGAGATGAAGATCGCCGGGATGGTGTAGGCCACGATCAGAACGCAGTACTGCGCCACCTGGGTATAGGTCACACCCTTCATGCCGCCGAACACCGCATAGGCGAAGACCACTGCGGCACCGATCAGCAGGCCGGTGACGTTGTCCACTTCGAGGAAGCGGCCAAAGGCGACGCCGACGCCGGTCATCTGACCGATCACATAGGTGGTCGAAGCCACGATCAGGCAGATCACCGCCACAAGGCGCGCGGTCGGGCTGTAGAAGCGGTCGCCGATGAACTCGGACACGGTGAACTTGCCGAACTTGCGCAGGTAGGGCGCCAGCAGCAGGGCGAGCAGCACGTAGCCGCCGGTCCAGCCCATCAGGAACGACGAGTTGTCATAGCCGGTGAAGGCGATGAGACCGGCCATCGAGATGAACGAGGCGGCCGACATCCAGTCGGCGCCGGTGGCCATACCGTTGGTGATCGGGTGAACGCCGCGACCTGCGGCATAGAATTCCGAGGTCGATCCGGCGCGGGCCCAGATCGCGATCCCGATATAAAGCGCGAAGGACGCGCCAATGAAAATCCAGTTTAGAACAAACTGATCCATCTGTTCCTTGCTCCCTTATTCTTCCACGCCGTGTTCGGCGTCGAGTTTGTTCATCCGCCAGGCGTAGAAGAAAATCAGCGCCAGGAAGACAAGGATTGATCCCTGCTGGGCAAACCAGAAGCCCAGATCAGTTCCGCCGACAGAGATGCCGGCCAAGAGCGGGCGCAGCAGGATGCCGAACCCGAAAGAGACCAGCGCCCAGATGACGAGGCTGATCTTGATGATGCGCAAGTTGGCGGACCAATATGCGTTATTGGATGAGTTGTCGGCCATGTATGGCTCCTCCCTCGTTTCCGTTTCCTCCATAAGAACTGGTCCCTCATGCAACAGGACCGGCCCTTACACTTCCCCCTTACGCCGTCGCCTTTTCGACGATGGCGCTCAGATTGCCGGCAATCACGTCGATATCGCCCATGGCGTCGACCCGTTGCAGGCTGCCCTTGCCGTCATAGTAGGCAATGAGCGGTGCCGTCTGCGCGTGGTAAGCTTCAAGTCGGCTTGCCACGGTTTCGGCATTGTCGTCGGCGCGGCGTTTCATTTCCGTGCCTCCGCATTTGTCGCAGACGCCATCCTTGGCGGGCTGCTTGAATTGGTCATGGTACCCTTCGCCGCAGGCGGCGCAGGTATAGCGGCCGGAAATCCGCGTCACCATGGCCGCGTCCTCGACGTCGAGCGAGATCGCGGCGTTGATCTTCTGGCCGCTTTCGCCCAGCAGCTCGTCCAGCGCTTCGGCCTGGACCGTGGTGCGCGGGAAGCCGTCGAGGATCACGCCCTTGGCGCAGTCCGCGTCCTGGAGCCGGTCGCGCAGGATGTTGATGACGATCTCGTCCGAGACCAGATCGCCGGCTTCCATCACCGCCTTGGCGGCAAGGCCGGCAGGGGTGCCGGCGGCCACGGCGGCGCGCAGAAGGTCGCCCGTCGACAGCTGCACCAGACCGAATTTTTCTTCCAATACGCGCGCCTGGGTCCCTTTCCCGGCCCCGGGAGGGCCGAGAAGGATCAGAACCGGCGCGCCGGCGCCTTTCGTGTCAAGCATGTGAGTTAACCCTTGTTCATCCGGTTTTCGATCAGGTCGTCGACCACCGCCGGTTCCGCCAGCGTCGAGGTGTCGCCCAGGGCGCCATAGTCGTTCTCGGCGATCTTGCGCAGGATGCGGCGCATGATCTTGCCCGAACGGGTCTTGGGCAGGCCGGGGGCCCATTGGATCAGGTCGGGGCTGGCGATGGGGCCGATCTCGGTGCGCACCCAGGTGCGCAGCTCCTTGCGAAGCTCTTCCGAGGGTTCCTGATCGTTCATCAGGGTGACATAGCAGTAGATGCCCTGGCCCTTGATCTCATGCGGGTATCCGACCACGGCGGCCTCGGCGACGGCGGCATGTGCCACCAGTGCGCTTTCGACCTCGGCGGTGCCCATACGGTGGCCCGAGACGTTGATCACGTCATCGACGCGGCCGGTGATCCAGTAATCACCATCTTCGTCGCGGCGGCAGCCGTCACCGGCAAAGTAGTAGCCCTTGTAGTCCGAGAAATAGGTTTTCTCGAAGCGCTCGTGATCGCCCCAGACGGTGCGCATCTGGCCGGGCCAGCTGTCTTTCATGCAGAGCACGCCCTCGACCGGGTAGGTGTGGATCTCTTCGCCCGAGGTGGGCTCGAGAACCACCGGCTGAACGCCGAAGAAGGGTTTCATGGCCGCGCCCGGCTTGGCGGCATGGGCACCGGGCAGGGGGGTCATCATATGGCCGCCGGTCTCGGTCTGCCACCAGGTGTCGACGATGGGGCAGTTGCCCTTGCCGACGACGTTGTAATACCAGTTCCAGGCTTCGGGGTTGATCGGCTCGCCGACGGTGCCCAGCACCTTGAGGCTGGACAGGTCGCAGCGGTTGACGAACTCTTCGCCCTGGCCCATCAGCGCGCGCAGCGCGGTCGGGGCGGTGTAGAACTGGTTCACCTTGTGCTTTTCGCAGACCTGCCAGAAGCGGCTGGCATCCGGGTAGGTCGGCACGCCTTCGAACATCAGCGTGGTGGCGCCATTGGCCAGCGGGCCGTAGACGATATAGCTGTGACCCGTGACCCAGCCGACATCGGCGGTGCACCAGTAGATGTCGCCATCATGGTAGTCGAAGGTGATTTCCTGGGTCATCGCGGCCCAGACGAGATAACCGCCCGAGCAATGCACCACGCCCTTGGGCTGGCCGGTCGACCCCGAGGTATAGAGGATGAACAGCGGGTCTTCGGCATTCATCTCTTCCGCCGGGCAATCGTCGGAGACCTTTTCCAGCTCTTCATGCAGCCAGAAGTCCAGACCATCGCGCCAGGCCACCTGATCGCCGGTGCGCTGCACCACGAGGCATTTGACCTCGTCCACGTCATGCAGCAGCGCCTGGTTGACGTTGTCCTTGAGCTTGGTCTTGCGGCCGCCGCGGGGGGCGGCGTCGGCGGTGATCACCACCTTGGCGTCGCAGCCGTTGATCCGGGCGCCCAGAGCGTCGGGCGAGAAGCCGGCGAAGACGATCGAGTGGATGGCGCCGATGCGGGCGCAGGCCAGCATGGCATAGGCGGCTTCGGGGATCATCGGAAGATAGATGACGACCCGGTCGCCCTTGGCGACGCCCATCGACTTCAGGACGTTGGCCATGCGGCTGACGTTGCCGTGCAGGTCCTTGTAGGTGATATGCTGGGCGGCTTCGTTGGGATCATCCGGCTCGAAGATGATCGCGGTCTGGTCGCCGCGGGTCTCGAGGTGGCGGTCGATGCAGTTCGCGCTGACGTTCAGCGTGCCGTCTTCAAACCATTTGATGTCGATCTTGCCGGGCTCGAAAGAGGTGTTCTTGACCTTGGTGAAGGGCTTGATCCAGTCGATCCGCTTGCCGTGTTCGCCCCAGAAGGCCTCGGGGTCGTTGACCGAGGCGGCGTACATCTCTTCATAGCGCGCAGCGTCCACATGTGCGTTGGCGACCATTTCGGCAGATGGCGCAAAACTTGGGTTGGCGGTTGCATCAGACGACATTGAGGCTCCTCCCTCGAGTTTGGGTTATGCCAGTGGGCTGGCAGATGGGACAGGGGGTGTCCGGTCTTGCATGGATCATAGATGAGACTGAAAATTTTGAAATAAGGCGCCGAAAGGTAAGGATGTTTTTGTAAAGAGGTTTCCAGTTTCGCGGGGAAATTTGTAAAAAGTGGAAAATTTTTGAAAAATAAACGATTAAAAACAGTGCGGTGGGAGTAAAAGATACAATTTTCCAGCGCGCGCGGGGGGGCTGTTTCGATGCTTGTTAGCGCAAATACCCAGAACTGCGTAGGTGTGACAAATGGTTACGGTATGCAATTGTATGCATCCGCATGCAGTAACCCGTGCCCGGCGTGGAATCGCCCTGCGCGCCGCGATCATGGTTTCCGGTCGCGGCGCTGTTGTGGGGCCGGGGCAAGAAACGGGGGGCGGCGCGGTTGAGGAATAGGCCCTGCGATCTGCTCAAATCCTGCGTCACCCGGAACGAGATCGGTGGCAGGGGTGCCCGCAGGCGTGTCGCGAAAGGCTGCGTTGGGTCGCGCTCAAACAATTAAACTGGACTTTTGTCCAAATTTTATGTTTGATGACTTGAGGCCGCAAAGCAAAGGGAGGGGGATTCCCTTGCTTTGGGGGAGGATCCCGTCGCGAACGCGGACGGAAAAAGGGAGAGAGAAATGCAATATGACTTCGTGGTCGTAGGAGGGGGGTCTGCGGGAGCGACGATTGCGTCGCGTCTGAGCGAGAATCCCGACACAAAGGTCTGCCTGCTGGAGGCCGGGGGCGGGGGACGGGATATCCTGATCCGCGCGCCCATGGGTGTGGTGGCGATGCTGCCCGGATATGGCAGGATCAACAACTGGGCTTTCAACACAGTGCCCCAGCCCGGTTTGAATGGTCGGGTGGGCTACCAGCCGCGCGGCAAGGCGCTTGGCGGATCAAGTGCCATCAACGCCATGTTGTATGTGCGCGGACAGAAAGAAGACTATGACAGCTGGGCGGAGCTGGGCAATGAGGGCTGGGACTGGGAAAGCGTCCTGCCCTATTTCAAGAAGGCCGAAAACAACGTGCGGGGCGCTAGCGATGCCCATGGCAACAGCGGCCCGCTACAGGTTTCGGATCAAAAGGCGCCCCGTCCGATTTCCGAAGCCTTCATCGAGGCCAACAGGGAAATGCAGATCAGACGTGTCGAAGATTTCAATGCGGGCGACAACGAGGGCGCTGGCTACTGGCAGACCACGATCTGGCACGACAAGGAAAAGAATGGCGAGCGCTGTTCCGCCGCTTCGGGCTATCTGTTTCCGGTCATGGACAAGCGCCCCAATCTCACGGTGATCACCGGGGCGCATGCCACCAGAATCCTGTTCGAAGGCAAGCGGGCGGTCGGCATAGCCTATCGTCAGGGGAAGAAAACCAAGCAGGTTCATGCCCGCAAGGAGGTGATCCTCAGTGGTGGCGCCTTCCAGTCGCCGCAGCTGCTGCAGTTGTCCGGTGTCGGCCGGCCTCAGGATATCACCCCGCACGGGATCGGGATGGTGCATGAATCCCCGGGCGTCGGACAGAACCTGCAGGACCATCTCGATTTCATCATGGCCTACAAGTCCAAGGATCGCGACAATCTCGGCATCGGGCTGCGTGCGACGGTAAAACTGGTCGGCGAAATCTTCAAATGGCGCAAGCATGGCAATTCCATGGTCGCCTCAACAATCACCGAATGCGGTTCCTTCTTCAAAACCGATCCGGCCCTGGAGCGCCCGGATGTGCAGACCCATTTCGTGATCTCCATTGTCGATGACCATGCGCGCAAGCTGCATCTGGGGCATGGCTATTCCTGCCATGTCTGCGTGCTGCGGCCGCATTCGCGGGGCGAGGTTTTCCTGCAGTCCGACGATCCGTTGGCGGCGCCCGGCATTGATCCGAAATTCCTTTCGGATGACCGCGATCTGCAGACCCTGATCAGGGGGGCCAAGATGACCCGCGCCATTCTCGAGGCGCCGGCCTTGGCGAAATACCGGCACAAGGAACTCTTCGGCGTGCATGACAACACCACGGACGCAGAATGGGAGCAGCATATCCGCAACCGTGCCGACACGGTGTATCACCCCGTGGGGACCTGCAAGATGGGCATCGACGACATGGCCGTGGTCGACCCGCAGCTGAAAGTGCACGGGCTGCAAGGTCTGCGCGTGGCCGACGCCTCGGTCATGCCGCTGCTGGTGTCGGGCAACACCAACGCGCCGTCGATCATGATCGGAGAGAAATGCGCCGACATGATCAAGGCCGAATACGCCGCCTGATCCGTTAAACCGATCCGCGCCTTGTGCAGGGGCGGAGGCTTCAAACATGACCGAAAAACCGGGAGACCGCCCATGCTGGGTTCGATGATGAAACAAGAGCTGCTGATCAGCGATCTGATCGTGCATGCCGGGAAATACCACGCGGATACCGAAATCGTCAGCCGCGAGACGACAGGTGAATTGAATGTCACGAATTGGAGCGCGGTGGCCGCCGCTTCGCGCAGGCTTGCTTCGGCCTTGGGCACCCTTGGCCTGGAGCAGGGCGACCGAGTTGCCACCCTGGCCTGGAACAACCATCGCCACCTGAAAACCTGGTTCGCGGTTTCCGGCGGCGGCATGGTCTGCCACACGCTGAACCCGCGCCTGCCACCCGAGCAGTTCATCTTCATCTGCAACGATGCCGGCGACAGGGCGATCCTTTTCGACAAGACCTTCATGCCCTTGATCACGGCAACGAAAGCGCAGCTGAAGACGATCGAACATTTCATTTTCATGGGCGCGCGCGACGAGGATGTCGTTGCGGCTCTGCCGGAAGCCGTGTTTTTCGACGAGCTGATCGAAGAGGGCGATGACGGCTATGAATGGCCTCGGATCAGCGAGAATACGGCCTGCTCCCTGTGTTACACATCAGGCACGACCGGCAATCCCAAGGGGGTGCTCTACTACCATCGCTCGACGATGATCCATACCTTCGCGATCTCATTGCCGGATGCGCTGGCACTTTCGGCATCCGAGACGATCCTGCCGGTTGTTCCGATGTTCCACGCAAACGCCTGGGGAATTCCCTACGCCGCCGCGATGACCGGCGCCAAGCTGGTGATGCCCGGCCCGATGCTGGATGGTGACAGCCTGCTGGGCCTGATTGACGACCAAAAGGTCACCCTGGCGCTGGGCGTGCCGACAATCTGGATGATGCTGCTGGCCTCGGCCGAGAAAAACGGCTCCAGGATGGCGACCCTGCGCCGCAACGTCATTGGCGGTTCGGCTGCGGCACCTTCGATGATCGCGGCCTTCCGGGATCTCTATGACTGCGACACGATTCATGCCTGGGGCATGACCGAAACCTCGCCTCTGGGAACGGCCAACCTGCCGAAAGGCAAACATGCCGACCTCGATGCCGAGGCGATGGCGCTTTTGCGCCTGGGGCAAGGCCGCCCTCCGTTCGGGATCGACCTGCGGATCGTGGACGATGAGGGCAGGCCGCTGCCCCATGACGGTGAGGCCCAGGGCGCTTTGCAGTGCCGTGGCCACTGGGTTGTCGAGACCTATTTCGGCAAGGAGGCTGCGGCGACGACGGATGATGGCTGGTTCGACACCGGGGACGTGTCCTCGATAGATGCGGATGGCTTCATGGTGATCCGGGACAGGACCAAGGACATTATCAAATCGGGCGGAGAGTGGATTTCCTCGGTTGATCTCGAAAACATCGCCGTATCGCACCCCGGCGTGGCCATGGCGGCTGCGATCGGCGCGGCGCATCCGAAATGGGACGAGCGTCCGATCGTCATCGCCGTAAAGGCCGAGGGGGCCGATCCGAGCGAGGGCGAGATCATCGCAATGTATGACGGCAAGGTGGCAAGCTGGCAGGTGCCCGACGCCGTGGTGTTCACCGATGAAATCCCCCTGAATGCCACGGGCAAGATGCTCAAGAACCAGCTGCGCGCCCGGTTCGGCAATACTTTGATCGAAAGAGGTGTTTGAGATGCTTGACGCGGCACAAATCACGCTGGCCGGGCAGGATGCCCTGTATGAGGCCTACGAGGACGCGCTGACGGTTCTGGATGGCAACAAGGACAAATGGGCGCGTTTGCCGGTACCCGAACGGATCAGGCTGCTGGCGGATATGAAGGACGGCATCCTCAAGGTGGCCAAGGGCTGGGCAGAAGAGGCGGCCCGCAAGAAGGGCCTGAAACCGGGCACCGCCGTGGCCGGCGAGGAGTGGATTGCCGGACCCTACGCCTGTATGGCCGGCTGCAATGGTCTGATGAACACGCTGCGCCAGATGCAAGGGAAGAGGTTCCTGGACCATTTGCCGACGCGGGACCTGGTGACCGGCCAGCTGGCCGTGAAGGTGCTGCCTCATTCCCTGTGGGACCGATTGTTGCTGTCGGGTGTCTCGGCAGAGGTCTGGATGCAGAAGGGGGTGAACGCGGCCAACTTGAAAACCCACGCGGCCACTGCCTATGACGGGCCGGCGAACCAGCGTCGGGGCAAGGTGGCCCTGGTGCTCGGGGCCGGCAACGTCAACGCCATCACCCCGCTGGACGTTCTGCAAAAACTGTATCTGGAAAACCAAGTGGTGATCCTGAAGATGAACCCGGTCAACGACTATCTGACCGACTACTACAAGATCGCGATGAAGCCTTTCATCGACGAGGGCTATCTGCGCATCGTCAGGGGCGATTCCAAAGGGGGGGCCTATCTCTGCGATCACCCGACAATCGAAGAACTGCACATAACCGGGGCGAACAGCACCCATGATGCGATCGTCTGGGGAGTCGGAGAGGAAGCCGAAAGGAACCGGAAAGCGGGCACACCGAAAAACGCCAAACGCTTCACCTCGGAACTCGGTGGCGTCGGCCCGACCATCGTGGTGCCCGGACCGTGGTCATCCACAGACATCAGCTTTCAGGCGGAAAACATTGCCACGATGAAGCTGCATAACTCGGGCCACAACTGCGTGGCCGTTCAGGCGCTTGTCATGCCCAAAGGCTGGAACAAGGGGGCGCGGCTGATCGCTGCGGTCAAGAACGTCGCGTCCAAGTCGACCCGTCCGGCCTGGTATCCCGGCGCTGAACAGCGCCTCGAGACCTATGCCGAGCACAGTGGCAGGGTTGACAGGGTCGACCGGGGCCCGATTGCGCCGCCACTGGTCGTCGGCGAGTTCCGCGAGGACATGTTCAACGCGTCCTGCGAGGTTTTCGCGCCGGCTCTGAGTATCAAGGAACTGGATGCGCCTGATCCGGCCACCTACCTCGAGGCGGCGGTGCGTTTCGCCAACGAGGAACTCGCGGGAACCCTGGGTGGTCAGATTCTGATCCACCCGAAGACGATCCGCAAGATAGGCAGGAAACGGTTCGAGGAAATCCTTGCCGAACTGCGCTATGGCACGATTGGCATCAATGGCTGGTGCGGCCTGGGCTTTCTGATCACCGCCTGTCCCTGGGGCGCTTTTCCCGGTCACACAATTGACGACGTCGGTTCGGGAATTGGCACCGTGCACAATAGCTTCATGCTCGAGAACACCGAACGCTGCGTGGTCAGGGCCCCCTGGCGGCCCTTTCCGCGCGGGCTGCTGTCGCTGCAGTTCTCTTTGTTGCCACGCCCGCCATTCTTCATAACCAACAAGCGTCAGCACAAGATCGGCGAGGCCTTGACCCGATTTCAGCACCGGCCGAGTTGGCTCAAGCTGCCGAGGATATTCTACCACGCCCTGATGGGTTAGACGGAATTTGCGGGCGGAAGGGCTTGCCTTCCGCCTGGCGAACGCCGATGTGTGTCCCATGAATGAACTGCCTGCAAAACTGAAGGCGCGCGCCGAACGAAAAAGCGCCAAGAGAGAAGCCAAGAAACGTCAGATCGCGGAAAGCGCCATCGAGGCACTGAAAGAGCTGGGCTATGCCAATACGTCGCTGCGGGATATCGCGGACAAATGCGATCTGTCCTTGGGGATGCTGCATTACTACTTCGAGGATCGGTCGGACCTGATCATCTACTGCGTCTCGATCTACAAGCAGGAATTCGTTCGCAACATCGTCGAGGCGCTGAACGAGTCACGCGGGCGCGAACAGGTGATCTCGGCCTTTTCCGAGGCGCTGGTTTCATCGATTGTCGACGATGAGATGACCCATCGCCTGTGGTATGACATTCGGACCCAAGCGATGTTTGACGCCAGCTTCCGCCCGGTGGTGGCAGAGATCGAAGGTATGCTGATCGACATCGTGCGCTCGGCCTTCGAACGGGCCGGAAAACCCGTGCCCGAACAGATCGAGATCTATTATGCGCTGCTGGATGGCGCGTTCCGCCACCTCATGCAGGGGCAGATCGGAAGCGAAACCCGCACCCGCGAAGAGCTTGCCGCCACTTTCCGCGCGCTCTTGGCGCAGTTCTTGTAACCGGCTTTGTTTCCGACGCGTCAGGGCTTTGGTATTCCGGGCGGTGTGCCTTCCGCTGCGGGTATCGCCGAGGTCGGCGTTCGAGGCGGCGCAACCGGTTTCAGCCATGTCATGCACCGCGCGGCCCGGCGCCGCGATGCCGCCTGACCTTGTTGCGGCAAATGCTCGTCGCCTACCGGCCTCCGCGCTGCGAAGTCAGGCGGCAGAGCGCATCTGAAACCTGGGGCGGCGCAGGGGTCTTGGCAGCGGAAGGCGCGGTTCTCGGGCACCTGTCCGCGCCTGCGAGATGTGCTAAACCGTAGCACGCTCGAATCAAGACCCTCCGAACCCCCCCGGAATTTCGGTGAACCCAGGCGATATCGTGTGACGCCGAGTTCAGGGCAAATTCGGGGCATATGGAGTGAACGCTTTGAAAGATAACGCACGAAAAGCAGCCCGCCTTTCCGTCGCACCGATGCTCGACTGGACCGACCGCCATTGCCGCTATCTGCACCGGCTGCTGTCGCGCGAGACCCTGCTTTACACCGAGATGGTCACCGCCCCGGCGCTGGTGCGGGGCGGGGCGGTGCATCTGCTGGACCACAGCCCCGAAGAGCACCCGGTGGCGCTGCAGCTGGGCGGGTCGGACCCGCGCGAACTGGCCGAGGCGACCCGGCTGGCGGCGGCGCGCGGCTATGACGAGGTCAACCTCAATGTCGGCTGCCCCTCGGACCGGGTGCAGTCGGGCACCTTCGGGGCGGTGCTGATGAAATCCCCGGGGCTGGTGGCCGACTGCGCGGCGGAAATGATCGCCGCGAGCCCGGTCGAGGTGACGGTGAAATGCCGCATCGGCGTCGACGATCAGGAGCCGCGCGAGGTGCTGCCGGATTTCCTTGATAAGATTGCAGGGGCCGGGGTGCGCCGTGTCACCATCCATGCCCGCAAGGCCTGGCTCAAGGGGCTGAGCCCGAAGGAGAACCGCGATATTCCGCCGCTGGACTACGCTCTTGTACACGAGATGAAGGCGGCCTTTCCGCAGCTGCACCTGTCGGTCAATGGTGGCGTGGCCTCGCTGGCCGAGGCGCAGGGCTTTCTCGAGGCCGGGCTTGACGGGGTGATGATCGGGCGCGCCGCCTATCACAGCCCGGCCGAGATCCTGCTGGGGGCCGACCGGCTGATCTTTTGCCGCGACCATGCCACGACTGCCGAACAGGCGGTCGCCGACATGCTGCCCTATATCGAGCGTCACCTGACCGGGGGCGGGCGTCTGCACCAGATCAGCCGCCACATGCTGGGCCTTTTCGCCGGACGCCCCGGGGCGCGGATGTGGCGCCGCACCCTGTCGGAAGGGGCCAGCCGCAAGAATGCCGGGCCCGAACTGCTGCTCGCGGCACTGGCCCATGTCACCGCGGCCGCCGAACCCGCCCGGTCCGCGTGACGCCGATGCCCGCCCGCGCCCCCTGCCATCAACCCCGCCGATAAGGCCCGCCGATAAGGAACGACCCGATGCCCGATCTCTCGCTTCTGTTGCCACTGGTCGCCATGCTGATGGTGATCGGCGCCTTTGCCGGGGTGCTGGCCGGCCTGCTCGGGGTCGGCGGCGGCATCATCCTGGTGCCGGCCTTCTTCTATGCCTTTCAGGCGCTGGGATATGGCGGCGCGCAGCTGATGCAGGTGTGTCTGGCGACCTCGCTGGCGACCATCATCGTCACCTCGGTGCGCTCGGTTCTGAGCCACAACCGGAAGGGCGCCGTCGACTGGTCGATCCTGCGCACATGGGCGCCGGGCATTGCCGTCGGCGCGGTGCTGGGGGTGCTGGTGGCGGCCGCGCTGCGCTCGGTCACGCTGCAGGCGATCTTTGGCTGTCTCGGCATCGTGATCGGCCTTTACATGGGCTTCGGCCGCCCCGAGTGGCGCCTTGCCGCCGAGATGCCCAAGGGCCTCAGGCGGGCGCTTTTCAGCCCGGCGGTGGGCTTCATGTCGGTGCTGATGGGGATCGGCGGCGGCAGTTTCGGCGTGCCGCTGATGGCGCTGCACAACGTGGCCATCCACCGCGCCGTGGCGACGGCGGCGGGCTTTGGGGTGCTGATCGCGGTGCCCTCGGTCGCGGGCTTTCTTCTGCTTGACATTTCAGCACCTTCGCGCCCGCCCTTCACCATTGGCGCGGTGAATGTGCCGGCCTTTCTGCTGGTCATCGCGATGACGCTGCTGACCGCGCCGCTGGGGGTCAGGATCGCCCATGCCATGGACCCCAAGCCGCTGAAGCGGGTGTTCGCGGTGTTCCTGACGCTGGTGGCGCTGAACATGCTGCGCAAGGCTTTCTGGTAAGCGCCGGTCCTGCGCCGGTCCTGCGCCGGGCGGCGGGGGGCGGCGGGGGGCAGCACCCGCCGGGCATGACCACCGGGGTCAGCGCGCCGTGCGCGCGGCGCGCCCGCCACGGCGCTTGCGCAGGCGCGGTGCGCGCGCCGGCAGTTCCTGCATGATGGCGCTGCGCTCATCCGGTGTCATCTTCGACCAGCGGCTGATCTCGTCGATGCTGCGCAGGCAGCCGGTGCACAGCCGCTCTTCAGGGTGGATCACGCAGACCTGCACGCAGGGGCTGTCCACCTCGTTGCGTTTCCAGACGCGATCTTTCTCGGATTTGCCGCTCACATGTCGCTCCTCAGATGGGCCAGCCGGTCCAGCACCCCCTGAAGAATAAACGAGGCCGCCACGTGGTCGATCACCTCGGAGCGACGCTTGCGTGTCGTATCCGCCTCGAGAAGCGCCCTTTCGGCGGCCACGGTCGACAGCCGCTCGTCCCAGAAGCCGATCGGCAGGGGGGTGAGTTTCGACAGGTTGCGGGCAAAGGCGCGGGTCGACTGGGCGCGCGGCCCTTCCGAGCCGTCCATGTTCAGCGGCAGGCCTAGGATGATGCCGCCGACGCTGCGATGGTCGATGATTTCCAGAAGCCGCGCCGCGTCGGTGCCGAATTTCTTGCGCTTCACGGTCTCGAGCGGCGTCGCCACCGACTGAAAACTGTCCGAGACCGCGACGCCGATGGTCTTGGTGCCGAGGTCCAGCCCCATCAGCGCCTGCATGCGGGGCAGGGCCGCGGCCAGGTCTTCCATGTGCTCATGGACATGGATCATTGCACCAGCCCGGCCTGCGCCGCCGCGGCGCGCAAGACGGCCAGCGCCGCGCCGTCGCCGTCAAATACCCTTTGCGCCCGGTCCCAGGCCGAGGCCGCCTCGGCGCTGTCGCCCATCGTGCCATAGGCGCCGATCAGCCGCGCCCATTCCTCGGCCGAGCCGCCTTCGTCGTCGAGCCGCTCGGCGAGGCTGGCGACCATGCCGCGGATCATCTCCTGCTGCTCTTCGGCGCTCATCTGGCCGGCGGCCTCGAGATCCTCGGGCGTCGGTCCGGCAGGGGTTTCGGCAGCGGCGGGCATGCGGAAATCGACCCCGGCGAGCCAGGCCAGCTCTTCGATGCGGGCCCGGATCGGGATCAGCCATGGCGCCTCTGCCGGCCCTTCGTAAAGCAGCTCTTCCCAGATCTGGAAGGCCAGGTCGGGGCGGTCGTTCTGGATCAGCATCAGGCCCCAGTAATAGCGCGCCACCGGATGGCGCGGCGCCAGTTTCATCGCCGCCGTCAGCGCCGCCTCGGCCTCGGGCGAGACATAGCCCTGGGTCGCGGAGATCATCAGCTCGGCATAGAAGATGTGATCCTGCGCGGTGGCCTTCTCGTCCAGAAGCCGCAGCACCTCGCGCTGCGCCGCATAGGCGGCGCGGTCATTGCCAAGATTGGCCTCGGTGCGGGCCAGAAGCCTGTTCCCCTGCAGGTCGTCCGGCCGCCCGGCCACCTTGTCGCGCAGCTTGAGCACCAGCGCGGTATATTCGTTCTCGGGGTTCAGCGGCGCCGGCGCCGGCAGCTTGGCCTCGAATTCGGCCTGGCTGGCGCGGCTTGCGTGCAGTTCCTTCGAGGCGGCGATCCGCGCCTGCAACGGCAGGTCGCCATAGCCCGGCGCGCCCAGAACCCAGTACAGCCCGAGCCCGCCGCCAAGCACCACCAGCGCCATCAGCGCCATCAGGGCGGTCGCGCCGGCGCGCGGCTGGCCGCCGCTGTCGCCGCCGCTCTGAAGCTGCGCATCCGCCGCCAGAATGCGCCGCGAGACCTCGGTGCGCACCCGTTCCGCGTCGGCGGCGGCGATCACGCCGCGCGCCAGGTCGCGGTCGACTTCCTTCAGCTGGTCGCGATAGACGCGCAGGTCATAGGCCGCCGGCGGCTCTTCTCCGCTGCGTCCCATCAGCAGGGCGCGCGTCAGCAGGCCGAGAACGGCCAGCGCGATGACAACGGCGATGATCCAGAATAGCATGGGGCCTCTCCAGCTGGTTTCGCCCCCCGTCTACCGTGCCCGGACGCCGGAAAAAAGGCCAAAACGCCGGTCGCGACCCGGATGTCGCAACCGACCGGCAAAGGGACGGTTTATACCGTGAGAACCGGCACCGGCAGGGTATGACGAAAGCAGACTTTCTCCGACACCGGAATCAACGACCATGAGACGCTATTCAGCATTTGCCATCGCCCGCGAGGCCGCACGGTTCCACACAGGCTGGGAGCGCGCCTGGCGTTCGCCGGAGCCGAAAAAGAAATACGACGTGATCATCGTGGGTGCCGGCGGCCATGGCCTGGCCACCGCCTTCTACCTCGGCAAGAATTTCGGCATCACCAATGTCGCGATCATCGAAAAGGGCTGGCTGGGCGGCGGCAACACCGGCCGCAACACCACCATCATCCGCTCCAACTACCTTCAGGATCCCTCGGCGGCGATCTACGAAAAAGCCCGTTCGCTCTACGAGACCATGTCTCAGGATCTGAACTACAACGTCATGTTCTCCCCGCGCGGCGTGATGATGCTGGCCCAGACCCAGTCCGAGATCCGCGGCTACGAGCGCACCGCCCATGCCAATGCGCTGCAGGGGGTGAAGACCGAGTTCATCGGCCCCGAGCGGGTCAAGGAGCTGGTGCCGATCATCAATATCGACGGTCCGCGCTATCCGGTTCTGGGGGCGCTCTGGCAGGAACGCGGCGGCACCGGCCGACACGACGCGGTGGCCTGGGGCTATGCCCGGGCCTGCTCGGACATGGGCATGGACATCATCCAGAAATGCGAAGTGACCGGCGTGCGTCAGGCGGGCGGCAAGGTGGTCGGCGTCGACACCACCCGCGGCGCGATCGATTGCGACAAGCTTGGTCTGGTGGTGGCCGGCAACTCGGGCGATCTGGCGCGCATGGCCGGCTTCCGCCTGCCGATGGAAAGCGTCGCCCTCCAGGCGCTGGTCTCCGAGCCGATCAAACCCTGCATGGACGTAGTGGTCATGGCCAACACCGTGCACGGCTACATGTCGCAGTCGGACAAGGGCGAGATGGTCATCGGCGGCGGCACCGACGGGTTCAACAACTACACCCAGCGCGGCTCGTTCCACCATGTCGAGGAAACCGTGCGCGCCCTGGTCGAGACCTTCCCCATCGTCTCGCGGCTGAAGATGCTGCGCCAGTGGGGCGGCATCGTCGATGTGACCGGCGACCGCTCGCCGGTGATCGGCAAGACGCCGCTGGGCAATTGTTTCATCAACGCCGGCTGGGGCACGGGGGGCTTCAAGGCCATCCCCGGCGGCGGCTGGGCCACGGCCGAGCTGATCGCCAGGGGCGAGCCGGGCCCGCTTTGCGCCGAATTCGGCATGGACCGTTTCATCGAGGGCCGCTTCATCGACGAAAGCGTCGCGGCCGGCGTGGCACATTAAGGAAAGGGCAAAGACATGCTGACCCTCAACTGCCCCTATTGCGGCGTCGATGCCGAGGAAACCGAACTCCACGCCGAGGGCGAAGCGCATCTCAAGCGCTATGGCCCCGGCTCGAGCGACGATGAGTTCGAAGGCTATCTCTTCATGCGCGAGAACCCCAAGGGGGTGCATTTCGAACGCTGGCGGCACCAAAGCGGCTGCGGCAAGTTCTTCCACGCCGCCCGCTCGACCACTACGCTCGAGGTTTTCGGCACCTACAGCGCCCAGACGCTGGAGCCGCCGCAGGACATCAAGGACGCCATCACCGCCAAGCACCCCGGCTGGACGTGGAGAGAGTTCTCATGACTTTCTCTTGCACCAAATATCCTCGCCGAAGGCTCCCATCCCCACAAACCACGAAGGGGTCAGACACATGAGCACCCGCCTCGCCACCGGCGGCCGTTTGCTGAACAAGGGCAAACAGCTGCATTTCACCTTCAACGGCAAGCAGTTCACCGGCTACGAGGGCGACACGCTCGCCTCGGCGCTTCTGGCCAATGACCAGATGATGATGGGCCGCTCGTTCAAGTACCACCGCCCGCGCGGCGTCGTCGCCTCGGGCGCCGAAGAGCCCAACGCGCTGGTCAACCTCGGCCAGGGCGGCAAGTTCGAACCCAACCAGCGTGCCACCACCACCGAGCTGTTCGACGGGCTCAGCTGCACCAGCCAGAACCACTGGCCGAGCCTCGAGTTCGATGTCGGCGCGGTGAACAACTACATGACCCGTTTCTTCCCGGCGGGCTTCTATTACAAGACCTTCATGTTCCCGGCCTTCGCCTGGAAACATGTGTTCGAACCCATCGTGCGCCAGTCGGCCGGCCTTGGCCAGGTGCCCAAGGACCGCGACGCCGACACCTACGAGCATTTCTATGCCTTCGTCGATGTGGTGGTGATCGGCGGCGGCATTGCCGGGCTCGAGGCGGCCCGGGCCGCAGGCGCCTCGGGGGCCAAGGTGCTGCTGATGGAACAGACCGCCCATTGGGGTGGCCGCACGCCCGTCGACGGCGGCGAGATCGACGGCGCGCCGGCCTCGGCGCATATCGACCGGCTGGTGGCCGAGCTCGAAGCCATGGAAAACGTCACCCTGCGCAATCGCATGATGGGGGCAGGGGTCTATGACCACGGCTATGTGCTGGGCTACGAGCGCCTGACCGATCACGCCCCGCAGATGGATGGCCCGCGCCACCGCCTGTGGCGCATCCGCACCAAGCAGATCGTCACCGCCACCGGCGCCATCGAACGCCCGCTGTCCTTTGCCGGCAATGACATCCCCGGGGTCATGCTGGCCTCGGCGGTGCGCGACTATCTGGTCGATTACGGCGTCTCCTCAGGCGATCGCACCGTGGTCGTCACCAACAACGATGACGCCTATCGCACCGCGATCGCGCTGAAAAACGCCGGTCTTGAAGTGCCGGTGATCCTGGATGCGCGCGCCTCGGGTGGCGGGGTGCTGGCCGACGAAGCGCGCGCCATGGGCATCCGCGTCGAGAACGGCAAGGGTATCGCCAAGGTCAAGGGCAGCAAGCGCGTGACCGGCGTGGCGATCTGCGCCCAGGCCGGAGAAGGCGCGGTTCTGGAAGAGATCAAATGCGACGCCGTGGCCATGTCGGGTGGCTGGTCGCCGGTGGTGCACCTGTGGTCGCACTGCGGCGGCAAGCTGACCTGGGACGAGACCCAGGCGCATTTCCGCCCCGATCCGGCGCGCGCCCCGACCAACCAGAATGGCGCTGGCTTTGTGGTCACCGCCGGAGCGGCCAGCGGGCCTCTGGACCTGAGTGGCGTCGTGTCTGACGCCGCCGCCGCCGGTGCGCAGGCCGCAAGCGCCGCCGGTTTCGAAAC
>NZ_JBFJVE010000023.1:0-21314 GCF_041624275.1 Shimia sp.
GGCGCCCACTATATCGGCAGGCGAGAGGTTGGCGCGGGCAAGCGCCTCGCCAACCTGGTCAGGTCCGGAAGGAAGCAGCCACAACGAGCCCCGCTTGGGTCGATGTCCAGCCTCTCACCGTCAGCCCCCCAATGAATGGTCACAAGACCGGGCCTGCCCGGCAGGCGGGCGCATGGCCCGTCATCAATGGCCCCTCATCAGCGGCCGATCAACAGTGGCCGGCAAAGCCCCAGCGCCGCTGTTCGTCGGTTTCCACCGCGCAGGCGCGCACCGCGCGCAGCCGTGCCAGCGCCGCCGGCCCCGCTTCGCCCATCTCGACCAGAATGCGCAGGATCGCCATCCCCGAGCGCCCGCAGCCGCCGTAGCAATGCACCAGAACCCGCCCGCCTTCGCCGAGACGGCAGCGGGCCAAGCGCGAGGCGGCAGGCCAGCGTTGCAAGGTCTCGCCCTGCGGCGCACCAAAGTCCCGCACCGGCAGTTCGATATGGGCAACCGCCGCCGCGCCCAGTGCCGCGCACAGCCCTCCGGCATTGATGCGCGCCAATTCCTGGGGCTCGGTCATCGACAGCACCAGATCGGGACGCCAGCCGAGAATCGCCCCGAGATCCCCCCGGTAGTCGCCGAACCGTCCCGGCGCCGGGCAGATGCCGAGCCGGCCCGCTCCGGCGTCCAGCTCGCAAATGGAAAATCCCATACTGTCCTCCCCCTGGCCCCAGCACCGGCCCGTTTCACCCTGCGAAGCAGGGCTTTCGCGCCTGCACCGCTCCGGAAGCCGCGCGCGCCGTGCCGCGCGCCACACAAAAGCCGGCTGCCCCATGGACGCGCCGCCCTGCCCGGCCTAGTTTGGAGCCAAATCCACGAATCCCAAAGGCCGCCATGTCCGACACGCCCGAAGCCGCCTATCAGGTTCTCGCCCGCAAGTACCGCCCCGAGACCTTTGCCGATCTGGTCGGGCAATCGGCCATGGTGCGCACGCTGAAGAACGCCTTCGAGGCCGACCGCATCGCGCAGGCCTTTGTCATGACCGGCATTCGCGGCGTCGGCAAGACCACCACCGCGCGGATCATCGCCAAGGGGATGAACTGTATCGGCGAAGACGGCAACGGCGGCCCCACCACCGAACCCTGCGGCAAATGCGAACATTGCGTGGCGATCATGGAAGGGCGCCATGTCGACGTGATGGAGATGGACGCCGCCAGCCGCACCGGCGTCGGCGACATCCGCGAGATCATCGATTCGGTGCATTACCGCGCGGCCTCGGCGCGCTACAAGATCTATATCATCGACGAGGTGCACATGCTCTCGACCAGCGCCTTCAACGCGCTGCTGAAAACCCTCGAAGAGCCGCCGGCTCACGTCAAGTTCATCTTCGCCACCACCGAGATCCGCAAGGTGCCGGTGACGGTGCTGTCGCGCTGCCAGCGTTTTGATCTGCGTCGCATCGAACCCGAAGACATGATCGCCATGCTGCGCCGCATCGCCAGCGCCGAAAAGGCCGAGATCAGCGAGGATGCGCTGGCCCTGATCACCCGCGCCGCCGAAGGCTCGGCCCGCGACGCCCAGTCGCTGCTGGATCAGGCGATCAGCCACGGCGCCGGCGAAACCAGCGCCGATCAGGTGCGCGCCATGCTGGGGCTTGCCGATCGCGGCCGGGTGCTGGATCTCTTCGACATGATCATGAAGGGCGAGGCCGGCGGCGCTCTGTCCGAACTGTCGGCGCAATATGCCGATGGCGCCGATCCGATGGCGGTGCTGCGCGATCTCGCCGAGATCACCCATTGGGTCAGCGTGGTCAAGATCACCCCCGATGCGGCCAACGACCCGACGATCAGCCCCGACGAGCGCGCCCGCGGCCAGTCCATGGCCGACAAGCTGCCGATGCGCGTCCTGACCCGCATGTGGCAGATGCTGCTGAAGGCACTGGAAGAGGTCGCCGCCGCGCCCAACGCGATGATGGCGGCCGAGATGGCGGTCATCCGGCTCACTCATGTCGCCGACCTGCCCAGCCCCGAGGAACTGCTGCGGAAATTGCAGGACACGCCGCCGCCCCTGCCCGGTGGCCCCGGTGGTGTTGCAGGCACTCATGCCGGCAGCGGCGCCCAGGCCTATGCCACCGCCCCCGTCGCTGGCCATGTCAGCGGCCATGTCGGAGGCCATCTCGGCGGCGCCCCCGGCGGCACGGTGGCCGCCCTGGCACCACAGGCCGCGCCGGGCCTGGCCCGCTACGCCACCTTCGATCACGTGCTCGAACTCATCCGCAGGAACCGCGACGGCAAGCTGTTGATGGATGTCGAGGCCGACCTGCGCCTGGTCTCCTACCGTCCCGGCCGCATCGAGTTCCAGCCCACCGACACCGCGCCCTCGGACCTCGCGCAGCGCCTCGGCGCCAGGCTTCAGACCTGGACCGGCAACCGCTGGGCGGTGACCGTGGTCAACCAGGGCGGCGGCGACACCATCGTCGAAAGGCGCGACGCCGCCGAGAACGCCCTCAAGGACGAGGCCGGAAAACACCCCATGGTGCAGGCGGTGATCACGGCCTTTCCCAAGGCGCGCATCACCGCCATCAAGACCCGGAGCGACATCGCCGCCGAAGCCATGGCCGAGGCCCTGCCCGAGGTCGAGGACGAATGGGATCCCTTCGAGGAAGACTGAGCCTTGCCCTCGCGGCAGCGACACACGATATAGGGCCGACCCCTTTCGGCGGCACGCCGCCCGGCCAACACACAGGAGAGTTCCATGCTCAAAGGACTAGGCAACATCGGCGATATGGCCAAGATGATGAAACAGGCCCAGGAAATGCAGACCAAGATGGCGCAGATGCAGGACGATTTGCACAATCTCATGGTCACCGGCGAAAGCGGCGCCGGCTTGGTCAAGGCGACCGCCTCGGCCAAGGGCGAACTGAAGGGCCTCGACATCGACCCCTCGATCTTCAACGGCGACGACAAGGAAGTGGTCGAAGACCTGATCCTCGCCGCGATCAAGGACGCCCAGGGAAAGGCCGCCGCCCGCGCCGAGGCGGAAATGGCCAAGCTGACCGAAGGTCTCGGCCTGCCGGCCGATTTCAAGATGCCGTTCTGATCCCGCAGCCCCGGCTTCATCTTGCCATAAATACTCAAAACGCCGGCCCAGCCGCCGGCGCTCCGGTCGGAGACAGATGCGATGAGCCGCAATGAGATCGACACGCTGATCGAGATGATGGCCAAGCTGCCGGGCCTCGGCCCGCGCAGCGCGCGCCGGGCGGTGCTGCACCTGATCCGCAAACGCGCACTGCTGCTTACCCCGCTGGCCGACGCCATGCAGGCGGTGGCGGTCTCGGCCCGCGAATGCCTCAACTGCGGCAATGTCGGCACCTCGGACATCTGCGAGATCTGCGCCAGCGAGAAACGCGCCACCGGCGAGATCTGCGTCGTCGAAGAGGTGTCGGACCTCTGGGCCATGGAACGCGCCGGTGCCTTCAAGGGGCGCTATCACGTGCTCGGCGGCACCCTGTCGGCGCTCGACGGGGTCGGCCCCGAAGAGCTGTCGATCCCGCGCCTCGTCGACCGGGTCGCCAGCGAGGGCATCACCGAGGTGATCCTGGCGCTCAACGCCACCGTCGAGGGCATGACCACCGCCCATTACATCGCCGATCAGCTCGAGGGGCGGGTGCGGCTGACCTCGCTGGCCCAGGGCGTGCCGGTGGGCGGCGAGCTCGACTATCTCGACGAGGGCACGATCAGCGCCGCGCTCAGCGCCCGCAAGACGCTCTGAGCCTGCGGCGCGGCGGGCGCGCGGCCCCCGTCGTCAGGGCACCCCGCGCAACCCGCCGCCCCCGGTGGCAACAAAAAAGGCCTCTCGCAGCGAGAGGCCTTTTCTTGTGTCCGGCGCGAGGGCTCAGGGCTGTTCGTCCTCGTCATCCGAGGGCAGGTTGAAGAAGCTGTCGGCATCCGAGAAGTCGTCGTCGCCCTTGTCGTCCTCATCCTCGTCGCTGCCCGAAAGCGAGAAGGTCTCGAGCCCCTCGATGGCGGTCGGGATCCTCGGTTCGGCCTCCATGCCCAGCGACTGTTCGGTCGAGACCAGCTTGCGACGTTCGTCATCGCTCATCACGTCGCCTTCGGCGGCCTTCTTGGCAGCGGCTTTCTGCACCACTGCATCCAGCTCGGACTGTTTACACAGTCCCAGCGCCACCGGGTCGATGGGCTGGATGTTGGAGATGTTCCAATGGGTGCGCTCGCGGATCGCCTGAATGGTCGGCTTGGTGGTGCCGACCAGCTTGCTGATCTGGCCGTCCGACAGTTCGGGGTGGAACTTGACCAGCCACAGGATCGACGCCGGGCGGTCCTGACGTTTGGACAGCGGCGTATAGCGCGGGCCACGGCGTTTCTCCTCGCCGGCGGCCGCCGCGTTGAAACGCACCACCAGCTTGAACAGCGGGTTGTCCTGGGCGTTGTCGATGTCTTCCTGCTTCAGCTGGTGATTGGCGATCGGGTCAAACCCCTTCACGCCCACCGCGACATCGCCATCGGCGATGCCCTGAATCTCCAGCTCGTGCATGCCGACGAAATCGGCAATCTGCTTGAAGCTGATCGTGGTGTTGTCGACCAACCAAACGGCGGTCGCCTTGGGGTGCAGCAATTTGGTCATGTGCATGTCTCCTTACAGGTCTCGTCCCGACGCATATCTTCTCCGCTGCCCGGCGGTGCAGGCTGCACCTGTTGCGGGTGCGGGTTTCCGTTGTCGGGGAACTTGAGCGCTATATAGTGCCATCCAGCGCATAAGGAAAGAGTGAATGCGGATTGCGAAATACCTACTGAGCGCCCTGTTGCTGGGCGGCGCGGCCCATGCCGGCGAGGATATCGCCGGCGAATTCGACTATTACGTCATGGCGCTGAGCTGGTCGCCGAACTGGTGCGCGATCGAGGGCGATGCCAAGGGATCGCCGCAATGCGATGCGAGCGAAGATTTCGGCTGGGTGCTGCACGGGCTCTGGCCGCAGTATCACCGCGGCTGGCCCGAGCATTGCGTAACCGCCGAACGCAACCCGCCACGCTGGCTGAGCGAGGGCATGGCCGACATCATGGGCACATCGGGACTTGCCTGGTACCAGTGGAAGAAACATGGCCGCTGCTCGGGTCTCGCGGCCGAGGATTACTATGCCCTGTCGCGCCGCGCCTATGACAGCGTGACCCGGCCCGAGGTGTTCCGAAAGCTGGACAAACCGGTCAGGCTGCCGGCCTCGGTGGTCGAGGAGGCCTTTCTCAAGGCCAACCCGCAGCTTGATGCGGACATGCTGACCATCACCTGCCGCGACGGTTTCATCCAGGAGGCGCGGGTGTGCCTGTCCAAGGATCTGACCCCGGTGCCCTGCGGGCGCGACGTGATCCGCGATTGCAGCCTTAACGACGCGCGGTTCGATCCGGTGCGGTGAGCGTATGTGGCGGTTGGGCGTGGCGGCGCATGTGTGACGGAGGATCGGGGTGGTGCGTGCGAGCACGAACCCTACCTCGTCCCCCGTAGGATGCGTGCTTGCACGCATCAACAAAAGCGTGGTCCCCCCGTAGGATGCGTGCTTGCACGCATCAACAAAGGCGCGGTTTCCCCTCGTAGGATGCGTGCTTGCACGCATCACCGGAGACGAGTTCACACATCGAATCACCCCGGCCTGCGCATCACCCCGACCTGTCTGTGCCCCGGACAGCACCGCCAAAACGAAAAACCCGGCCAGAGGCCGGGCTTTCCAAGGCGTGACGGGCGCAGGGCTCAGTGCAGCTTGGCGTCGACTTCGGCGATGGCGTCGTCGATCAGCTTGTTGCCCTGTGCGGCGGTCATCTGCTTGGCGATCACCTCGTTGGCCGCGGCGACGGCGACGGTGATCGCCTGATCGCGCACTTCCTTGACGGCGCTGGCCTCGGCCGAGGCGATCTGGTCCTGCGCGGCCGCCAGACGGCGGGCGATCGAGGCCTTGAGATCTTCCTTGGCCAGTTCGGCGGCATTGGCGGCCTCGGCCTTGGCGTGCTCGACGATGCGGCCCGCCTGCTCGGCGACTTCCTTCTGCTTGCGCTCGTAGGAGGCAAGGATGGTCTGCGCCTCTTCGCGCAGGGCGCGGGCCTCGTCCAGCTCGCTCTGGATGCCCTCGGCGCGCTTGTCGAGCATGCCGCCCAGAAGCGACGGCACCTTGAACTTCAGCAGCACCAGGATGAACAGGATGAAGGCCAGAAGAACGATGAAGTTGGTGTTCTTCAGCGACAGGAACGGTCCGCTGGCGGCAAAGGCCGGGCTGGCCGCGGTCAGGGCGAGAAGAATTGCAAGTTTCCGCATGATCCTTACCCTTTCATCCGAGTGCCGACAGCGGCGGCAACCGCCTTGTCGTCTGCCTTGCCACCCAGCGCGGCGACGATTTCGCCGGCGGTTTCGGTGGCCACGGCCTTGACGCTTTCAAGCGCGCTGGCACGGATTTCGGCGATCGCCTTTTCCGACTCGGCGGCCTTGGCGGCAATCTCGGCATCCGCCTTGGCGGTGGCCGCGTCGAGGTCGCTTTGAATTTCGGCCTTGGCGGCGGCAACGATGGCCTGGGCTTCGGCACGGGCATCGGCCAGCGCCTTGTTGTAGGCCTCTTCCGCGGCGGCGGCTTTCGCCTTCAGCTCTTCGGCTGCGGCGATGTCATTGGTGATGGTCCCCTGGCGCTCGGCCAGAACCGCGGCGATGCGCGGCAGCGCAATGCGCGACAGGACGAGGTAGATCGCGATCAGCGCGATCAGCAGCCAGAAAATCTGGTTGCCCCAGTTCGAGAAGTCGAGCTGCGGCATGCCGGGCGCCGACGCGGCGGCGTCTGCGGCGTGGCTAGTGGCTTCCGTGGTTGAAGATGCCATGTCGTCCTCCTGGGAACTTCCGTTGGGTCACGGGCGGGGCGCTGTCAAAAACGCGCCCGCGCCCGCACGTAAGGATAAGTCCAGTCGGCTTAGACGGCGAACATCAGCAGCAGAGCAACCAGGAACGAGAAGATGCCCAGTGCTTCTGCGAACGCGATACCGATGAACAGGGTCGCGGTTTGCGATGCTGCGGCCGAGGGGTTGCGCAGTGCGCCGGCCAGGTAGTTGCCTGCAACGTTACCAACACCGATAGCGGCTGCGCCGGAACCGATTGCTGCGAGACCTGCGCCGATATGTGCGAGTTGACCTTCCATTGGTGTATCTCCTTACGATTGGAAGTTGGAATTAGATATGTGCGAGTAGAACCTGTGTCTTGGGGTGCGCGCCCTGCGCGCACCTTTGCTTTAGTGCGAGGGATGCAGCGCATCCTTCAGGTAGACACAGGTCAGGATGGTGAAGACATAGGCCTGGATGAAGGCCACCAGGACCTCGAGACCATACATTGCGGTGATTGCGACAACCGACAGCGGGCTGACCACTGCGATGGCGGCAAAACCGGCGAACACTTTGAGAACCGCGTGGCCGGCCATGATGTTGCCTGCCAGACGAATGCTGTGGCTGACCGGGCGCACAAAGTAGCTGATGACTTCGATCAGGGCCAGCACCGGACGCAGCGGCAGGGGCGCGCTCGAGACCCAGAACAGGCCCAGGAAGGCGGCGCCGTTCTTGACAAAGCCGACGACGGTCACGGTCAGGAACACGGCCAGGGCCAGAACCACGGTCACGGCGAAATGCGAGGTGGTGGCAAAGCTCATCGGCAGCAGGCCGAGGAAGTTGGCGCTGACGATGAACATGAACAGGGTCATGATATAGGGGAAGAACTTGATCGCGTCCTTGCCGGCCACGTCTTCGACCATCTTGTAGACAAAGCCGTAGGCCAGCTCGCCGATCGACTGCGAACGGCTGGGCACAACCGCGCGGCGGCGGGTGCCGAAGACCATCAGAGCAATCACCGCCAGCACCGCCAGGGCCATCCAGAGGGTCACGTTGGTGATGGTGAACATGCCGATGTGATCACCGCCGAAAAGCGGCTTCACAATGAACTGATCCATCGGGTGGAATACCAGGCCGCCTTCTTCTGCGCCGTGTGCTTCGCTTGCCACGTTTACGTCCTCTCGTCTCTCTCGGCCGTTTCGGCCTCTTGTTCCTTCTGGATCTCCTTGGCGCTGCGCAGCATCGTCTTGATACCGGCCGCGAGACCCAGCAATGTAAACAGCACCATGAAGATGGGCAGGGTTCCAAACAGGATATCCAGCCCGTATCCGATGCCGAAGCCGATCCCGAGACCGGCCACCAGTTCGATCACCATGCGCCAGGCCAGATTGGCCGCCGAATAGTGTTCGTCCACGCGGGGCTTGGGTGCCTGGGCCAGTTTGGCCGCCTCGATCCGCTGTTCCAGCTGCGCCAGGCGCTGTTTCTGGTCGGGATCGGTCACGCGCGAAGCCCCCTTGGTGAACTTGGCGCATTGCTACGGTGCAGCGGGCCTTGAGTCAACCGCGCAAACCGCAGCCGGAAAACCTGTTCAAGCTGTTGTTTTTTGAGTATTTTTCAAGAGATGAAGACAGGGTGTCGAGTCTGTCGCAGGCCGGCGTGTCCTGTTTTTGCGGCAAAAGGCATATTCAACGATCCGGTTGAGTTTCGGCATTTGCCGCCCTGCGGCCCGGCCCGGCGCTTGACCCGGAGGGCGCGGGCGGTTACGGCCAAGGCATGACTGAGGGAAACGCGCTGGATACGGTCTTCTCCGCGCTCGCCGATCCGACCCGGCGGGCGATCCTGGCGATGCTGCTCGAGGACGATATGGCGGTCACCGATGTGGCCGAACCCTTCGAGATGTCGCTGGCGGCGATTTCCAAGCATCTGGGGATCCTGGCCAATGCCGGGCTGATCAGCCAGGAAAAGCGCGGCCGCCTGAAATGGTGCAAGCTGGAGCCCGATGCGCTCAAGGCGGCCTCGGTCTGGATGCAGGGGTTCGGCCAGTTCGAGCCGGTCAACCTCGAAGCCTTCGAACGCTATCTCGAGCGCGAACTGTCCGAGGGGTAGGCCGGCGCGGCGGCGGGTCGGCCGTCATCGCCGAGCAGCAGGCCCAGCGCCACCACGGTCAGCAGGATGCCCCCGGCGACCAGAGCCGGCGGCGCCGCGTGGCCCAGGGCCAGTTCCCACAGGATGACCCAGGCCGGCACCAGATAGGTATAGGCCATGACCTTGGCGCTCGGCAGGTTTAGGCTGGCGAACTGCAACAGCACGAAGGTGGCGGCCGAAGCGAACAGCGCGAGATAGATCACGGTGATCCAGACGATGGCCGGCAGCGCCGCCCAGTCGGTGGCCCGGATGTCGCTCCAGCCGAAGGCGGCCAGCAGCCCGCAGCCCGCGACCAGCACGCCGAAGGAAAACACCACCGCCGGTTCGCCGCGATTGAGGCGCCGCACCATCGGCGTATAGACCGCATGGGCCACGCAGCCCCAGAAGTACCAGATCTCGCCGCCGCCGATGCGGAACTCGAGCAGCGCCCCGAGGTCGGCACGGAAGATCACCCACAGCGCCCCCGCTGCACCCAGCGCCAGGGCCAGCGCCATGCGCGCCGTGGTCACCTGGCGCAAGAGCAGATAGCCGAACCCCGCGGCCATCACCGGGGTCAGCGTGAACACCGCGGCGCTGCTGACCGGGGTCGCGGTCTGCAGGCCGATGAACATGAGCACGAAATAGATGGCAAACAGCCCCCCCAGCACCAGGTAGCGCCAGGGCGCCCGCCAGCTTCGCCGCGGCAGGCCGGTGGTGACCAGAGCCGCCACCCCGAGCACCGCGCCGGCAATCAGGAACCGCAGCGCGTTCAGCGCCATCGGCGCGATCTCGTTTGCGACCAGCGATCCCAGCGAGAACGACCCCGCGACCAGCGCCGAGAACAGCAGCATCGCCAGGTGGCCGCGCCCGGCGGCGCTCATGGGCAGGTCCAGACGTCGGCGCGCTCGCGCAGGAAGGCGGAAAAGGCCTGAACCTTGGTGGTCCGGTGCAGATCGACATGGGTGACGATCCACAGATCGCCGCTCCAGCCCTCCTGCGGCGGCAGCACCTCGTGCAGCTCGGGGTGGGCATGGGTGACCCAGCGCGGCAGGAAGCCGATCCCCGCGCCGGCGATCACCGCCTGTTCGTTGGCGTTGGAATCGGCGCTGCGGAACACGATCCGGTCCTCGTCGAGATGCTCTTTCATCCAGGCCAGGAAGGGCACCCGCGCCGAGGCATCGCGGTCGGGCCCGACAAAGCGGTGGCGTTTCAGTTCCTCCAGGGTGCCGGGCAGACCGTGATTGGCGACATAGGTCGGGCTGGCGAACAGGCCGAGGCGCAGCTTGCCAAGCGACCGGACCACGTTGTCCAGCTCCTGCGGCCGCGGGCCGGCGCGCAGCGCGACATGGGCCTCGCCATATTCAAGGCGGAACAGCCGGGTGCCGGTCATCAGCCGCACCACCACATCCGGGTAGAGCTGCTGGAACTCGGTCAGGATCGGCACCAATAGCCGCGTCATCGATTCCAGCGTGGTGACGATCAGCTCGCCCGACACCTCGGACCCGCCGCCCTTGATGCGCCCCTCGAGCAGGCCGAACTGGTCGTCGGTCGCCTTGGCCACCTGCAACAGGTCGGCCCCGGCCTCGGTCGGCGTATAGCCACGGGCATGGCGCTGAAACAGCTTGGCCCCCAGCCTGGCCTCGAGGGCGTCGATATGGCGGATCACGGTGGCATGATGCACCCCCAGCACCTGCGCCGCGCCGCTGACCGTGCCCAGCTTTGCCACCTGATAGGCGGTGCGCACCTCGTCCCAATTGTCCATGCCGGCCTCCCTTGATGCTGCCCTGCGCCGGCAGAGCTGTGCAAATTTCAACAGATTGCGTGCAATTATTGCAATTGCGTTCATTTTTGCAATGGTTATTTCCGCGTCAGACCCAATCGACCACGAAAGGAAAGGTCATGTCCCGCACCGTTTTGCACATCAATGCCTCGGCCCGCCACGAGGGCTCTCTGTCGCGACTGAAATCGGCCGAACTGGTGGCTGCGGAAAACGCAGACATCGTCATCACCCGCGATCTAGCCGAAGGCCTGCCCTTCCTCGACCCCACTTGGGTCACCTCGACCTTCATCGCCCCCGAGGAACGCGACGCCGCCCAGGCCCGGGCACTGGCCTTCTCCGACTCCCTGATCGCGGAAATCCAGAGCGCCGACACCATCGTCATCGGCACCCCGATGTACAATTTCTCGATCCCGGCGGTGCTCAAGGCCTGGATCGACCAGATCGCCCGCGTCGGCGTGACCTTCGCCTATACCGAGAACGGCCCCAAGGGGTTGCTGACCGGCAAGAAGGCAATCATCTCGATTGCCACCGGCGGAGTGCCGCTGGGGTCCGACTTCGACTTCGCCAGCACCTACCTGCGCTTTGCCCTCGGCTTCATCGGCATCACCGATGTCACCATCCTCGACAAGGACGGCCTCGCCCCGGCCAAGGCGGCCTGAGCCCCCGCCCCTTTCTCTTGCCGCAAGTATCCCGGGGGGTGCGGGGGGCAGCGCCCCCCGTGCCGCTCAGGCCAGATCGGGCCAGATCAGGCCAGATCAGGCCAGCTCAAGCCATTCGGGCGTCACCCCGATACGGTCGAAAAACCGCGACAGGTCGGCCGGCGGCATGCCGATGGTGCGATCATTGACCAGCGGGTGCATATAGATGCGGTCGGCCTCGCGCGCCGCCGCGTCCATGAAGAACCGCACCCCGGTCTCGGCCCCGTTCACCATCGCCAGCGGGCTGACCGCGCCGGGGCGGATGCCCAGCATCTGCAACAGCCGCTCGGCCGATCCGAAAGACAGGTTGCCCACCCCCAGATCGGCGCCCAGCACCTTGAGGTCGATGGCGCGGTCCTGGTGCAGGCTGACCAGGTAATTGCGCTTCTTGCGGTCGCGCAGATAGAGGTTCTTCAGCCGGAAGGCGGTCTCGCCGGGCACCTCCAGCGCCGCCTCCACCGCCTTGGCCTCCTCGACCGTGCGCAGCGGCACATGGCTGTGGCGGGTGAACGAGAGCCCCCAGTCTTCGAGCCGCTTCAACAGCGTATCCGAGCTGAGCGGCAGGCTGTCCTGATATGTCGATGAGGCGTCCATGATCTGTCCCCTGATAGCTGTCCGCCCCGACCCGGATTCCCGACGACCGGAGCAGCGCCCTCCTTGGCCTGTCAGGCGCGTAAACGCAACCGCCGCAACAGGCGCATGCCCCATTCCTCGCAGCGCAGCCCGCAGCGCCTGAGAAACAGCGCCCGGGCATAGCCGCGATCATCCCTGTAGCCGTTATCCGCCAGTCTCAGCCTGCCGATTCTGCGCGTCGCCTGCACGCCGCCCGGACGTTTGCGCGCCCGCGCCTCTTCGGCCAGGCTGACGAACACGTCGAAGCGCCGCGCTGCGATCGGCGCCGGCCGCGGCGGCGCCCCAATGGCGGCCAGGTAATGTGCCGGCAGGTCGCGTCCCAGCGCCAGGGCGATATTCACCGTCCCGGACAGGCGCGGGTTGATCTCCAGCAGGGCCAGCCGGTCGTCGCCCTCCTCGATGAAATCGAGATCGATGCCGCCGGTCCAGTTCAGATGCCCGGCGATCCGGGACAGGATGTCGACCATCTGTGGCGAGTCCTCGACCCAGGCATAGGGCGGGGTGCCGTGTCTCACATCCTCGTAAGGCGCCCGGAACCCGGCGGACTCGAGCAGCCGTCCTTGCAGGCAGAAGCCGGTAATGCCCAGAAAGTCGCCCTCGACTTTCCGCTGCAGCTGCGCCGCGACCCCGGCGCCAAGCCCGGCGCCGGCCCGGGCCAGATCCGCCGAAGATGCCAGTTCGAACACCCCGCCCGAGGCGGCGCTGTGCGACAGTTTCAGGAAACAGGGAAAGCCCAGCTCTGCCGCCGCCTCGGGCAGGCTGTCCCGGGTGACCCGCCGCGACGCTGGCATGTGCAGCCCCAGCGCCTCGCACAGCGCCGCCGTCCGATTGCGGTCGCGCGCCACCTCGACCGCCGCCGGCGACGGGCTGACGAAGGCCCGGCAGTCCGGCCGCAGCGCGGCCGCCAGTGCCACCGTTCCGGCATCGGCATCGCTGATCGGCACCACCAGATCGAAGCCCCGGGCCGCGACCAGATCGCACAGCGCCTGCGCGCGCGCCTCCACCGGGCGCTCGGGCAGCGCCGGCAGCAGCCCGGACAGGTAGTCGGATCGGGCGTGGTCGGACCGCGCGCCATGGCGAAGAGCATAGACCTGATGCCCACGACGGCCGAAACTCTGGATACAGGCCAGACTGGCCTGCCAGTCCTCCCGCAGGATCAATATCTTCATGCGCGCGCGTTTCTTTGCCTCATCCCCGGAACCACGTGTCTCGCATACTTGACTCCCCCCGGCAACAGGGCTACACGCCCCCAATTCCGGGAGTCCGTCAAAGCTTCCGGTCCCTTGGCCATTGGGCCGGGATCGCCCCCCGTCAGCGCGTTGCGCCCACGGGGGACATTGGCGTTTGGGCGGTTCGTGCTTAAGTTCGGGCCAGAGAGCAACGGTAAGAAGGAACCGGACCGCGATGTTTGAAAATCTAAGCGAACGCCTCTCCGGGGTCTTTGACCGGCTGACCAGCCAGGGTGCCCTCTCCGAGGATGACGTCAAGACCGCCCTGCGCGAGGTGCGCGTTGCCCTTCTGGAGGCCGACGTCTCGCTGCCGGTGGCGCGCGACTTCGTCAAGGCGGTTCAGGCCAAGGCCACCGGCCAGGCGGTGACCAAATCGGTGACCCCGGGCCAGCAGGTGGTGAAGATCGTCCATGACGAGCTGAAACACGTGCTCGAGGGCGACAACGAAGAGCCCGGCGAACTCAAGATCGACAACCCGCCGACCCCGATCCTGATGGTCGGCCTGCAGGGCTCGGGCAAGACCACCACCACCGGCAAACTGGCCAAACGCCTGACCGAGAAGAACGGCAAGCGGGTGCTGATGGCCTCGCTCGACATCTACCGCCCGGCGGCGATGCAGCAGCTGGCGGTTCTGGGCAGCCAGATCGGCGTCGACACCCTGCCCATCGTGGCCGGTGAAAGCGCTGTGCAGATCGCCAAACGCGCCAAGCAGCAGGCCACCCTGGGCGGTTATGACGTCTATATGCTCGACACCGCCGGCCGCTTGCAGATCGACGAAGTCCTCATGCAAGAGGTCGAGGACGTGCGCGACGCGGTCAACCCGCGCGAAACCCTGCTGGTGGTCGACGGTCTGACCGGTCAGGTGGCGGTGGAAGTGGCCGAGGAATTCGACGGCAAGATCGGCATTTCCGGCGTGGTCCTGACCCGGATGGACGGCGACGGGCGCGGCGGTGCCGCCCTGTCGATGCGCGCCGTCACCGGCAAGCCGATCAAATTCGTCGGTCTGGGCGAAAAGATGGAGGCGCTGGAGACCTTCGAGCCCGAGCGTATCGCCGGCCGTATCCTCGGCATGGGCGACATCGTGGCGCTGGTCGAGAAAGCCCAGGAAACCATCGAGGCCGAACAGGCCGAAAAGATGATGAAGCGTTTCCAGAAGGGCCGCTTCAACATGAACGACATGAAGATGCAGCTCGAGCAGATGCAGAAGATGGGCGGCATGGAAGGCATCATGGGCATGATGCCCGGCATGGCGAAAATGTCGAAACAGGTGGCCGAGGCCGGCTTTGACGACAGGATGATCAAACGCCAGGTGGCGCTGATCCAGTCGATGACCAAACTCGAGCGCGCCAACCCCCAGATCCTGCAGGCCAGCCGCAAGAAACGCATCGCCGCCGGTGCCGGCATGGAGGTCAGCGACCTCAACAAGCTTCTGAAGATGCAGCGCCAGATGGGCGACATGATGAAGAAGATGGGCAAGATGGGCAAAGGCGGCATGCTGAAACAGGCGATGAAGGGCATGATGGGCAAGGGCGGCGACCTGCCGGCCGGCATCGACCCGTCGCAGATGGACCCCAAGGCGCTCGAGGCCGCGGCCAAGGCGATGGGCGGGCGCGGCGGATTGCCCGGCGGCCTGCCGGGTCTCGGCGGCGGCATGGGCCTGCCCCCGGGCCTCTCGGGCTTCGGCAAAAAGAAATAACACCATGTCTTCATCTCGCTGCAAATACTCCCGCCGGAGGCGTCCCCGCCTTGCCACCGCCCTGATGGCGGCGATGGTGCGCGGCGCGGCGTTGCGAGGTGCGGCATGAGCGTCACCACCTTCTCCATCCCGACCCTGGAAACCGAGCGGCTGATCCTGCGCGCGATCCGCGAAGACGACATCGCCTTCGAAAAGGAGTTCCTGGCCAGCGACGCGGCGCGTTTCGTCGGCGGCCCGATGCCGGCGCACCGCGCCTGGCGCGCGATGGCGATGATGATCGGCCACTGGGCCCTGCGCGGCTTCGGCTTCTGGGCGCTCGAGGAAAAGGCCGGCGGAGGCTACATGGGCCGCGTCGGCCTGTGGTATCCCGACGGCTGGCCCGAACGCGAGGTCGGCTGGACCCTGATGCCCCATGCCTGGGGGCGGGGCTTTGCCACCGAGGCGGCGATCGCGGCGCGCAGCCATGCCTATGACATCCTCGGCTGGCAGACCGCGATCTCGCAGATCGCCCCCGAGAACCACGCCTCCAAGGCGGTCGCCCGCCGCCTCGGCGCCGGCTTCGAGAAGACGCACGACGATCCCGAATACGGTCTCACCGAGATCTGGCGCCACCCGGCGCCCGACACCCTGGTCAACGGCGGCATGGAGGCATATGCATAATGGCCACGAGAAACATTCCCGTTCTTGAAACCAAACGCCTGGTCCTGCGCGGCCCCGAGGCCGAGGACTACCCCAATTTCAAGGCCACTTTCGCCTCCTATCGCAGCCGCTTCATGGGCGGGCCGCTCAATCCCTACGAAACCTGGATGCTCTACGCCGCCGAGATCGGCCACTGGAACATCCGCGGCTACGGCATGTGGATGATCCACGACAAGCACACCGACGAGACCTACGGCATGGCCGGCGGCTGGATGCCCGCCGCCTGGCCGGAACGCGAGATCGCCTGGATCATCTGGCCCAAGGCGGCCGGGCAGGGCTATGCGCTCGAGGCGGTGCATGCGGCGCGCAAGTATTTCTATGCCAACCTCGGCTGGGACGGGGCGGTCTCCTATCTCGACCCCAAGAACCTCGATTCGATCCGCCTGGCCGAACGTCTCGGCGCGGTGAAGGACAAAGAGGCGGCCTCGGTCGATGGCAACGACGTGGTCTACCGCCATCCGTCTCCGGCGAAACTGGCCCACAGCCAGATCAACGACGGCATCGAGATGGAAATCAGCCACTATGCCGACCCGATGTTCAAACCGAAAGGATATGCTCTTGACTGACGCCGTGACCCGCGCCGCCGAGGTGCTGAAAGAACATCGCGAAAGCATCGACCGGCTCGACGCGATCCTCGTCTACACGCTGGGCGAACGGTTCAAACACACCCAGGCTGTCGGGAAACTGAAAGCCGAACACGACCTTCCCCCGTCCGATCCCAACCGCGAAACGGCCCAGATCGCACGGCTCGAAGCATTGGCGCAAGAGGCCGATCTCGACCCGGAATTCGCCAAGAAGTTTCTGAACTTCATCATCGCTGAAGTCATTCAGCACCACAAACAACACCAAACGTAGGGTGCGTGCTCTGCACGCACCGCACACCTAATCGCACCATCGGTGCACTGCCATTCAAAGGAGAAATCACCATGGCTATGAAAATTCGTCTCGCCCGCGGCGGCTCGAAAAAACGTCCCTTCTATCGCGTTGTTGCGGCTGACAGCCGTATGCCCCGCGACGGCCGTTTCATCGAGAAACTGGGCACCTACAACCCGCTGCTGCCGAAGGATTCGGAAGAGCGCGTGAAACTGGACATGGAACGCGTCCAGTACTGGCTCGACCAGGGCGCCAAACCGTCGGACCGCGTCGCCCGCTTCCTCGAAGCCGCCGGCGCCCTGGCGAAAACCGAGCGCAACAACCCCAAGAAGGCCGAGCCCGGCCAGAAAGCCAAGGACCGCGCCGAGGAAAAGGCCGCCAAGGCCGCCGAAGCCGCTGCCGAGGAATAATCGCGCGGCGCCCTTCGCGGGCGCAGGCCGATGATCGCAAGGCGGGGCGTCCTGATGCAGGGCGCCCCGTTTCCTTTGGGCCGTTCCTTTGGGCCGGGATTTTTGACTGCGCTTCCGGCGCGCCGGCGCTTGCCCTTCGCGCCCGGATGAAGGAAAATCGCGCCCGCAAGACAGGTTGGGGTTTATCGATGACGGAAATGGTCTGTGTCGGGGCGATCGCCGGCTCCTACGGGGTGCGCGGCGAGGTGCGGCTGAAAAGCTTCACCGCCGATGCCGGGGCGATCGCGGATTACGCGCCGCTTTGCAGCGAGGACGGCACGCAGAGCTTCGAGGTGCGAATCACCCGCAGCATCAAGAACGGCATGGCGGCGCGGCTCTCGGGCATCGACAGCAAGGAAGAGGCCGACGCGCTGAAGGGGCTGAAGCTCTTCGTGCCGCGCGACCGCCTGCCCGCCCTGCCCGAGGACGAATTCTACTATGCCGACCTGATCGGCATGCAGGTCTTCGACACCGGCGGCACCCTTCTGGGCGAGGTACGCTCGGTGCAGAACCACGGCGCCGCCGATCTGCTGGAAATCCGCGTCGCGGGGCTGTCGAACACGGTGCTGCTGCCCTTCACCCGCGAGGCGGTGCCAACCGTCGACATGGCCGCCGGCCGCATCGTCGCCGACCCGCCCGAGGGGCTGCTCTGAATGCGCAGGCTGCTCATCCATCCGGGATTTCACAAGACCGGCACGACGAGCATCCAGAAAACGCTGGGCAGGAACCGCCGCAAGCTGGCCCCGCAGACCGAGATCCTGCTGCGCCCGGACCTGCCCTCGGTCTGCGAATGGGCCCGCGCCTATTCCGCCAGCCGCCAAGCCTATGATCTGCTCGGTTTCCGCCATGAGCTGACCGAGACTCTCCAGCGCATCGCCGATGCGCCGCCGCGCGACACCATCATCAGCAGCGAAGATCTCTTGGGGCATATGCCGGGGCGGCGCGGCCTGACCGGCTATGACGCCGCCCCCGATCTGATGCAGGCCCTCGCCGAATGCGTCGCGCAGGTCTGGCGCGACCCGCCGCAGCTGATCTTCTATTTCTCGGTCCGCGACGCCGGCCCCTGGCTGCGCAGCTGCCACGCCCAGCACCTGCGCACGGTGAAGATGGAACTCGACGCCGAGGCCTATGCCACCGCCTATCGCGACTCGGCGCGGCTGGGGCGGATCATCGATCTGGTGCGGGTCGCGGTGGCCCCGCATCGCGTCGCCTGGGGGCGGCTGGAGACCTGCCGAGACCTGCCGCTGGGGCCGCTGGAGCCGCTGCTCGACCTGCTCGGGATCGCCCCCGAGACCCGCGCCCGGCTGAAGCCGCTGCCGCCCCAGAACCCGGCGCTGCCCGAGGCGCTGCGCGACGCCTATCTGCGCATCAACCGCAGCAACCTGCCCCGCCCCGAGGCGCAGCGGGCCAAGAAAGAGGCGCTGCAACGCTGGCTCGGGTCAGCGGCACGCAGCAAGGGCTGAACCGGCCGCGCCCGGCGGCAGGCTGGACCTTGGCGCCGATTTCGGTCACATGAAGGCAGCGGAAGACACCGGAAAACACCTCCGGCGCGCGCCGCGCCACGCTGACAGGAAAGAGGCATCATGACCGAGAAAACCCGATCGCACGGGCGCAAGTCGATTTCGGTTTCGCTGAAGCCGCGCGAACTCCTCACCCACAATCCGCGCCTCGCCGGGGTCTGGACGGCGCGGATCATCACCCTGTTTCCGCAGGCCTTTCCCGGCGTGCTTGGCGAAAGCCTGACCGGCAAGGCACTGAAGGACGGCAAGTGGCAGATCGAGACCACCGACCTGCGCCCCTTCGGCATCGGACGGCACCGCAATGTCGACGACACGCCGGCCGGCGGCGGCGCCGGCATGGTGCTGCGCGCCGACGTGCTGGGCAATGCCATCGAACACACGATGCGCGGCACGCGCGGGCGCTGGCCGCTGGTCTACCTGTCGCCGCGCGGCCGCCGCTTTGACCAGCAGATGGCCCGCGACTGGGCGCAATGCGACGGCGTCACCCTGCTCTGCGGCCGTTTCGAAGGCGTCGACCAGCGGGTGCTCGACCACTATGGCGTCCAGGAGGTGTCGCTGGGCGATTTCGTCCTCACCGGCGGCGAGATCGCGGCGCAGGCGATGATCGACGCCACCGTGCGGCTGCTGCCCTCGGTGCTGGGCAATGCCGAAAGCATCGAGGACGAAAGCCACTCGGCCGGTCTGCTGGAACACCCGCAGTACACCCGCCCCGCCGAATGGATGGGCCGCGCCATCCCCGAGGTGCTGATGTCGGGCCATCACGGCAAGATCGCCGAATGGCGGCGCGAGCAGGCCAAGGCGCTGACCCGCGAACGCCGCCCCGACCTCTGGGCACGCCATCTCGCCGGCACCGGGGCCCCCCCCGACTGAAACCCCGGCCGGGGCCCCGAGCAGAGACCGGGATCGACGGCGCTTTGCATTTCCGGCCCTTGCGCATATGATCTTCTGGCCCTATACACCGCCCGTCCGGGACTCCTTTCGAGTCGTTCGGATCTGTGCGGCATTCGCAATCCCGGTGTTTTCTTCGGCATCGGCGCGAAGCGGCCCAGAAAACGGAAGAAACGACGGCTGATCTCTGGCGGGCACCGCGGTGGACCCGGAAGAAGACACAGAGCTCTGAGACGGCATCAACTTCGTGGACCAACCACGAGCAGATTTAGGAGAAGGTCAGATGGATCTGATCGCACAGCTCGAGGCGGAACAGATTGCCGCCCTGGGGAAAGACATCCCCGACTTCAAAGCCGGTGACACCATCCGTGTCGGCTACAAAGTGACCGAAGGCTCGCGCAGCCGTGTGCAGAACTACGAAGGTGTCTGCATCAGCCGCAAGAACGGCTCCGGCATCGCCGGTTCCTTCACCGTTCGCAAGATCTCGTTCGGCGAAGGTGTGGAGCGTGTGTTCCCGCTGCACTCGACCAACATCGACAGCATCACCGTCGTGCGCCGTGGCCGCGTGCGCCGCGCCAAACTGTACTACCTGCGCTCGCGTCGCGGCAAGTCGGCCCGGATCGCGGAAGACTCCAACTACAAGCCCAAGAAAGCCTGAGGAGCGGTATCATGAAAAAAGACACCCATCCCGATTACCACTTCATCGACGTCAAGATGACCGACGGCACCGTCCTCAAGATGCGCTCGACCTGGGGCAAGGAAGGCGACCAGATGGCGCTCGACATCGACCCGACCGTGCACCCGGCCTGGACCGGCGGCACCTCGCGCCTGCTGGACGCCGGCGGACGCGTGTCGAAGTTCAAGAAGAAATACGAAGGACTGGGCTTCTAAGCACGGTTCAGAATCGTTTCGGAAAACGCCGTCCCTCGGGGCGGCGTTTTTCTTTCGCTGACGGTTTTTCGCCGACCGCGCGGGGCGGTCCTGCCGCGACGGTCAATGCGGCCTGTCGACGACCTTCAGCAGCACCGCCTGCGACCTGTCGCGCCCGAACCACATGCGCGGACCGCAGGCAAAGCCGGTGAAGTTCATCCGCCGCAGCCAGCGCGACCAGACCGCCGGCACGATGCCGATGACATGGCTCGCCCCGAGATCGCGGGCGGTATTGACCATATCCTCCATCAGGATGGTCTGGATCACCAGCCGGCGATGCGACGGCACATTGGCCGAGATGAACATCCGCGAGGCTTCCCAGATCTCCTTCTTGACCGGCGCCTCGACCAGCAGGATATCGGGCGGAATCTGATCGAGAAGCCCGAGCTGGGCGTCGCGCAGCATATAGGAATACATGCCGCATTTCGCCGTCGTCGGGATCAGGCGCACGCCGGCGAGGATCTCGCCGTGCTCATGGATCACGATCCAGCGGCTGAACGGGGTGTCATACTGGTCGAACTCCATGCCGTCGACCACCGGCAGCCCCCAGCCCTTGTCCTCGACAAAGACCTGGCGCCGCACCTTGAGGAAATCGACATAGAGACTGCCATAGGAACTCATGTTCTCGACCGACAGCACGGTGCTTTTCACATTGCCCCGCCCAATTCTCGGGTCCGGTGCCCCGCCACCTGCCCCGTGGCGGTTTTTTTTCGCCCATGACGGTGTTGTTTGGCTTGCCGCCACCGCCGGTTCCGACGATAGTCTGGGGAAAACCGTCGCGGCCTTCGTGAGCCGACTCTTGAGTTCCTGCTTCATCATTCCTGCCCAGAATTCTTTATTTTGGTAAACTATGGCCGGAATTGAGGCGAAAAGCCACAAAAAAAACAACTTTCCGTTGAACTATTGCCGAATTGTGGCTTGAAATAACAAATTGGCTTTTGCGCAGAAAC
>NZ_JBFJVE010000024.1:0-20715 GCF_041624275.1 Shimia sp.
AACTCGGATCGCTTTCGCGATCCGATCCGGGCGGGGGCCTTGCCCCCGCACCCCCAGAGTATTTGTGACGAGATGAAACAGAAGAGCCCGGCGCCCGCGTCGGGCTCTGGTCATTTGCGCCGGCGGGTGTCGATGACGCCGATACGGTCGAGCATGGCCTCGAACTGGCTGCGATGGGCATCGAAGGCGCGGGCCTTGAGGGCGTCGAAGCGGTTGCGCAGCGCCGCCTTTTCGCGCCCCTTGCAGTCGTTCCAGGGGCGGCCCTGAAGCGCCATCACCAGCACGTAATAGCCGATGAAATGCGGTTTGGTGCCGGTTTCCAGCAGCCTGAGATAGGCGGCATCGGCGCCGAGCCGCCGCAGCTCCTCGGCCGAGCCGATGCCGGCGCGGTGGCAGGCCTCCTCATAGGCCGGGCCGAGATTGCGGATCGCCGACACCGGTTCCACCTGCGTTTCGTCAATAGCCAAAGCTGCCCCTTGCGCTGTCTTCCGCGGCGCGTTTCAGGCGCCGTGGCGAGGGCGCGAGACCCTGACGGATCTGCGCGTCGGTGGAGAGTTTTTCGTAATCCAGCTCTTCGCGGGACAAGAGGATGGCGCGGGCCCCGGTCGAACCGTCGAAACGGTGGATGTGCAGGCTGTCCCAGGCCAGGTGGCCGCCGCGCCAGAGGTTGTCGATATCGCTGAGGAAGTCGTGGCACTGGTAGTTTTCCATCAGCAGCACGTATCTTTCGGCCATCGCCACCAGATTGGCGAGGGCGACGAAATGGCTGACCGCGGTATGGATGTGCATCAGCACCGCCTGGGTATAGACCAGATCGGCGCGCGGCCACTGGCGCGACCAGGGCATGGTCAGATCCTGCAGGCCGAGACGGCCCTGCAATTCGGGGTGGCGGCTGCGGGCCAGTTCTAGCTGGCTCGCGCCCCGGTCGCTGCCGCTGAAGGCGATCCCGGGGAACAGGTCGATGGCATTGGCGATATGGTCGCCGCCGCCGCAGCCGGCCTCGTGCACCGAGGCGGGTTGCAGCTGGCCGATGGCCTCATAGATCAGCTGCTGGTTGGGGTGCAGCGGCCGGGTGCTGGTGCTGACCCGCCCCGAGGCGGCATCGAAACTCAGCTCGCCCTTCTTGGCGATGGTCTGGTGGTCTCGGTCGACGACGCCGACCAGGCGGCGCTTGTAGGAATCGGCGGTATAGGTGTTCCAGTCGAAATCGTCATCGTAGAATTTGCGGTATCTGTAAAACAGCCTGTCGAGCAGCGGCATGATCGAAATCTCCTTGCGGTCGGGACCAAGCCTGACATGTGACCGGCAAGGGTTCAAAGGATTTCCGCCGCTGCAACCCGCCGCAGCGGATCAGATCATCGCCCAGTCGTCAAAGGCCGGCTTGGGCGGCCGGGGCGGGGTCGCGCCCTGTTTCACGGGCGGGTTGGGGCGGTGCGTGGGCTTGGCGAGATGGCCGGTATATGGCATGGCTCTGCTCCTGTTCTGACATGGCAGCCCGGCCGCAAGGCGCCGACCGGCGCTGGTTCTCTGGCCTCAGGATGGCAGGCCATCGGGGAAATGCGATGCCGGAAATGCGGCAATTCCGTGCCGCTCAGCCCAGGTACTCCCGCTGGGCGGCGGGGCCGATGCCGAACATCCCCTTGTAGACCCGCGAGAAATGCCCGGCGTTCTCGAAGCCGCAGGCCAGCGCCACCTCGATCACCGAGGCCTCGGTCTGCACCAGAAGGTTGCGCGCCCGCTCGAGCCGCATCTCCATGTAATAGCGTTTCGGCGAGGTGTTGAGATACTTGCCGAAAAGCCGCTCGAGCTGGCGCGCCGAAATCCCCAGGTCCTCGGCGATCAGCCGCGGCGACAGCGGGTTGTCGACATGGTCCTGCATGATGCGGATCGCCCGCACCAGATGCGGGTTGCGCATGCCGTTGCGCGACTGCAGCGAGACCTTCTGTTCGCCCGAGGCATCGCGCACCGCGTTATAGACCATCTGGTCGGCCACCGCCCGCGCCAGATCCTCGCCGTGATCGGCGCCGATCAGGTGCAGCATCAGGTCGGCGGTCGCGGTGCCGCCCGAGGCCGTGACATGCCGGGCATCGGCGACAAAGACGTTGCGCACCAGCGCCACCTCGGGGAAGCGCTCGGCGAAACTGTCGTGGTAATCCCAGTGGATCGCCGCCTTGACGCCGTCGAGAAAGCCGGCCTCGGCGAGGATCCACGCCCCCGAGCACAGGGCGCCGATGGCGGTGCCGCGGGCCCGCTGGCGGCGCAGCTCGGCCAACAGCGGGCGGCTGACGTGGCTCTGCATGTTGATGCCGCTCAGAACGAACAGCCGGTCCGACTTGGGCAGCGCGTCGAGGCCGCAATCGACCAGCGTCACCGAGCCGTTCGACGAGGTCGCGCCGCCACCGCCCTCCGAGGCAAAGCTCCAGTCGTAAAGCCTGTCGCCGCTGACAAGATTGGCGATCCTGAGCGGTTCGACCGCGCAGGCAAAGGCGATATGGGAAAACTCCTCGACCAGGATGAAGGTGATCTGCTGCGGTTTGCTCATGTCGTCTGCTCCGGGCCCCGAGGGTGTGACGATCCCCGTGCCGCTTCGCTTTTCAGCCCGGCGATGTCGGTTTCGGGGCGAGTCGCGCGGCTTGCAAGATCGTATACACCTTGTATACAAAATCTGGAGCCCATAGCGCAATTCTCAAATCCGGAAAGCCCCAGCCTCATGCCAGATGCCACCCACCAGCGGAAAGCCAGCCTTGTCGACCATCTGAAAACCGCCATTCTCACGCAGGAACTGGCGCCGGGCGCGGATCTCGACGAATCCGAACTGTCGCAGGCTTTCGGCCTGTCGCGCACGCCACTGCGCGAGGTGTTCCGGGAACTCGCGGGGCAGGGCTATCTTCAGCTGCGCAGCGGCCGGGGGGCGCGGGTCTCGGACATGTCCTATCGCCGTCTGCGGGATTTTTTCATCGCGGCACCAATGATTTACGGCGCGATCCTAAGGCTTGCGGCGCAGCATGCCACGCCGGCGCAGATCGCCGATCTGAAAGCCGCCCAGGCCGCCTTTCGCGCCGCCCTGGACGAAGGCTCGGCCTCGGCTCGGGCGCTGGCCAACAACCGCTTTCACGAGATCACCGGCGAGATGGCCGGCAATGTCTATTTGCTGCCCTCCTTCCGGCGTCTGCTGATCGATCATGCCCGCATCGCGATGACCTTCTATCAGCCGAAAAGCACCGAGATGCAGCGCAATCTTGCCACCGCCAGCGACCATCACGAGGCGATCATCGCCGCCATCGAGGCCGGCCGCGAAGACGAGGCGGCGGCGCTGGCCGAGGCCCATTGGAACCTCTCGCGAGGCCAGATCGAACTTTTTGTCATGCCCGAGGCGCTGGACATTCCGCTCGGCGACTTTCCCCTGAACACCCATGAACGAGGGAGCTCATGAACCCGATCTTTCAATTCAACGGCATCTACACCCCTGTGGTGACGCCCTATCACGACAATGGCGAGGTCAACTGGCCGGCGCTGGCCGAGGTCATCGACCATCTGGTCGAAAACGGTGTTCACGGGCTGATCTCGGGCGGTTCCACCGGCGAAAACTACGCGCAGACCGTGCCAGAACGTATTGAAATCGCGCGCTTTACCAAGGATCGCCTTGGCACGCGCCTGCCGCTGGTGATCGGCACCGGCGCCATGCTGACCCCGGATTCGATCGCACTGGCCGAAGCGGCCGGCGACATGGGGGCCGATGCCATCCTGCTGGCCAGCCCGCCCTATTCGGTGCCCACCGACCGCGAAAACGCGCTCAACGCCCTGGCCATCGACCGGGCCGCCGACCTGCCGGTGATGCTTTACAACTATCCACATCGCACCGGCACCATGATGGGCCCCGAGTTTCTCGACCGGGTGGGGCGCAGCCGCAATTTCTGCGCCATCAAGGAAAGCTCGGGCGACATCAACCGGGTGCACCTGTTGGCGCGCGACTACCCGCATATCCAGATGGGCTGCGGCATGGACGATCAGGCGCTCGAGTTCTTCGCCTGGGGCGCGCCGTTCTGGGTCTGCGGCGGCTCGAACTTCCTGCCGCGCGAACATGTGGCGCTCTATGAAGCCTGCGTGCTCGAGGGCGATTTCGCCAAGGGCCGCCGCATCATGTCGGCGCTGCTGCCGCTGATGGCGGTGCTCGAACAGGGCGGCAAGTTCATCCAGACCATCAAGCACGGCGTGACCATGAACGGCATCGATGCCGGCATCATGCGGTCGCCGCTGAAGGGGCTGAACAAGGATGACAAGCGCGCTCTGGAACAGGTGGTGCGCGTATTGAAGAAAACCATTGCCGATATCCGGGCGGAGGGCTGAACCATGACCTTGCTGACAAAAGACGAATATGCCGCGATTGCCGCCAATCTTGAGCTGCCGCAGGCGGCCTTCATCGACGGGGCCTTCCGGCCCGCCATATCGGGAAACACTTTCGAAACCGTGAACCCGGCGACCGGAGAAATCCTCGGGCAGATTGCCAGCTGCGGCGCCGAGGATGTCGATTTCGCGGTGGCAAAGGCCCGCGAAGCCTTCGAGGATGGCCGCTGGTCGCGCCAGCATCCTGCGGCGCGCAAAGAGGTGCTGATCCGCCTCTGCAAGCTGATGAGCCGCAATGCGCGCGAGTTGGCGGTGATGGAAAGCCTCGACAGCGGCAAGACCATCTATGACTGTGAAACCGTGGATGTGCCCGAATCCATCCACTGCCTGAAATGGCATGCCGAGGCGATCGACAAGATCTATGATCAGGTGGCCCCGGCCTCGGATGATCACATCGCCATGGTGCTGCGCGAGCCGGTGGGCGTGGTCGGGCTGGTGCTGCCGTGGAACTTCCCCTTGCTGATGCTGGCCTGGAAGATCGGCCCGGCGCTGGCGGCGGGCTGTTCGCTGGTGGTGAAACCGGCCGCCGAAACCACGCTGACCGCGCTGCGCGTCGCGGAACTGGCCATGGAGGCCGGACTGCCGCGCGGCGTGCTGAACGTGGTGCCGGGCCATGGCGCCGAGGTGGGTGAGCCGATCGGGCGGCATATGGATATCGACATGGTGTCCTTCACCGGCTCGACGCTGACCGGCAAGCGGTTCCTGTCTTATGCCGCCGAGAGCAATGCCAAGGAGGTGGTGCTGGAGATGGGCGGCAAGAACCCGGCGGTGGTGCTGGAGGATGCCGAGAACCTCGACCGGGTGGCGGCGCATGTGGTCAACGGCGCCTTCTGGAACATGGGCGAGAACTGCTCGGCCGCCTCGCGCCTGATCGTGCACAAGGACGTCAAACAGGCGCTCCTGCAGCGTATCGAGGCCCATATGCGGCAGTGGAATGTCGGTGATCCGCTGGATCCGGACACCCGCGTCGGGGCGCTGGTCAGCCGGGCGCATTTCGACAAGGTCTGCGGCTATCTCGAACAGGCCGGGACCATCCTGATCGGCGGTGCGGCCAAGGACGGCTTCGTCGCGCCCACGGTGGTGGAGGTCGCGGACAGCAACGACATTCTGGCACGCGAAGAGATCTTTGGCCCGGTGCTGAGCGTCCTCACCGTGTCGGGGTTCGACGAGGCCATCGCCCTCGCCAATGACAGCGAGTACGGTCTCTGCGCCTCGCTCTTCACCGCCAATGTCAAACGCGCCATTCGCGGCGCGCGCAGCCTGCGGGCGGGCACGGTGACGGTGAACAGTTTCGGCGAGGGCGACATCACCACGCCCTTTGGCGGCTATGGCCAGTCGGGCTTTGGCGGGCGCGACAACGGCTTGCACGCCCATGACCAGTACACGCGGCTGAAAACCCTGTGGATCGACCTTGCCGACGACGCCGACGAGGCCGTGGATTGACCGCGAGACAGGCCAGACAGCTGCCCGAGCATCGCGGCCCGGCCGCCTGGAACGCGCTCCTTGGGCCCGCGCCCTCGGGGCCGGAGCTTGACGCCGACACCGCCGCCGATTTCGTCGTCGTCGGTGCCGGTTTCGCCGGGCTGGCGGCGGCGCGGCGGCTGCGGCAGCTGCAGCCCGGGGCGCGGATCGTGGTGCTCGAAGCGGGCCGCGTCGGCGAAGGCGCCACGGGGCGCAACTCGGGCTTCATGATCGACCTGCCGCACGAGCTGACCTCGGAGGATTACGCCGGGGCGGGCGACGACCGGAGCCTGATCGCGCTCAACCGAAAGGCGATTTCTTTCGCGCGCGAAACCGTTAAGGAATATGAAATCAATCGGGATTTCTTCGATCCCGCCGGCAAGATCAACGGGGCCGCCAGCCGCAGGGCCGAGCGCAACAACCGGGCCTATGCGCGCCATCTGAGCGGGCTTGGCGAGCGGCACGAGATGCTGGACGCGCGCCAGATGGCCGAGATCACCGGCAGCGCGCATTACGTCTCGGGGCTTTACACGCCGGGCACGGTGATGTTGCAACCCGCCGGCTATATTCGCGGCATGGCGGCGGGGCTGCGCCGCGACGGGGTGCGCCTTTTCGAAAACGCGGCCGTCACCGGCTTTGCCCGCGTCGGTAGCGACTGGCGGGTTGCCACCGCAAAGGCGCAGATCACCACGCCGCGCGTGATCCTGGCGGTGAACGGGTTCCTGGAAAGCTTCGGCTATGCGCGCGGGCGGCTGATGCAGCTGTTTCTGTTCGCGGTGATGACGCCGGAGCTGACCCCCGCGCAGCTGGGCAGGCTGGGCGGCGCGGCGCGCTGGGGCATCACCCCCTCGGACCCGATGGGCACCACCATGCGCCGCATCGACGGCGGGCAGGGCGGCAACCGCATCGTCACCCGCACCTGCGCCGTGCTGCGCCCCGGGATGCGGGCAAGGCGGCAGGATCTGGCGCGGGCCTCGGCGGTGATGCAGGCCAAGTTCGACCGGCGCTTTCCGCAGCTTGCGGGGCTGGCGATGCAGTACCAATGGGCCGGGCATCTCTGCCTCAGCCTCAACGGGGTCTCGGTGGCGCGCGAGCTGGAAGAGGGGGTGATCTCGGCCTGTGTGCAGAACGGGCTCGGCACCACGCGCGGCACGCTGACCGGCATCGCGGCGGCCGAGGTCGCCTGTGGCGTGCCCTCTGAGATCCGCGCGTATTTTGCCCAACAGGATCGCCCCGGCAGACTGCCGCCGCAGCCCTTGCGCGAGATCGGCGCCAATGCGGTGTTGCGCTGGAAGGAATGGAAGGCCCGCGCCGAATAGGGGGGCTGTCTTAACCTTTCATTTACCTTTGGCCCCGGGAAAGAAGGCCCGCCCCTGCGGCGGGCCCCTGACGGCAGATGCTGAGGATTTCCTGTTGGTCAGAACCCGGAAACCAAGAGATCGATGGCGGCGACAATCTCGTCGCGCCATGCCGATGCATCTGCAATAACAGGACCAATTTGTGCGCCGGGAATGGCAACCATCTGCGACATGATTATGATGTGCGGAACGCCATCCAAGTGAATGGGAATGTGCAGTCTGGGCGCCAGCGCCCCCCATTCGGAGCGAAGAACAACCGGCGCACATAGAATATAGGGCGTCTCAATGCCGAGATCGGTTTGAACCCGGCACACGATTTCGTTGCCATCGCGTAAACGATGGATGTTTCCTTGCAACATCGTGTTCTCGCTTAAACCTGTCTGAATCTGGCGAGACTGGGCCCATGCTCTTCCAAGTGTCGGGTTTCATCGGCAATGCCCTTTTTGGCGGACGCAATCCAGGCAGCACGCTCGCGCTCGGCTCTGGACTTGGCGATCCCGGCGTCAATCCAGCCTCTTACGACCTCGGCAACAGATTTTCCGGTTGTTTTTGCCTCCAATTCGAGGGCTGTCTTTCTTTCCTGACCGATGTCACGAATATTCAGAGGAGAGGGCATAAGAGCCTCGCTTTCCTGCGGTTTGATGCACACATTGATACACATATTGCAACACAACATGCGACACAAGCGCCCTTGCTCGCGCCCCCGAAAATGCCTTCGAGGGGTTTGCTTGCATTCGCCGGCTAAAAGCACTGACGACGCTGACGTCTGATCATTGCCGGCAGGGGCTGGGCCGCAGCGGCGGGCCTGTTCCGATCAATGATCCTGGTTCAGCTCGTCCACCGCCGGGATCTCGCGTTCGCGGCGGGCGATATAGTCGCGCAGAGCCTCGTCCGTCGCCGCGTCCAGCGCCGGTTCCTCGTATTGCGCGAGCAATGCCCGCGCCCTGGCCAGCGCCCGCGCGGTGATCTCGACGCTGCCCTCGGCCTGCCACTGCTCGATCGAGTTGTTGTCGAACATCTCGGGCATGAAAAACGCCGACTGAAAATGCGCCTGCGTATGGGGGTGGCCAAGATAGTGGCCGCCGGGGCCGACATCGGGCACCGCCTTCAGGGCCTCGGCGAAATCACCCCATTGCGGCCCCGAGGCCATACGGTGCCCCATGGCGCATTGCTCGGCATCGACGATGAACTTGGCCACCGAACAATGCATGCCGGCCTCGTTCCAGCCGGCCGAATGCCAGATGTAGTTGGCCCCGGCATGCAGCACCGCCGACAGGGTGGTGGCGCTTTCGTAACCGGCCTGCGCGTCAAAGGTTTTCGCGCCGCCAAGGGTGTTCGAGGTGCACCAGGGCACGCCGTAATGCCGCGCCATCTGGCCGATCATGAAATTCATCAGGCTGATTTCCGGCGTGCCGGCCATCGGCGCGCCGGACTTCATGCTGACCGTCGACAGGTAGTGGCCGTAGATTGCCGGCGCGCCCTTGCGGATCACCTGCGTATAGGCCAGCGCCGACAGCGCCTCGGCGTTGAGCTGCGCCACGGCGGCCGGAACATTCGCCGGCGTATTGGCGCCGCCCAGCACGAATGGCGAGCACAGCACCGGCTGGTTGCGCCGGCAGAAGGCGCGCATCGCGCCGAGCATGGTTTCGTCCCAGACCAGCGGCGAGTTGCCGTTGATATTGCCGGTGGTGACGGCATGGCTCTCGAGGTAATCCTCGCCAAAGAGGATGGCGCACATCTCCATCACGTCCTCGGCGTTCCTCGGGCTGGTGGTCATGCCCATGAACATCTTGTCGGAATGTTTCATCGACGAATAGGTGATGCGCAAATGGCGGTGGCTGACCGGGTGGTCGCAGGGCTCGACGATATGATGCGCCGAGGAATGCAGGGCCGGCAGCATGTGGCTGAGCTTGTGGAACATCGCCAGATCATCGAGCGTCGGCACCCGGCGCCGGTCGTCGAGGTCGCGCAGGAAGGGGGCGCCGGTCATCGGCACGAAGACCGCGTTGCGCCCGCCAAGCGCAAGGTTCTTCTTCGGATCGCGGGCGTGATAGGTGAAACCCGAGGGGATGGTCGCGATCAACTCGCGCACCAGCCCGCGGTCAGGATAGACCCGGTCGCCCACCACCTTGGCCCCGGCGCGTGTCCAGTCGGCCAGAGCAATATTGTCGCGAAACTGCACCCCGACGTTTTCGAGAATCTCCATCGAGGCGCTGTCGATCAACTCGATCTGGGCGCCCTCCATGATCTCGCAGAAGGGCAGGGCTGAGCGCAGGCCCGGCAGCATGGTGAAATCGGGGGCGCTGCGCAGGGCGCGGCGGGCGGCGCGGCCGCCGGAACGGGCTGGCGCGGGTTGGCGGGGTGCTGTCATCGGCTGTCTCCTTCGCGATCATCATGCGCCGGCGCCGCCGCCGCGGCCTGCGGATTAGCGAAATCTGGTTGCAGAAACCGACATCGCAGCGGCTTGCCGCAGCCCCGGCGGCGTGGAATAGAAGGGGATGATGATTTTCTGGACCTCGTTTCTGGCCGCGCTGAGGCGGTTTTCGGACAAGCGCGGGCTGGTGCATTCCAGCCATGTGGCGCTGTCGATGATGCTGGCGATCTTTCCCTTCTGCATTCTGGTGCTGGCGGTGGCGGGGATGGTGTCCGACGCCGGGCTCAGCGCCTCGGGATCGGAGCTTGGCGATTTTCTCGACGTGGTCTTCGGCACCTGGCCCGATGCCATCGCGGCGCCGATCGAATCCGAGGTGCGCGCGGTGCTGGAGACCAGCCGCTCTTCGACCATCACCCTCGGGGCGCTCTTGACGCTGGTCTTTGCCTCGAACGGCTTTGACGCGGTGCGGCTGGCGATCAGCGCCGCCTATCACGACCGCGACGATCCGCGCCCGCTGTGGAAGTTGCGGCTGCTGGCGCTGGGGTTCGCAATCGGCGGCGCGGTTCTGGTGACGCTGGCGGGGCTGGTCAGCGTGGTGATCCCGGACTATCTGCATTTTGCCGCCGATCTGGCGCCGCTGCTGCGGCTGGACCTGATCGGCGGCGACCTGCCGGCGCGCGGCATCACCGGGGCGGTGCTGCTGCTGGCGCTGATCGCCTGTCACAAGTGGCTGCCCGGGGTCTCGCGCCCCCTGCGGGCCCTGTGGCCCGGCATCCTGCTGACGCTTGTTTTGTGGTGGGTCGCGGCGCTGGGGTTCGAACAGTATATCCGCAGCTTTTCCACCTATTCGGTCACCTATGCCGGGCTTGCCGGGGTGATGTCGGCGCTGGTGTTTCTGTACCTGATGGCGGCGATCTTCGTGCTGGGCGCCGAATACAACGCCTGCCTCGGCGAGGCGGCGCGCGAGCGCCGGTGACGCCACGTCAGAGCCGAGGGCGGTGTTAGCCGTTGCGCCACATTCCGAAACCGCTAGGTTTGCGGAACGTGGAACACCCGGGAGGCATGGCATGACGACGATCGGCGCATATTTTCAGGACAGGGCCGGGCGGTTCGCCGACAATGTGTTTCTCTGCGTGCCGAGCGACGCCGGGCGCGACTATGACCCCGAGGGGCTGGAGCTGACCTATGCCGGGGCGCTGGCCACCGTCACCGACTGGGTCGAGCGGCTGCGGCGCGCCGGCTATGGCCACGGCCACCGGGCGGCGGTGCTCTTGGGCAATAGGCCCGAGATGATCCTGATGAAACTGGCGCTCAACAGCCTTGGCATCAGCTGGGTGCCGGTCAACCCCGACTATCGCCCGGCAGAGATGGCCTATCTTCTGAGCGACAGCGGCGCCGAGCTGGTCTTTGCCACGCCGGCGCTGGCGGCGCCGATGGCCGAGGCGCTGGAGCTGGCGGGGCGCGATGCCGGCGCGCTGCTGGTGATGGACAGGGCGCTGCCCGATCTGCCGCCGGCGCCGCATCCGGCGCCCGAGCCGCGCGCCGTCGACGAGGCGAGCGAGGCCAGCCTGATCTATACCTCGGGCACCACGGGGCGGCCCAAGGGCTGTATTCTCAGCCACGGATACGAGCTGGAAATGGGCCGCTGGTACGCAACGCGCGGCGGGCGGATCGACTTTCGCGAGGGCGGCGACCGGCTTTATTGTCCGCTGCCGCTGTTCCACCTCAACGCCGGGGTGCTGGTGCTGTTTGCGATGGTCGAGACCGGCAACTGCCAGATCCTGCCGGAACGGTTCCGCGCCAGCGCCTGGTGGCGCGAGATCGCCGAGACCGGCGCCACGGTGGCGCATTACCTCGGCATCGTGATCCCGGCGCTGATGAACCGGGACGAGGACGATTGGGAAAGGCGCTCAAAGCTGCGCTTTGCGGTCGGCGCCGGGGTCGAGCCGACCCTGCATCGGCCCTTTGAGGAACGGTTCGGCGTGCCGCTGATCGAGGTCTGGGGCATGACCGAGATGTGCCGCATCCTGGCCGACAACCACGAACCGAGAGGCATCGACACCCGCGCCATGGGGCGGCCCTGCGACGGGCTCGAGGTGCAGGTCTGGGACGAGACGGACCGCGAGGTGCCGCGCGGCACGCCGGGCGAGATGGTGCTGCGCCACAGCGCCGAAACCCCGCGCCGGGGGGCGTTTTCGGGCTATCTCAACCTGCCCGAGGTGACCGAGGACAGCTGGCGCGGCGGCTGGTTCCACACCGGCGACACGGTGACCATGGATGACAGCGGGATGATCTATTTCGTCGACCGCAAGAAGAACATCATCCGCCGCTCGGGCGAGAATATCGCCGCCGCCGAGATCGAGGCCTGTCTTCAGGAACATCCCGCGGTGGAAAGGGTCGCGGTGATCGCGGTCGCGGACGAGATGCGCGACGAAGAGGTCATGGCCTGCCTGATGGGGGCACCGGACGCGGCGCTGGCCGAGGCACTGTTCGACTGGTGTTTCGCGCGGCTGAGCTATTACAAGGCGCCGGGCTGGATCCGTTTCGTCGCGGAGATCCCGGTCACCGGCACGCAGAAGATCCAGAAACACAGCATTTTCGCCGCCGGCGAAGACCCGCTGGACGGGGCGTTCGATTTCCGCGCGCGCAAGAAACGCGGCTGACGGAGATTTTTCCGGAAAAATCTTCGCAAAGCAGGCTGCTGAAAATCTTCTAGAAGATTTTCAGCAGACCAGCATGACAGCAGACCGGCACGACAGCAGATCGCCGTTTCAGCAGATCACCGAGAAGGGGGCAGGGCTGCACAGCACCACGTAATGCGGCCCGCATTGCAGCATGTGCCAGCCGCGGCGGCGCACTTCAAGCTCGAGCGCCGCACGGCCGATTTCGCGATGCACGTCGGCAACCCGGCGGCGCACCACGCCGCCGGTGGCCGCCGACTTGCTGCGGAACATCTGGTCCAGCCAGTCCTGGCCCAAAAGAGATGGGGGCATAACGGTCATGCCCCGTTATGCCCCCAATCTGGTTAACAAAACCCTGACGCGGGATCAGGCGCGGCGACGACGTCCGCCGCTGCGGCCACCACGCCCCCGGCCTTCTTCGCCGGCCTTGGCAGGTACCCGGTTGAAGTTGATCCAGGCCGCCCCACCTTCATCGTGGTTGGTCAGGAAGTTGGCGGCGCGGATGGCTTCCATTTCCTTGCCCGCGCGGGCCAGGGTCGAGCCCATGCCGAACATCTGCACAAAGGCCTCATCGTCCATGCCTTCGGGCAGGATGATGCCGGCGGCTTCAACTTCGGCCCGTTTCTCGGCCAGTTTCGTGGGGCCGACGGGCAGCGCCACCGGGTTCATGATCGCCGAGGTCATGCCGGCGCCCATGGCCATCGGCAGGAAGGCGTTGTTGATGCCGTGACGGTTGGGCAGGCCAAACGAGATGTTCGAGGCGCCGCAGGTGGTGTTGACGCCCAGCTCTTCGCGCAGGCGCCGCACCAGGGCAAAGACCTGAAGGCCGGCGGTGGCCATGGCGCCGATCGGCATCACCAGCGGATCGACGACGATGTCATGCGCCGGAATTCCGAAATCGGCGGCCCGCTCGACGATCTTGCGGGCGACCTCGAACCGCACGTCGGGGTCTTCGGAAATGCCGGTGTCATCGTTGGAGATGGCGACCACCGGGACATTGTATTTCTTGACCAGCGGCAGCACCAACTCGAGGCGCTCTTCCTCGCCGGTGACCGAGTTCAGCAGCGGGCGGCCCTCGGCGGCGGCAAGACCAGCCTCGAGGGCGCCGGGCACCGAACTGTCGATGCACAGCGGGCAATCGGTGACCGCCTGGACCTTTTCGACCAGATCCTTCATCAGCGAGGGCTCGACGAAGTTGTTGTCGGCATAGCGCGGGTCTTCGGCCATCTTGTTGGAGAAGACCGCGCCCGAGTTGATGTCGAGCACCGTGGCGCCGGCCGCGACCTGCGCCAGCGCGTCGGCCTCGACGCGGCTGAAATCGCCGGCTTCCAGTTCGGCATTGAGGATCTTGCGACCCGTGGGGTTGATCCGCTCACCGATCACGGTGAACGGCTGGTCGAACCCCATGACGGTGGTTTTTGTTTTTGATTCAATGACAGTACGGGTCATGGTTCATCCTATTTTCAGGCGTTTACCGGCGCGGTCGAAGCGCCGCCGTTTTCGATCGCCCAGGTGGCGTTGGTCTTGATGCCGCCGAGCGGGAAGAAGTGGACTTGTTCGATGTTGAAATCCGGGTTGGCAGCCTTGTGGGCGGCCAGTTCGGTGATCACATCATTGGGGGTGTAGGGCAGCAGCAGCTTGGACACATCCATGGCGCGTTTCTGCAGCACCTTCAGCGAGGGGCCGACGCCGCAGGCGATGGCGAATTTGATCAGCGTCTGCAGTTTCGCCGGGCCGGCGATGCCGATATGCACCGGGATGTCGATACCGGCCTGTTTCAGGCCGTCGGCCCAGGCGATGATCGGCTTGGCGTCAAAGGCGAACTGGGTCGCCAGCGCCATCTTGGCATCGGTGGTTTCCGAGAATTTCTGTTTCCAGCGCAGCGCCTCGTCGACCAGTTTGGTCGAGCCGTCGGGGTCGATGTCCTTGTTGCCCTCGGGGTGGCCGGCGACATGGAGATGGGTGAAGCCCGCCTTGTCGAAAAGCCCGGTTTCCAGAAGCTGCATCGATGAGTGGAAGTCACCATGCGGCTGCGCCACGCCGCCGGCCAGCATCAGCGCCTGTTTGACGTCGGCCTCGCCCTGATACATGGCGATCCAGTTTTCCAGCGTCGCCTTGTCCTTGATGATCCGGGCCGGGAAATGCGGCATCACCGGAAAGCCCTCGGCGTTGACGCGTTTGGCGGTGGCCACCATCTCTTCGATCGGGGTGCCCTCGATATGGGCGATATAGACCCGGGTGCCGGCGGGCAGGAGGTCGCGGAAATCCTCGACCTTGGACGCGGTGCGCGGCATGATCTCGATCGAATAGCCCTTCAGGAAAGCCTCGACCTCGGGGGTGACGGGTTTCGGGGTTTCGGTCTTCTTCTTGAAGTTCAAAAGTGCCATTGTGGTCTCCCAAAGCGATTTGCCAATCATTGGCGGCCTTCATTGTCGATCAGAGCTTTCAGGCGCGCCTGATCGTACTCCGCTTCGAGACGGGCTGCTTCAGCCTCAGCGATCTGTGCCGTCTCGCCCTCAACCACATAGGGATCTGCCTTGCGCCATTCCGCCAGATAGGCGTCGGCATCCTTGGCACCGATTTTCATCGCCGCACGGTCGATCGCCTGTTCGAAACGCTCGGAAAGCTGCTTCTTCGAACCGCGGCGTCCTTTGCCGACAATGACTTGGGCCGGAATGTCGCGCCAGTATACGATTGTGACGTCAGGCATGTCTGATTCCCTGGTTTTGGTGACACATACCTAGATCAGCCCCGGCCTCACTTTGTGCACGATTTCGACAGAACGGCTGCATTCAGCGACCACTTGCTGTCTAACCGGCCATGTCCGGGCTTTCACGCGAAAATTGTTAATGATCTTGATGAGGCGGGCAGGGGATTGCACGGCTCGCGGCAAATCACTAGGTTGAGGGCAACTCGAAATGGAGGGCGTGAGTTATGGCGCCCAAGCGTCCCGATGGTGCGGGCGCATTCCCCAAAGCGGTAGAGAGCCCCGCGCCGAAAGCCTCGGATCCGAGCGAGCTTTATGCCGCGCTGGATCTGGGAACCAATAGTTGTCGCATGCTGATTGCCCAGCCCAAGGGCAGCCAGTTTCATGTGATCGACAGTTTCTCGAAATCCGTCCAGCTTGGCGCGGGTCTCGAAAGCACGGGCCGGCTGTCGCGCGGCTCGATGCGGCGCACCGTGCAGGCGCTGCGGATCTGCCAGCAGAAGCTGAAGCGGCACCGGGTGCGGCGGATGCGGCTGGTGGCCACCGAGGCCTGCCGGCGGGCGCGCAACTCGGCCGAATTCATCCGCCAGGTGCGGCACGAGACTGGGCTGCGGCTGGACGTGATCCAGCCCGAGGAAGAGGCGCGTCTGGCGGTGATCTCCTGCGCGCCGCTGGTCAGCCCGCGCACCGAGCAGCTGCTGGTGGTCGATATCGGCGGCGGCTCGACCGAACTGGTCTGGATCGACCTGTCGCGGGTGCCCGGCAAGGAGCGGCCGCAGGCGATCATGCGGCTCAGGACCGGCTTCAACGGCGCCGAGGCGCCGGCCGGCGGGGCGCGGGTGGTGGACTGGATCTCGGTGCCGCTGGGGGTGGCGACGCTGCGCGACCAGTTCTCGGACGTGGCCGACGATTCGGCCCGTTTCGCGCTGATGAGCTGGTTCTTCGAAGAGAACCTGTCGGAGTTCACCCCCTATCGGGACGATCCGCCCAGCGAGGGGTTCCAGATCATCGGCACCTCGGGCACGGTGACCACGGTGGCGGCGAGCCATCTGGGGCTGCGGCGCTATGACCGCAACAAGGTCGACGGGCTGCGCATGACCTCGGAACAGATCGACAGGGTGATCCGCAGCTATCTCGACCTCGGCCCGATGGGGCGGCGACGCGACCCGCGGATCGGGCGTGACCGGCAGGCGCTGATCATGTCCGGATCGGCGATCTTGCAGGCGCTGCTGCGCTGCTGGCCGACCAACCGGCTGTCGGTGGCGGATCGCGGTTTGCGCGAGGGTCTGCTATATGCGCAGATGAGCGCCGACGGCGTGTTGGAGGATGGCCCCTACTAGGGCGTATGGATCGGAAAGGATGACGCCTCGGGCTGCGGCCCGGGCCTCGAACGGAAGACGACATGGCGAAGAAACCCAGCGGAAAGAACACCTCGGGGCGCGGACAGCGCGACCTGACCGTCAAGGTCAAGACCGCGCGCGGGCGCAAGCTCAGCTCGACCCTGTGGCTGCAGCGGCAGCTCAATGACCCCTATGTCAAGCGCGCCCAGGCCGAGGGCTATCGCGGCCGCGCGGCCTTCAAGATCATGGAGCTGGATGACAAGTTCCGCTTTCTGGTGCCCGGCGCGCGGGTGGTCGACCTTGGCTGTGCCCCGGGCGGCTGGTGCCAGGTGGCGGTGCCGCGGGTCAATGCGCTGGGGGAGAAGAAGGGCAAGAAGATCGGCACCATCCTCGGGGTCGACCTGCAGGAGGTGGAGCCGATCGCCGGCTGCGAGATCCACCAGCTGGACTTCATGGAGGACGACGCCGACCAGAAGGTCAAGGACTGGCTGGGCGGCAAGGCCGACGTGGTGATGTCGGACATGGCGGCGGCCAGTTCGGGCCACAAGCAGACCGACCATTTGCGGATCATCGCCCTCTGCGAGGCGGCGGCCTATTTCGCCTTCGACGTGCTGGAAGAGGGCGGCACCTTCGTGGCCAAGGTGCTGGCCGGCGGCGCCGAGGGCGAGCTGCAGAAACTGCTGAAGCAGAAATTCACCAAGGTGGTCAACATGAAGCCACCGGCGAGCCGCTCGGACAGTTCCGAGAAATTCGTCGTCGCCACCGGGTTCCGGGGCTAGGCGCGCAGGCGCCTCAGCGCCGCCGCCTCAGCGACCGGCAGGCCAGGGTGCGGAACGTGTCGAGCGCGACCGTCGGCTCGGGTCCGGCAGGCTCCGCCATGCCGGTGCGGTGCCAGAGGTTGTCCTGGCGGATCAGTTCGAACAGCCGGGCATGCCGGGGCGCGGCGGCGGTGGCGAACGCCTCTGGAAGAATGGGCCGCATCGGGGCCTCCACTGTCTGACGACCGCGCGGGCAGGGGCGGCCAGGATCCAGGCTGCCTGCCCATATTGGCGATTTCATTGCCGGAATCGGGCATTTTTGCGCTGCCGGACGCAGGGCACGGCGCGCTCCGCGCCCGAGGGGACGTAACGGAGTCCCAATCTGCGGCATTTCCTGTCGCTTCTGCGCTACGCAAAGCCCGGCCAAATCGCTAACCTGAAATCGGAGAGTCGCGCCAAGCGACCGCAGTGACAGACAAGGAGGAGCCATGCGCTACCACAGACCGGCGTCGTTCGAGGACGCCGTCGCCATTGCCGAGGCCGCGACGGGCGTGACCCGGTTTCTGGCCGGGGGCACCGACGTTCTGGTGCAGCTGCGCGCCGATCTGGTCGAGCCCGATGACCTGATCGACATCAAGCATATCCCCGGCGTCAAGGCGATCACCCGCCGCGACGACGGCGGCTGGGATCTGGGCGTTGCCGTCGCCGGGGCCGAGATGAGCGAACATGCCGCGCTTTGCGCCGACTGGCCGGGGCTGGTCGAGGGCATGGACCTTGTCGGTTCGACCCAGGTGCAGGGCCGCGCGACGCTGGTCGGCAACCTGTGCAATGCCTCTCCGGCGGCCGACAGCGTGCCGGGGATGATCGCCGCCGGTGTCGAGGTGACGGTCTGCGGGCCGCAGGGCGAAAGACGCATCGCCGTCGAAGAGATTCCGACCGGCCCCGGCAGGACCAGCCTGACCCGCGGCGAGGTCATCGCCGCGCTGCATGTCCCGCCGCGCGGCGAAAACGGCGGCGACGCCTATCTGCGCTTCATCCCGCGCACCGAGATGGACATCGCCGTGGTCGGCTGTGCCGTCAACCTGCGCCTCGACGGCGACCGGATCAGCGAGGCCCGCGTGGTTCTGGGCGCGGTGGCGCCGACCGCGCGGCTGGTGCCCGACGCCGGCGCGGCACTGGTCGGCAGCAGGCTGGAGGATGCGGCGCTTGACGCGCTGGCAGCGGCGGCCTCGGCGGCTTGCAGCCCGATCGACGACAAGCGCGGCACCATCGCCTTTCGCACCGAAGTGGCCGGGGTGCTGGCCAGACGGGCGGCCAAGATCGCCTATGGGCGCGCCAAGGGAGCAGAGACATGAGCAAGATACACGTCACCACCACCGTCAACGGCGACGCGGCAGAGTTTCTGTGCGATCCGCGCGAGACCCTGCTTGACTGCCTGCGCGACCGGCTGCACCTGACCGGCGCCAAGGAGGGCTGCGGCACCGGCGACTGCGGCGCCTGTAGCGTCACCGTCGATGGCCGGCTGGTCTGTTCCTGCCTGATGCTGGGGGTCGAGGCCGAGGGCCGGGAGATCACCACCATCGAGGGCATGGCCGAGGGCGAACAGCTGCACCCGCTGCAGCGCAAGTTCATCGAACATGCGGCGCTGCAATGCGGGGTCTGCACGCCGGGGATTCTGGTGGCCTCGAAGGCGCTTCTGGAAAGGAACCCCGACCCCAGCGAGGAAGAGCTGCGCTATTGGCTGGCGGGCAATCTCTGCCGCTGCACCGGCTATGACAAGATCATTCGCGCGGTGATGGATGCGGCGGCGGAAATGCGGGAGGCTTCGTGATGGCTCTGGACGACAAGACACGGGAATTCCGGGTGATCGGCTCGACGCCCGACCGCCCCGACGGGCTCGACAAGGTCACCGGCCGTGCCCGCTATGGCGCCGACATCCATGTCGCCGGCATGCTGCACGGCGCGGTGGTGCGCAGCCCGCACGCCCATGCCCGCATCCGGCGCATCGACGCGACCAAGGCGCTGGCGCTGGAGGGGGTCAAGGCGGTCATCACCCGCGCCGATTTCCCCGAGGGGCTGACCGGCGAGGACTGGAACCTGCAGGAAAACTGCATGGCCGGCGAAAAGGCGCTCTATGACGGGCACGCGGTGGCGGCGGTGGCGGCGACCTCGGCGCTGATCGCGCGCGACGCGGCCAAGCTGGTCGAGGTCGACTATGAGGTGCTGCCGCATGTCACCGATGTCGACGCGGCGATGCGCCCCGATGCGCCGGTGATCCGCGCGGGCGCGGCCGATTATTCGGTGCCCGAGGGGCTGCACCCCAATGTGGTGCGCTATTTCGACAAGGGGCGCGGCGATCTCGAGGCCGGCTTTGCCCTGGCCGATCTGGTGATCGAGCAGAGCTATACCACCGAGGCCGCGCATCAGGGCTATATCGAGCCCCACGCCTGCCTTGGGCAGATGGGGGCCGACGGGCGCGGCGAATTGTGGGTCTGCACCCAGGGCCATTGGTTCGTGCGCCGCATGTCGACCGCCGTGCTCGGCACCGAGACCAGCAAGCTGCGCGTCACCCCTTCGGAGATCGGCGGCGGTTTCGGCGGCAAGACCACGGTCTTTATCGAACCCCTGTCGCTGGCGCTGAGCCGCGCCGCCGGGGGCCGGCCGGTGAAGATGGTGATGAGCCGCTCGGAGGTGCTGCGCGCCACCGGGCCGACGGCCTCGGCCTCGATCGACATCAAGATGGGCATGACCCGCGAGGGGCGGATCACCGCCGCCAGCGGCACCTTCCGCATGCAGGGCGGCGCCTTTCCCGGCGCGCCGGTGGATATCACCACCATGCTGGCCTTTGCCAATTACGACATCGCCCATGTGCATCACATCGGCTATGACGTGCTGACCAACCGCCCGAAACAGGCCGCCTACCGCGCGCCGGGGGCGCCGATGGCGGCCTTTGCCACCGAAAGCACCATTGATGCGCTTTGCCGCGAGCTGGGCCTCGACCCGATCGAAACCCGGCTGAAGAACGCGGTCAAAGAGGGCACCCGCGCCACCTTCGGGCCGAAATTCGGCCCCGTCGGGCTGGTTGAAACGCTCGAGGCGGCGCGCGCCCATCCCAATTACGCCGCGCCGCTTGGCCCCAATCAGGGGCGCGGCGTCGCCTCGGGCTACTGGATGAACTGGGGCGGCGAGACCTCGGCCTCGGTGGCGATCTCCGAGGACGGCACGGTGACGGTCTCGGTCGGCACGCCGGATATCGGCGGCAGCCGGGCCTCGATGGCGCTGATGGCGGCCGAGGCCTTCGGGGTGGCCTATGAGAAGGTGCGGGTCAACATCTCGGACACCGGGGCGCTGGGGGTCAACGAGCCGACCCACGGCAGCCGCGCCACCTATGCCAGCGGGCTGGCGACGATCCGCGCCGCCGAGGAATGCATCGGCAAGCTGTGCCGGCGCGCCGCCGACAAATGGGGCATCGACCCCGAGGCGGTGATCTGGGAGGACGGCAGCGCCAAGCCCTCGGGGCCCAATGCAGGCGATTTCGACCCGCTGAGCATCGCCGAGATCGCCGCCGAGATGGGATCGACCGGCGGCCCGATCTCGGGCCATTTCGAAGGATCACCAAGCGGCTTCTCGGG
>NZ_JBFJVE010000025.1:0-20584 GCF_041624275.1 Shimia sp.
CCGCCCGTGCCCTGCACCGTCGGCTCGAGGATCAGCGCCGCGATCTGCCTGCCCTTGGCTTCAAACAGCGCCGACAGATCGGCCACCCCGTTCTCGGCCGGGTCTTCGGGCCATTCCTGACCCAGCGCGACCGGGGGGCGAGGCAGGAAATGCTGTATCGACAGGGCACCGGCGAACAGGCCGTGCATGCCGGTGACCGGGTCGCAGACGCTCATCGCCTTCCAGGTGTCGCCATGATAGCCGCCGCGGATCGTGGCGAACTGCACCTTGTCCCGGCGGCCCATGGCCATCTGATACTGCACCGCCATCTTCAACGAGACCTCGACCGCCACCGATCCGCTGTCGCAATAGAAGATCCGGTCAAGCCGGTCGGGCAACAGGTCCAGCATCCGCTGCCCGAGGCGGGCGGCGGGTTCGTGGGTCAGCCCGCCGAACATCACATGCGGCATCACTGCCAGCTGAGCCTGCATGGCCGATGTGATCGCCGGGTGGCGGTGCCCGTGCAGGGCGCACCACCAGGACGACATGGCGTCGATCATCTTGCCGCCGTCTTCGCGCGTGAGCCAGACGCCCTCGGCCTCGGTGATGACATGCATCGGGCCGGGGGCGGCGACGTTTGTATAGGGGTGCCACAGATGTTTGGCGTCGAACTCTTTCGGGGTCATAGCGCGCGTCGGATCCTTTCCAGATCGATGGCCTGCATTGCCCGGCACAGGCTTTCCCGCGAGAGGCTGCCCAGCCTTTCCAGACGACCCAGATGCGGGGTGCGGTTCATTTCGGCTATGGTGGCCTCGACATCGGGCTCTGCCGCGCCGCTGAAGACCACGCCGACCACGTCGCAGCCGGACTGCTTCAGGGCCCTGAGCGACAGCGAGCTGTGGTTGATCGTTCCCAGCTGGGTTCCGGCAACCAGAACCACGGGGCATTTCCAGCCCGCGATCACCTCCAGAAAGAAGGTTTCGCGGGTCAGGGGAACCATCACCCCCCCTGCCCCTTCGACCACCAACGGGCCCTGAACCTCCGGCAGGGCCAGACGCCGGGGGTCGATCTCGACCCCCATCTCTTCGGCCGAAAGATGCGGCGATGCGGGTTTCTCGAGGCGATAGGCCTCGGGCAGCACCGGCGCGCCGGACAGCGCGGCGACGATCTGGCTGTCGGTCAACGCGTCGAGACCGGACTGCACCGGCTTCCAATAGGACGCGCCCAGTGCCGCCGTCAGCCCGGCCGAAAACACGGTTTTGCCAATGCCGGTGTCGGTGCCGGTTACAACAATCGGTTTCATGTGACCTCGGCCAATGACCGGGCAAGCCGGGTGATGTCGGTGCAGGTCACGTTCCCGGTGATCGAGATCCGCAGCCGGGACGTGCCGCGCGGCACGGTCGGCGGACGGATTCCGCGCACGTCGAAGCCGGCATCTTGCAGGGCAGCGGCCGCCTTCATGGTGGCGGCATCTTCATGCAGAACCACCGGGATGATCTGGCTGTTCAGCGCCGTCTCGGGCAGGCCGATGGACCGCAGCCGGTCATGGGCGTGGCGCATCCGGGCCCGCGCGGCGGCAACGCGGCCGCCGCCGTCCTCAAGGAGTTTCAGAGAGGCGCGCACCAGCGCCGCGCTGAAGGGCGCCGGAGCGGTGGCAAAGATGAAGGGGCGCGCGCGGTTGATCAAAGTGTCGATGAACACTTTCGCACCGCAGACCAGACCGCCCGCGACCCCCAGCGCCTTGCCGCAGGTATGCAGGGTCAGGGTCTCGGCCTCGAGCCCGTGGGCCATGCCCCGCCCATCCGGGCCGAAGACGCCCGTTGCATGGGCTTCGTCGACCACCAGAATGGCACCGAATTCGACCGCAAGCCGGGACAGCTCTTGCAGCGGCGCCGCATCGCCTTCCATGGAATAGATGCTTTCCACGGCGATCCAGATCTGCCCCCCGGGGGTGTGCCTGCGCCAATCCGCAAGCAGGCGGCGGGCGTCGGCGACATCGTTATGCGCAAAGGACCGGGTCGCGGCGCGCCCGATCCGCAGCCCCTCATGCGCGCTGGCATGGACAAGCGCGTCATGCAAAACAAGGTCATCGGCGGCGGGAAGGCTCGCGAAAATCGCCTGATTGGCCTGAAAACCACCCCCCATGTAAAGCGCGGCTTCACACTGGAAAAAAGCCGCCGCCTCGGCCTCCAGCGCCTCGTGTTCGCAATGGTTGCCGCGCAGCAGGCGCGACCCGCCAGCGCCAAGCGGCACACCGCGGTCCAGAGCCTGACGGGCCGCCAGTTCCATTTCCGGCGCAGCGGTCAGCCCCAGGTAGTCGTTGGAGGCGAAATCCAATCCCCGGCGGGGGGCAAGAAACCGGCGGCGGTGCCGCGCGTCAAGAACGTCCAGCATGGAGGTCAAACGCTCTGATGCCGTCATTCACCTGCATCCTGACAGCCATGCTCGCTGGCCGTTTCGGCCGAAAGCCCCAGTTTCGCGAAAAGCACGGCATCGCGGTCTTCCTCGGGGTTCTCGGCCGTCAAAAGCGTCTCTCCGACAAAGATCGAATTCGCCCCGGCAAGGAAACACAGGGCCTGCGTCTCGTCGCTCATCTCGCCGCGCCCTGCGGACAGCCGCACATAGGATGTGGGCATCATGATGCGGGCGGTCGCGATCACCCGCACGAAGGCGATCGGATCGATCGGCCGGGCCTTTGCCAGAGGGGTGCCCTCCTGCGGCATCAGCATGTTGATCGGAACACTGTCGGGTGCCGGGTCCAGATTGGCCAGCGAGACCAGCATGTCGATCCGGTCCTGGTCTTCCTCGCCCATCCCCAGGATACCGCCCGAGCAGACCTTGATCCCGGCCTCTTTCACGCGGCTGAGCGTGTCGATCCGGTCGGCAAAGCTGCGCGTGGTGATGACCTCGGGGTAATAGCGCTCGGAGGTGTCGATATTGTGGTTGTAATAGTCCAGCCCCGCATCGCGCAGGCGAAAGATCTGGTTGTCGTCCAGCATGCCCAGCGTCATGCAGGATTCCATGCCCATTTCCCGGACACCCTCGACCATCGCGATCAGTGCCGGCATGTCCCGTTCCTTGGGCTCGCGCCAGGCAGCCCCCATGCAGAAGCGGGTGGCGCCCCCATCGCGGGCCTTGCGCGCCTCGGTCAGCACACGCTCGACCTCGATCAGTTTCGAGGCAGTCAGTTTCGAACCGTTTCGGGCCGATTGCGAACAATAGGCACAGTCTTCGGCGCAGCCGCCGGTCTTGATCGACAAGAGTTTGGAGGTCTGGATCCTGTTCGGATCGAAGTGCTGTCGGTGCACTGTCTGGGCCTTGAACAACAGGTCCATCAGGGGCAGCTCATGCACCCCCATAGCAGTGCTTCGGGTCCATCGAGGTGTTTGATCTTGCATTTTATCGATAGTTTCACATTTGTTTTTAAGTGAGGCGTATTTCTATCGATTTTTTTTGAAACCGCAACCGGAAACCACCCCGCGCCAGCAGTCCGGGCCGTGCGGGCACACGGCCCGTCGGCAGCGGGCAGGCTTTTCAACCGGAAATCCGGCCCCATTTCAGAAAACGACAGACAGAACCCGCGCTGGCCCGGCGAAAGCCGCGCACGCCGCGCGCCCCGGCGCTAGCGGAAATCCTCGGCCTTCAGCCCGTGCTTGGCCAGCTTGTCATAGAAGGTCTTGCGCGGCAGCTTCAGCGCCTCGGCGGCGGCCGTGGCCCGCCCCCCGGCGCGGCGCAGCGCCTCTTGCAGGAGCGAGCGTTCGACCTGCGCCATCTGCTCGACCAGCCCCAGACCGCCCGAGATCATCTCGTCCTCGTCGTGCAGCCCCAGTGCAAAGCGCATCGCGACACTCATCAGCGCCCGGGCGTTTCCCGGCCAGTCGCGGGCCATCAGGTCGGCAACCATTTCCGAGGTCACCTCGGGCGGGGTCAGCCCGGCCTGCTCGGCGGCCTGCGCCACATATTGCCGGAACAGCACCGGAATGTCCTCGGGCCGCTCGGCCAGCGAGGGAATGCGCACCTGCATCGCGTCGAGCCGGTAGAACAGGTCGGCATGCAGCCCGCCCTGCTCGATCGCCTTGCCGAGATCGGCGGCGCTGCCGAAGATCAGCCGCGGGTGGTCGCCCTGTTCCATCAGCGTCATCAGCGCGAACTGGGTGTCCATCGGCATCGCCGTGATCTCGTCGAGGAACAGGCTGCCGCCAGCGGCATTGGCCACCGCCTGCTCGAAACGCTCGGGCGTCATCACGGCGGCCGAATACTTGCCGAATGGCCCCTTGGACAGGGGCGAGCACAGATGCACCACCTCGGCGACCTTGGAAATGCCCGCCCCCGGCGCGCCGGTGACCAGCACCTCGGCATTGGTGCGCGCCACGTTGCGCACCCGGGCGCGCAGGTCTTCGGCCATCTGCGAGCTGCCATAGAGCATCCGCGCCGCCGGGTCCCCGGTTTCAAGCTGCGCCTTGAGGCGGCGGTTCTCCAGCACCAGCGCCCGGGTGTTGAGGGCGCGCTCGATCACCGTCACCAGATCTTTCGGCGCGCAGGGTTTCTCGAGGAAGTCGAAGGCCCCCTGCCCCATCGCCGAGACCGCCATCGGAATGTCGCCCTCGCCGGTCAGCAGGATCACCGGCAGCTCGCCATCGACCTCGCGCACATAGTTCAACAGGTGGAACCCGTCGCGCCCCGGCATGCGGATGTCCGAGACGATGACCCCGTCGAAGGCACGGGCGATATGATCCTTGGCCTCGATGAAAGAACCCGCCGTCACCGCCTCGAGATCGGCCAGCTCGAGCGTCTGGCCCAGGGCCTCGCGCACCGCCATGTCGTCATCCACCAGCAGAACCTTGCGTGTCATGCGGCCACTTCCTTGTCGCTCCAGAAATCCAGCACGACGGTGAACTCGGCGCCGCCGGCGGGGGTGTTGACCCCGCGAATCTCGCCGCCGAAGGACTGCACCAAACCGTAGGAAATGGAAAGCCCGAGCCCCATGCCTTCGGCGCTGCCCACCGCCTTGGTGGAAAAGAAGGGATCAAAGATCTTTTCCGGCTCTTCGATGCCGGGGCCGGTATCGGCGACCCTGATCGACACCCGGGCGCCGGTTTCGACGGTGATCCGGATTACCTTGACCGGGGTCTCGGCCATGGCATCGGCGGCATTGCCGATCAGGTTGACCAGCACCTGCGCCAGCCGCACCTCGCCGCCGCGCACCCAGACCGGGCTGCCGGGCGCCTGCCACTCCAGCGCGATGCCGTCGCGGCGCAGCCGCGCCTCGGTCAGCTCCAGCGCCGAGGCCACCACGGCGACGATATCGACCCGCCCCATCGGTTCGCTTTCGTTGCGGGCAAAGGCCCGCAGGTTGCGGATGATCCGCGCCATGCGCCCGGCCAGGGCCGAGATCCGCGACAGGTTCTCGCCGGCAATCTCGGGCCGGCCGCGCTCAAGAAATTCCGCTCCGTTCTCGGCGAACTGCTGGATCGCCATCAGCGGCTGGTTGAGCTCATGACTGATCCCGGCCGACATCTGGCCGAGGGCGCTCAGCTTGCCCGCCTGCACCAGTTCCGCCTGCGCCTTCTTCAGCGCCGCCTCGGCCTCTTGCCGTTCGGCCACTTCGCGGCGCAGCTGGACATTGGTCTCGGACAGAGCGCGGGTGCGTTTCGCGACCCGCCCCTCAAGCGCCACATTGGCCTCGGCCAGCACCAGCCGGCGCTGGATCGCCTGATAGAGGAACACCCCGAAGGCAAAGATCAGCGCCGCCACCACCGCCGCCTGCAACAGCGCGATCCGGGTCGCCGGGCGCAGGTCGAGCACCGCCTCGCCGGTCATCGCGATCACCGGCAGCGGATGCACCAGATGCAATCCGCGCTCGGGCAGATAGGGCCCCCAGTCCAGCCGCCACAGGTCATGCCCGGCGCGGACATAGTCGCGGAACGGCGGCGCCGGCCCCTCGGGCGGCACCAGCCCCCGGTCGCCGGGGCGGCGCTGCCAGAACAGCAGTTCGTCGCGGTTGCTGATAAAGACCAGCCCCGCCGCGTCGATGAAGAACACCGCCGGGCCGTCGCCCTGCCAGTTGGCCTCGACATAATCGATGTCGACACTCACCACCATCACGCCGCTGACCTTGCCAGCGGCGCCGAAACTGGGCGAGGCGAACAGGAAATGGCGCCGACCGGTCTTGGCGTCGCGGTAGTGATATACCCCCAGCGACCCGTTCAGCGCCCGCCGGAAGGCCGGCGTTCCGCCGGAAGGCAGCGACGGGCCGTCGAAGGCCGAGGCCAGCACCTCGCCGCCGGTGGCCAGATAATAGAGGTTCAGGGCCGCGGTCTTGTCGGCCGCATCGAGCAGAAGCGCCCGCGCCGCGCCCGCGTCCCTGCCACCGCCTTCGGCGCCGCGCGACAGCGCGGTCAGCGTCGGGTGGGTGGCCATCAGCACCGCCAGCTCCTGATAGCGTTGCAGCTGGGCGGTCAGCCGGTCCGAGGCCAGCTCGAGGTCGGCCTCGCCGCGCCGCGCCAGTTGATCCAGCGCCTGACCATAGCCAATGCGCCACACGGTTCCCGGCACCACCGTCAGCAGCAGCGCGAAAACCGTCAGAATCGCAATTCTCTGTCGAACCCAGACCTTCATGCCCGCCAGACTAGCAACTGCGGCTTCGGATTGACCAGACGCCTTGCCGCCCCGAGGCGCCCCCAGCGAAACGCCACGCGGGGCTCACTCCTCGATCAGCGGCAGGTCGCTGGTCGACTTGATCTCTTCCATCGACAGAAGCGCGGTGACATTGTGCACCCGCACTTCCGAAATCAGCGCCTGATAGAACTTGTCATAGGCCCGGGCATTGGTGACCCGCACCTTCAGGATATAGTCGATATCGCCCGCCAGCCGGTGCGCCTCCTGCACTTCGGGACGGTCGCGCAGCGCCTTGAGGAACTTGGCCTGCCACTCGGCCTCATGCGCGCTGGTGCGGATCAGGACGAAGAAACAGGCCTCGAACCCCAGCGCCTCGGCATCGAGCAGCACGGTCTGGCGCTTGATGATGCCGGCCTCGCGCAGTTTGCGGATGCGATTCCACACCGGGGTCTTGGAAGAGCCCACTTTCTTGGCAATTTCATCCAGCGACTGGGCCGCATCCCGCTGCAATTCCTCAAGGATTTTCCGGTCCATATTGTCAATTCGCAACGCCATTCCAAATTTCCTTCCATCTTGGAACATTCGGGTGCATTCGAGGCAAAACCAGAACGCACGTTTCTATTTTTCGCCACACCTAGCGCCAATATGGGAAAATTTCCTATATAGCAACCTGAAACACCGAAGAGAGCACATCCTGATGGATCATTTTCCCGTCTTCCTGGCCGTCGCGGGCCGCAAGATCGCCCTGTCGGGCGGTGGCGCCGCCGCGCTGGCCAAGCTGCGGTTGCTGCTCAAGACCACCGCAAGGATCGAGGTCTTCGCCCCCGAGGCCGACGCCGAGATCGTGGCATGGTCCACCGCCGGCCGGCTGACCCTGCGTCGCCGCGCGCTGCGGGGCGATGATCTCGTCGATGCCGTGCTGGTCTATGCCGCCAACGAGGACGCGGTGCAAGACGGCGCAGTGGCGCGCCTGGCCGAGGCCGCGAATGTGCCGGTCAACATCGTCGACGATCTAGCCCAAAGCGCCTTCATCACCCCGGCCATCGTCGACCGCGACCCGGTCACCATCGCCATCGGCACCGAGGGCACCGCCCCGGTGCTGGCCCGTGCCCTGAAACGTGATCTCGAAGAGCGCCTGTCGCCGCGCCTTGGGCTGCTGGCACGTGTCGCGCAACGCTTTCGCGCCGCGGCCGATGCGCTGCCCCTCGGCCGCCGCCGCCGCGACTTCTGGTCCGACTATTTCCTCGGCGCCGGCCCGCTTCTGGCCGAAGAGCGCGACGCCGAACGCGCCCTCGACGATCTGCTGGCACGGCATCTGAAGGCCGAGAGCAAGGCCGGCCACGTGGCCTTTGTCGGCGCCGGCCCCGGCGATCCGGAGCTGCTGACGCTGAAGGCGCGCAAGGCGCTCGACACCGCCGACGTGGTCATTCACGACGGGCTGGTGACGCCCGAGATTCTGGAACTGGCGCGCCGCGAAGCGACGCTGATCAATGTCGGCAAGCAGGGGTTCGGCCCCTCGACCCCGCAGGACGACATCAACCGCCTGATCGTGCAGCACGCCCGCAAGGGCGCGCAGATCGTGCGCCTCAAGGGCGGCGACGCCACCGTCTTCGGCCGTCTCGACGAAGAGATCGAAACCCTCCAAGCAGCGGGCATCTCGTGGCATGTGGTGCCCGGCATCACCGCCGCCTCGGCCTCGGTCGCCGCCATCGGCCAGAGCCTGACCCGCCGTGGCCGCAATGCCTCGGTGCGCTTCCTGACCGGACATGACATGAAGGGCTTTGCCGATCATGACTGGCAGGCGCTGGCGCGCCGCGACCAGGTGGCCGCCATCTACATGGGCAAGAAGGCCGCGCGTTTCATCCAGGGCCGCCTGCTGATGCATGGCGCCAGCCCCGACACGCCTGTCACCTTCATCGAAAACGCCTCGCGTTCCGATCAGCGGGTGGTTGCCACCACATTGCAGAACCTGCCCGCCGATCTGGCGGATGCGGCGCTCAAAGGCCCGGCGCTCGCGCTGCTCGGCCTTGCCCCCCGCGCCGCATCCGCCACCCTTGACACCCACCCCGAACAGGAGACCGCCTGATGGCCCGCGCCTTCACCCCCAAAGTCGTCACCGCAAATGCCCTCCTTGAGGGCGACGTGATCTATCTGACCGACGCCGGAACCTGGACCCGAGAGCTGTCCGAGGCCGCCCTGCTGACCGACGAGGCCGACGCCCAGCTGCGGCTTCTCGAGGCCGAGCAGCGCGCCGGCGACTCGGTCGGCGCCTATCTGGCCGATGTCACCCCCGGCCCGACCGGCCCGCAGCCGACGCATTTCCGCGAGGAATTCCGCCGCACCGGCCCGTCGAATTATTTCCACGGCAAGCAAGCCGACGACGCAGCCAGCAAGGCTCCCTGAAGGAATTCTGACCGTTTTCCGCGAAGAGAACGGCCAACAAGACAGAGGTTTCGCCATGTACGCCTATAACGACTTTGACACAGCCTTCCTGGCCGAACGCAACCGCCAGTTCCGCGCCCAGGTCGAACGCCGCATCTCGGGCGCCCTGACCGAAGACGAGTTCCGCCCGCTGCGGCTGATGAACGGCGTCTACCTGCAGTTGCATGCCTATATGCTGCGGGTGGCGATCCCCTATGGCACGCTGAACAGCGCCAAGATGAACCAGCTCGCCTATCTGGCCGAGAAGTGGGACAAGGGCTACGGCCATTTCACCACCCGCCAGAACATCCAGTACAACTGGCCCAAACTGTCGGATATTCCGGATATGCTGGATGCCCTGGGCGAGGTCGAGATGCATGCCACCCAGACCAGCGGCAACACCATCCGCAACGTCACCGCCGATCATTTCGCCGGTGCCGCCGCCGATGAGATCGAGGATCCGCGCCCGCTGGCCGAGCTGATCCGCCAATGGTCGACCGATCACCCGGAATTCCAGTTCCTGGGCCGCAAGTTCAAGATCGCGGTCAGCGCCGGCGCAAAGGACCGCGCGGTGCTGAAGGTGCATGATCTGGCGGTGCGCATCGTGCAGAATGACGCCGGCGAAGTCGGCTATCAGATCGTCGTTGGCGGCGGCCTTGGCCGCACCCCGATGATCGGCAAGATCCTGCATGACTTCCTGCCGCGCGAGGACATCCTGCCCTATATCGAGGCCGTGGTCTCGGTCTGGAACCAGATCGGACGCCGCGACAACAAGTTCAAGGCGCGGATCAAGATCACCGTGCACGAACACGGGCTGGACGACATCCGCGCCCGCGTCAATGAGCGCTACGCCAGCATCCGCCCCGGCTATACCGGCGCCGATCAGGCGCTTCTGGCCGAGATCCGCGCGCAGTTCGCGGCGCCGCAGTTCCGCGAGGCCCCGACGGCGGCCTTCGATCTGGCCTATGATGCCGACCCGCTGTTCCGCGCTTGGGCCGACAGCAACCTCAGCGAGCACCGCGCCCCGGGCTATGCCATCGTCACCGTGTCGCTGAAGAAACACGGCGCCACGCCGGGAGATGCCTCGGCAGAGCAGATGCGCACCCTCGCCGCGCTGGCCAAGCAATATGGCCATGACGAGCTGCGCATCAGCCACGAGCAGAACGTGATCCTGCCGCATGTGCACAAGTCCGACCTGCCCGCGATCTATGCCGCGCTGCGCGAAGTCGAGCTGCACACCGCCAATATCGGCATGATCTCGGATATCATCGCCTGCCCCGGCATGGACTACTGCGCCCTGGCCACCGCCCGCTCGATTCCGGTTGCGCAACAGATCGCGACCCGCTTCGACGAGTTGAAGCTCGAGCATGATATCGGCCACCTGCAGATCAAGATCTCGGGCTGCATCAACGCCTGCGGTCACCACCATGTCGGTCATATCGGCATTCTCGGGCTCGACCGCGCCGGGGTCGAAAACTACCAGATCACGCTGGGCGGCGATGCCACCTGGGACGCGGCGCTTGGCGAACGCGCCGGGCCGGGCTTTGCCTATGACGAGATCGTGCCCGCCATAGAACGACTGGTGCAGGGCTATCTTGAGCTGCGCCTCAACGAAGACGAGACCTTCATCGAGGCCTATCGCCGTCTTGGCCTGGCCCCGTTCAAGGCCCATCTCTACCCCGAGGCGCGTGCCCATGCCGCTTGATGAAATCCAGACCGAGCTGGGGAGCGACCGCCGCGTCCTCAGCGAACTGGTCTCGGAGCTGAATGATCGCTATCGCCATCACAGCGCCACGGACGTTTTCCGCGGCGCGCTGAAGGATGGCGGCGAGATCGCCCTGGTCTCGAGCTTCGGCGCCGAATCGATCGTGCTGCTGCACATGGCCGCGGTGGCCGACAAGCACACCCCGGTGCTCTTCGTCGACACCCAGCTGCTGTTCCCCGAGACCCTGGCCTATCAGGCCGAGGTCGCCGAGCGGCTGGGCCTGACCAATCTGCGCGTGATCCGCGCCGACCAGGAAGAGATCGACCGTCAGGATCCCTATGGCGCCCTGCGCCTCGGCGACACCGATGCCTGCTGCACCCTGCGCAAGACCATCCCGCTGCAACGGGCCCTGCGCGGCTATGACGGCTGGATCACCGGGCGCAAGCGCTTTCAGGCCGGCACCCGCGCGACCATGGAGTTCTTCGAGGTCGAGGACGGCACCGGCCGCATCAAGGTCAACCCGCTGGCCCATTGGGCGCCCGAAGATGTGCGCGCCTATATGGAAGAGAACCGCCTGCCGCGCCACCCGCTGGTGGCCAAGGGCTACCCGTCGATCGGCTGCGCCCCCTGCACCAGCCCGGTCAAGGAAGGCGAAGACCCGCGTTCGGGGCGCTGGCGCGGGCAGGACAAAAGCGAATGTGGCATCCATTTTGTCGATGGCAAAATGGTGCGGATAGGAGAAAAAGCATGACTGTGATCGTCACCGACAGCGGCTTTGCCGCAGATGACTGGACCCAGGGGTTCGTGCCCGCCGCAGAGAACACCGGCAGCGCGGCGGCACTTGACGTCGCCTCGGACATGGACCCGGCCGAGCTGATCCGCCAGCTGGCAGGCGTCGAGATGATCCGCATCGACTTCCCGTCCTTTGCCAATGGCCGCGGCTTCACCATCGCCCGCCAGCTGCGCCTCGCGGGCTATGCGGGCCGTCTGCGCGCCCGCGGCCATGTGATCTCGGACCAATATGCCATGGCCCGCCGCTGCGGCTTCGACGAGGTCGAGATCAGCGACGAGCTGGCCGCGCGCCAGCCCGAAGCCGAATGGCAGTTCCGCAGCGACTGGCAGGCCCATGACTACCAAAGCCGCATGCGCGGCCAAAATAGCCACTGAAGAGGTGCCGATTTGCGTCAGATCAATGTCGCAGCGCAAATACATCTTCAAAACCCGATCTGAACTGCTAGTGAGGGGCGCAACAGCCGCCCGATAAATTATGACAGAGCAAAAACCCGTGACCGAAGCCCAAGCCACCGCCGTTCCCAAGACCCCCGCCCTGCCCGACGCGCAGACCGTCACCGAGGTTCAGCACTATACCGACCGCCTGTTCCGCTTCCGCTGCACGCGGCCGGCCAGCCTCAGGTTCCGCTCGGGCGAGTTCGTGATGATCGGCCTGATGGGCGACCCCGACCCCAAGACCGGCAAGCAAAAGCCGCTGCTGCGCGCCTATTCCATCGCCTCGCCGTCATGGGACGAGGAAATGGAGTTCTACTCGATCAAGGTCGAAGACGGGCCGCTGACCTCGAAGCTGCAACACATCAAGCCCGGCGACGAGATCATCCTGCGTCCCAAGCCGGTCGGCACGCTGGTGCATGACGCGCTGATTCCGGGCAAGCGGATCTGGTTCTTTGCCACCGGCACCGGTTTCGCGCCCTTCGCCTCGCTGCTGCGCGAGCCGCAGACCTACGAGGATTACGACGAGGTCATCATCACCCACACCTGCCGCACCGTCGGTGAGCTGACCTATGGCCGCGAGTTGATCGAAGCCCTGAAGGAAGACGAGCTGCTGAACGAGCTGATCGGCGAAGGCTTCTGGAAAAAGATCAAATACTACCCGACCACCACCCGCGAAGACAGCCCCAAGATGGGCCGTATCACCGACCTCATCAACTCGGGCGAAGCCTACAAGGATCTCGGCGTCGAGCCGCTGAACCCCGAGTTCGACCGCGCCATGATCTGCGGCAACCTGGCCTTCAACCTCGAACTGAAGGACATGCTGGAAGCGGCCGGTCTCGAAGAGGGCGCCAATTCCAAGCCCGCGCAATACGTGGTGGAAAAAGCGTTCCTCGACTGAGGCTTAGCGCGCGATCCTAAAGAACGCCCGGCATACGAACCGGGCGTTTTTTCGTTTCAGGCCAGATCCCAGCCCATGTTTTCGGCCCCGACAAACCGCGCCATGCGGGCGATCTCGGCTTCGAAACGGGCCTGCCGCGCACCCGACCATCTGACCCCCGGCTCGGGCCAAAGCGCCTTGACCGACAGCCGCGATCTGGCCCGATCCGCCCTGACCTCGCAGCGCCCCACCATGCGGTCGCCCTCGAGGATCGGATAGACGTAATAGCCCCATTTTCGTTTCGCGGCGGGCACGAAGATTTCCAGCCGATAGTCGAAATCGAACAGGAACTTCAGCCTGTCGCGATCCCGGATCACCGGATCGAACGGGCTGAGGATGCGCAGTCGCGAGGTCGGCGGCCGCAACGCCTGCAACCGTGCCTCGATGTCCGGCAGCGCCCAGCCGGCCTTCCACGCTCCGGCGGCACCCTGCACCGCGACCGGCACCAGATCGCTGGTCTCGATCCAGCTCTGCACCTCTGCCGAGCCGACCGCGTCCCAGAACCGCTGGATATCGCCCCGGGTGCCGAACCCAAGCCGCGACAAGGCCGCCGCGTTCAGCCAGGCGACCTGATCCGCATCGGCCACCTTTTGGTCACGGAGCTCGGCCGGAAATACCCTCTCGGCCAGATCGTAATATTTGGTGAAATTGACCCGGTGGCAGGTCGCCAGTTCGCCGGAATACCACATGAAGTCCAGCGCCAGCTTGTGCGGCGGGCGCCCCCACATCCTGCGCGCGCCTTCGATCCTGCTGTCGAAGGCATGGGTCGACAAGGGCCCCTCCCGGGCGATCCGCGCCCGGATCTCTGCCCGTTCCGCCGCCTCGGGCAGCCCCTTGAACCAGCCGGCGCGGCCCATCTGTTCCCTCTTGCGCCGGAACTGGCGCCGCCAATAGGGCAGGAACCGCATCGGCAACACGCTGGCATCATGGGTGAAATGCTCGAACACCCGGCGCTGGCGCAGCAGCCGGCCCAGCATCGGCTCGCGGTAGTTCTGATTGCGGCTCCACAGGATGTGGTGATGCGCCCGCGCCACCACCCGGATGGTATCCAGCTGCACGAAGCCCAGGGCCTCGATCATCGCCGCCAGATCCAGCGGCCCGACCGGCGTCGCCGCCAGCCCCTGCGCCGCCAGCCAAAGCGCCCGCGCCTGCCGGTTGGCAATGCGCAGGACGGCCCCGTCACCGCCGCGCCGCGCCCGAGTCCCGCCCCGTTCCATCCGCCCTGACACCCCTTTTTTCCTGCGGCCATCCTTGCTGCATGGCAAAGCCGGCGCAACCCTGTTCGGACCCGGCCACTTTCGCGCAACAGCGGCGATTAACCGCTTGTATCGCTCTGGGTGCGGACCTAAATTAGCGCGCAGTCAGAATTCACCATCGAAGGATCGAAACCATAGCCCGCAGACCTCACAACGCGCCCCCGCAGCGCGACACCGGCCCCCGCGTCAACGAGCGTATCCGCGCACCGGAAATCCGCCTGATCGGCGCCGACGGCGAAAACATCGGCGTGGTGCACCCGGCCCGCGCCATGGATCTGGCCGCCGAAGCGGGGCTGGACCTGGTCGAGATCTCGCCCAATGCGACCCCGCCGGTCTGCAAGATCATGGACTTCGGCAAGTTCAAATACGAACAGCAGAAGCGCGAATCCGAGGCCCGCAAGAAACAGAAGACCATCGAGGTCAAAGAGGTCAAGTTCCGCCCCAACACCGACACGCACGATTATGACGTCAAGATGCGCAACGTGGTGAAGTTCCTCGAGAACGACGACAAGGTCAAGGTAACCCTGCGCTTCCGCGGCCGCGAGATGGCCCACCAGAACCTCGGCCGCGAGCTTCTGGAACGCGTCGCCGAGGACATCAAGGAGATCGGCAAGGTCGAGAACATGCCGAAGATGGAAGGCCGCCAGATGATCATGATGATCGGCCCGCTGTCGAAATAAGCCGGCGCCGGCCCCGCCCCTGACATGCGCCGCGTCCGCTTGCCGGGCGCGGTTTTTTCTTGCCGGCACATGACAGCCGCGCGCGCAGCCCTTGGGCCCCGCCCCCCGCGCCTCCAACGCCGGGGCCTTCATCTCTTCGAAAATACTCGCGCCGCAGGCTGCGCCCCCGGGCTCCGGGGGCGCAACGCCGCCCTATCCGCAGGCCGCCACCGCGCGCCGCGTCAGCACCGCCACCAGATGCGCCCGGTATTCGGCCGATCCGTGCAGATCCGACAGCAGCCCCTCGGAGGCCGGCGCCGGCGGCACCGCACCGGGCGAGAATTCGGCCGAAAGCGCCGCCTCGGCGGCACCCCAGCGATGCGCCCCTTCCTGCGCGGCGCCGGTCACCCCGACCCGCACCCCGTCGGCATATTTCGCCACGAAGACCCCGACCAGCGCAAAGCGCGAGGCCGGCTGTTCGAATTTCTGGTAGTTCGCCGCCTGCGGCACCTCGCAGCGCACCGCAGTGATGATCTCCCTCTCTTCCAATGCGGTCTCGAACATCCCCCGGAAGAAATCATCTCCCGAGATCTCGCGGGCATTGGTGACGATGGTCGATTTCAGCGCCAGCATCGCCGCCGGGTAATCCGCCGCCGGGTCGTTGTTGGCCAGGCTGCCGCCGATGGTGCCGCGATTGCGCACCGCCGGATCGCCGATATTGCCGGCCAGCGCCGCCAGCGGCGGGCAGGCCTCGGCCGCCACCTCGGCATGGGTGGCGCCGCCGCCCATGGTCAGCACGCCATCGGCAATCGTGACCCCCTTCATCTCGGCGATCCCGGCCAGGCTGACCAGCTTCGAGGGCGCCGCCAGCCGCTGTTTCAGCGTCGGGATCAGCGTCTGCCCGCCGCCCAGCGCCTGCGCGTCTTCGCCGGCCAATGCGGCGACCGCCTCGGCAATGGTGGAGGGCCGTTCAAAATCAAAGTTGTACATCTCCAGACCTCCTTACGGGTTCATCGCCGCCCAGACGCGCGCCGGCGACATGGGCATATCGATATGGGTGACGTCATGGCCGGCCGACCGCAGCGCGTCGATCACGGCATTGACCACCGCCGGTGGAGAGCCGATGGCCCCGGCCTCGCCGCAGCCCTTCACGCCCAGCGGATTGTGGGTGCAGGGCGTCTGGCTCGAGTGATCCACCGCATAGAAGGGCACATCGTCGGCGCGCGGCATGGCGTAATCCATGTAGGAGGCGCTCAGCAGCTGGCCATCGCCGTCATAGACGCAGTTCTCCAGCAGCGCCTGGCCGATGCCCTGACCGATGCCGCCATGCACCTGACCATCGACGATCATCGGGTTGATGATATTGCCGAAATCATCGGCCGCCGAGAAGCGTTCGATGCTGACCTTGCCGGTCTCGGGGTCCACTTCCACCTCGCAGGCATAGGCCCCTGCCGGATAGGTGAAATTGGCCGGATCGTAAAAGGCGGTCTCTTCAAGCCCCGGCTCGATGTCTTCCAAAGGGTAGTTGTGCGGCACATAGGCCGTGAGGGTGACATCGCCCCAGGCCACCGACTTGTCGGTGCCCGCGACGGTGAACTGGCCGTCCTTCAGCTCGATGTCGGCGTCCGAGGCTTCCATCAGATGGGCGGCGATCTTCTTGGCCTTGGCGATCACCTTCTCGGTGGCCCGCACCATGGCCGAGCCGCAGACCGCGATCGAGCGCGAGCCATAGGTGCCCATGCCGAAGGGGATGCGCCCGGTGTCGCCATGGACGATATCGACCATGCTTTCGTCGATGCCGATCATCTCGGCCACCACCTGAGGGAAGGTGGTCTCATGCCCCTGCCCGTGGCTGTGGGCGCCGACCATGACCGAGATCGACCCGGTGGCATTCACCCGCACCGTGGCGGCATCGTAAAGACCGGCGCGGGCGCCAAGCTGCCCGACCAGAGCCGAGGGCGCGATGCCGCAGGCCTCGATATAGCAGTTCACCCCAAGGCCACGCAGCTTGCCGGCCTTCTCGCTTTCCGCCCGCCGCGCCGCGAAACCGCCGAAATCAGCCAGCGCCTCGAGCTTGTCCATGGTGCCGTGGTAATCGCCGGTGTCATATTCCACCGCCACCGGCGTGGCATAGGGGAACTCGGTGATGAAGTTCTGACGCCTCAGGGCAATCGGGTCGACGCCCAGTTCCCGCGCCGCCTTGTCGATCACCCGCTCCAGCTGAAAGGTCGCCTCGGGGCGGCCGGCGCCGCGATAGGCATCGACCGGCACCGTGTTGGTGAACACCGCCTTGACGTTCACATAGATCAGCGGCGTCTTGTAATTGCCCGCCATCAGCGTGCCATGCAGCCAGGTCGGTACCGAGGAAGCAAAGGTCGAAAGATAGGCCCCCATGTTGGCATGGGTGTCGGTGCGGATGGCGGTGAAATTGTTCTCGGCATCCAGCGCCAGCTCGATCTTGGTCACGTGATCGCGCCCCTGGGCGTCCGACATGAAGGCCTCGGAGCGGGTCGAGGACCATTTCACCGGGCGATTGCAGGCCTTGGCGGCAAAGGTGCAGAAGGCCTCTTCGGCATAGTGGAAGATCTTGGTGCCGAAACCGCCGCCGACGTCCGGCGCCACCACGCGCAGCTTGTGTTCCGGGATGCCAAGCACGAAAGCCCCCATCAGCAGCCGGATCACATGCGGGTTCTGCGAGGTGGTGTGCAGCGTATACTCATCCGATGAGCGGCTGTAATCGCCAATTGCCACCCGCGCCTCCATCGGGTTGGCCACCAGCCTCTGGTTGACCAGCTCCAGCGAGGTCACATGCGCCGCCTCGTCAAAGGCCTTGTTCACCGCCTCCTTGTTCTCTTCGACAAACCCCCAGTCGTAACAGAGGTTCGAGGTCAGCTCGTCATGGATCTTGGTGGCGCCTTCGGCCAAAGCGGCCTTCATGTCGACCACGGCCGGCAGCTCATCCAGATCAAGCTCGATCGCCTCTGCCGCGTCGCGCGCCTGATCGAGACTGTCGGCCACCACGGCGGCGACGATCTCGCCCACATGCTTGATCTTGCCATGGGCGATGACCGGATGGCGCGGCTCCTGCATCGGCTCGCCGAAACGGTCGGTCACCTGCCAGCCGCAGGGCACGCCGCCAACCTCGGCAAAGTCATCCCCGGTAAAGATCTTTACCACGCCGGGCATGGCCTCGGCGGCGCTGGTGTCAATGCGGTTGATCGTGGCATGGGCCACATCCGAGCGCAGGAAATGGACATAGGCCTGTCCGTGAATGTTGATGTCGTCTGTGTAGTTTCCGTTTCCGGTCAGAAACCGGACGTCTTCGCGCCGCTTGGGGCTGGCGCCAATGCCATGATCTTTCGGCATCTCAAATCCTCCCATTTGATCGGTGCGTGACATCACGCACCCTACCGCTGGGGTGCGTGTTCACACGCACCGCGCGCTGTCACTCGGCTGCAATCGCGCTCACGTCCTGTCCCGAGGCGGCCATGATCGCCTTGACGATATTGTGATAGCCGGTGCAGCGGCAGAGATTGCCCGACAGGTAGGCGCGGATCTCGGCCTCGGTCGGTTTGGGGTTATCCTTCAGCAGCGCCGCCGCCGACATCACCATGCCCGGGGTGCAGAAACCGCATTGCAACCCGTGATGATCCTGAAACGCCTGCTGAAGGGTGTTCAAGCTGCCATCCGGCGCCGCCTGCCCCTCGATGGTCTCCACCACGGCGCCCTCGGCCTCGGCGGCCAGCATGTTGCAGGACTTGACCGCCTGCCCGTTGACATGCACCACGCAGGCACCGCACTGGCCGGTGTCGCAGCCGACATGGGTGCCGGTCAGCTTGAGGCTGTCTCTCAAAAATTGGCTAAGCAAGGTGCGTCCTTCAATTGCGCCGGACGCGGTCTTGCCATTCACGGTCATGGTGACCTGTGACATTGGCTCCTCCCAGAGATGATTAACTTTTTTATTATGGGATCGAGTTAAACACGGGTTCCGCAATCTGAGAACCCGTTTTTTTCTGTGCGGTCAAATTGCCGGTGCACGGGCACGGGGGAAGCGTTTCGCGCCCCGCCCTTGCCGGGCCCGATCAGCGGCGGCGTTCGCGCGGCATCGGGCGGGTGGGAATTTCCTTCAGCAGCCCGCCAACCCCCATCGCCGCGATATCGCCCGAAGAGACCGCGAGCCCGCAGGCGACCCGGCTCAGCACCCAGTCGGCACCGTTGAGGGCCGGCGAACGGGCGCAGCCCGGCAGGCCGATCACCGGCCGGCCTCCGAGCGCCCCAAGAAACAGCAGGTTGCCCGGATCCACCGGCATGCCGAAGCGCTCCACTGTGCCGCCCGCCCGGCGCAGGGCGTGGGGGGCGACGTCCTCGGGGTCCGAGGTCGCCGAGCCGGTCAGGATCAGCACCAGATCGCCGCTGGCCGCGCTGATCGCCTCGGCCAGTTCCGCGCTGCGATGCGGCACCAATCGGCAGTCCGTCAGCGCCATGCCGAGCGCCCCGAGCCGGCCCTCGATGGCCTGGCGCCCCTTGTCACCGACCCCTCCGGGGATCTCGGTGACGATCAGCGAGGCGCTCCGCAGCAGCACCGGGCGCAGCCGCAGCGCCGCGCGCGCCACGGCGCAGGCCCGGCGCAGGTCGCTTTCCGGCACGGCGTAGGAGATCACCTTGACCGTGGCGACCATGTTGCCTGCTGCCACCTGCTGCCATGGCGGCACCGTGGCCAGGGTCATCATCGGGTTCACCCTGTTGAGCGCGGTCAGCGCCGCGACGTCCAGTTCGGCAACCCCCGGCCGCGTGGCGGTGATGTTGACCCGCCCGGTGAAGGCGCGCGACAGCGACAGATGGGCAGGGCCCGGATCGGGCACCAGCGCCTCGGCCAGCAGGGCTGCGGCGGCGTCTTCATGCAGGTCTGCGCCCTCGAGCCGCGCCACGACGACCCGGTCGATCCCGGCCTCGTGCAGCGCCTGCACCTGCGCCGCCGTCAGCCGTGCCCCCTTGCGCAACCTCTCACCCCCGGCCATCACCGAATGGGCCAGAATGGCGCCTTCGGCTTGCGAAAGGGGCACGGGGCCGAACTTCACGGCGTCATCCTCAGCACCCGGATCATCTCCGACAGGATCGAAACCGCGATCTCGGCCGGACCGGCGGCGCCGATATCAAGGCCGACGGGGCCGTGGATGCGCCCGATCTCGGCCTCGGAGAAACCGGCGTCGCGCAGCCGCGCCACCCGCCCGGCATGGGTGCGTTTCGAGCCCAGCGCGCCGATATAGAAGACCTCGGAGCGCAGCGCCACATGCAGCGCCGGATCATCCAGCTTGGGGTCGTGGGTCAACAGCACCAGCGCGGTGCGGGCATCGGTGCCGGTCTGCTGCAGCGCCTCGTCGGGCCAGTCGTCGAGAATGACCTCGCCCGGGAAGCGCGCCTGCGAGCCGAAGGCGCTGCGCGGGTCGATAATGACCGGATCGAACCCGGCGATCCGCGCCATCGGCACCAGCGCCTGGGCGATATGCACCGCGCCGACCACCACCACGCGCAGCGGCGGGTTGTGGATGGCAACGAAACGGCCATCCGCTTCAAGCCCCGAGCGATCCATGCGAAAGCGTTCGGAGAACCCCTCGCTGACCAGCCGGCCGCCGCCGGTTTCGGCATTGCACAGATAGGCCACCGGACGGCGCGCCGCCCGCGCCGCCACCAGCTCTTCCAGTACCGCGAGCGGCATCACCGCGCCCACCGGCTCGACCAGCACCCGGATGGTGCCGCCACAGGCGAGGCCGACGGCAAAGGC
>NZ_JBFJVE010000026.1:0-20510 GCF_041624275.1 Shimia sp.
GATCTCCTGCGACGGGTAGAGGCCGACGATGGCCGTTTGATCGGAGAGCGGCGGCTATATCGCGGGCAACGCACCTGTAGCTCAGCTGGATAGAGCGCTGCCCTCCGAAGGCAGAGGCCAGAGGTTCGAATCCTCTCAGGTGCGCCAAATCTTCCTGCATCCTTGGCCTGCTGCCACCGCCCTTTCGGCCGCGAGCCCTGTTCTGTGCGGATGCCCCCATCACGACTTTCCACCCTGTTCCGGCGCCGCCGTCCGGGGGGCGTTCCTGTCGCGCCCAGCCTTGGTCCGGCGGTGAAAAATTGGGCACTTGCACCCTGGATTGCCGATCTTGTGGTCACTTGCCGGTGAACTTGCCTTGTTATCCAAACCCTCATTGATGCCCCGCGACATTCATGCTGCCTTGCCGAGGCGGCATCGCGCGGCAGGCCCGGATTCTGCCGGCAATGTGGAACAGGTCGCAGGTGTGAAATGGGGTTTTCGCAACTAGGGCAGATCGGCGCGACCATTGGTGACGCAGGGGGGCGCACCGCTCGGGTCGGGGCCGCGGGGCTGAGACCCGTGCCAAGGGGCCGCTCGCGGCCGCCATTGCCTGTTTGCGTCACCCGCCTATGTCCTGAGAAGCGGAACACCGATGCGTTCCGGGCCAAGCCAAAGTGACTGCCGAGGGCCGAGCCGTGGCCGATTTCGACGAGAAGACAGGTGATGCGATGACTAAAGGAACCGAGGGCAACCGCGAGCCCATGGCCGAGGCCCTGACGATCGTGGTGGTCGAGGAAGACCGCGACCGGGCCATGGCGATCGTCGATGCGCTGAAGGACGCCTCGGACTGCGATGTCTTCGTGATCGGCAATTCCAGTGGCCTGGCCCGCAAGATCGCCGCCCACAGGCCCGATGTGGTGCTGATCGACATCGACAACCCGACCCGCGACGTGATGGAAGAGCTGACCCTGGCCTCGGGGCCGCTGGAACGGCCGGTGGCGATGTTCGTCTCGGGGGCGGCCGGGGGGCTGGCTCAGGCCGCCATCGAGGCGGGGGTTTCCGCCTATGTCGTCGACGGGCTGTCGCCGGGGCGGATCAAGCCGGTGCTCGACACCGCGATTGCCCGCTTCGGGGTCTTGCGCCAGATGCGCAGCGAACTGGCCGAGACCCGCCGTGCGCTCGAGGAACGCAAGGTCATCGACCGCGCCAAGGGGCTGTTGATGAAGGCCAAGGGGCTGGACGAAAGCGCCGCCTATGCGCTGTTGCGCAAGACCGCCATGGATCAGGGGCGCAGGGTCGCAGACGTCGCCGAGGCGCTGGTCACGGCAGCGGGGCTGCTGGGATGAGAACGGTCACCATCCCCGTCGCCTTCATGCCGCTGGTCGATGCGGCGCCGCTGATCGTCACCCAGGACATGGGCTTTGCCGAGGCCGAGGGCATCGCCCTCGAGCTGATCCCGGCGCCTTCCTGGTCCAGCCTGCGCGACATGCTGGCCTTTGGCCGCGTCGATGCCGCCCATATGCTGTCGCCGCTGCCGATCGCCATGGCGATGGGGCTTGGCGGTGTCACCACGGCCCTGTCGGCGGTTTCGGTGCTGTCGGTCAACGGCAATGTCATCGGCGTCGGCAGGCAGCTGGAACAGCAGTTGCGGGCCGAAGGCTTCGGCTTTGACTTTGCCGACCCGCTGGCCGCCGCTGCCGCCCTGGCCAAGGTCCGCCGCCGCCCGATTGTCTTCGGGGTGCCGTTTCCGTTTTCCATGCATGTGGCGCTGCTGCGCTACTGGGCCGGGGCCTCGGCGCTGGGGGCGGGCAGCATCACCCTGCGCACCGTGCCGCCGCCGCTGATGGCCAGCGCCCTGGCTGCCGGAGATGTCGATGCCTTCTGCGTCGGCGAACCCTGGGGCTCTTTCGCGGTCGAGCAGGACGCCGGGGCGCTGCTGCTGCCGGGCAACGCGATCTGGAGTTTCGCGCCGGAAAAAGTGCTGGCGACCCGCAGCAACTGGGCCGAGTCCGAGCCCGAGCTGCTGGCCCGCCTGATGCGTGCGGTCTGGCGGGCGGGACGGTGGCTGGGCGATGCGAAGGCGCGCGCCACCGCCAGCGATCTGCTGTCGCGCAAGGCCTATCTCGACGTGCCCGCCGAACTGATCGAGCGCGCGCTTCTCGGCCACCTGACCGCATCGGGGCAGGGGGAATTGCGGGTGGTCGAGCGGTTTCTCGAGTTTCACGACGGCGCGGCCAACTTTCCATGGCGCAGCCAGGCGCGCTGGATCGCGCGGCAGTTGCAGGGCCTCTATGGCGGCGGCGATCATGACCGCGACGCGGTGGCCGGCGTGTTCCGCGCCGATCTCTACCGGCAGCATCTTGGCAGCCTTGACGGCAACCTGCCCGGCGCGTCGGAAAAGGTCGAGGGCGCGATTGCCCATGCGATGCCGGTGGCCTCGGCCGGGGGTGGGCTGACTCTTCTGCCGAACCAGTTCTTCGATGGCCGCATTTTTGACCCATTGGGGTAGCTCTGCTGAAAAAAAAGGCAAATTCCACGCATTGTTAATGGAATTGGCCGGATTTCCGGTTTTCTGTTGAATGCTCGCTGCGTCGCAGCATACTCGGAGCTGCATCCACAACGGGGTGGATCGCACCGATTTCCTTCCCAAAGATTGGGACGTTCTGAGCAAGGTCGCTCGCTTTCCGCTGGTTTTCCCGGCGGTCAGTGATCGGCCTTTTTTGTTTTGCCTGGTCCCGGCCAACGCGGACCAGAAGTCGCGAAAGGATCAACAATGAAACGCTTGCTACTGGGACTTGCCGCCTCTACCGCCATGTTCAGCCCGGCCTTTGCCGAGCTGCTCGATCTTGAAAAGGACGAGCTGACTTTCGGCTTCATCAAGCTGACCGACATGGCGCCCCTGGCCGTGGCCTACGAGCAGGGCTATTTCCTTGACGAGGGGCTGTTCGTCACCCTCGAGGCCCAGGCCAACTGGAAGGTGTTGCTTGACGGCGTCATCGACGGCCAGCTTGACGGCGCGCACATGCTGGCCGGTCAGCCGCTGGCCGCCACCATCGGTTACGGCACCGAGGCCCATATCGTCACCCCCTTCTCGATGGATCTCAACGGCAACGGCATCACGGTGTCGAACGATGTCTGGGAAAAGATGCTGCCGCATATCCCCAAGATGGAAGACGGCCGCCCGCAGCACCCGGTCTCGGCCGAGGCGCTGGTGCCGGTGATCGAAGAGTTCAACGCCAAGGGCGAGGCCTTCAACATGGGCATGGTGTTCCCGGTCTCGACCCACAATTACGAATTGCGCTATTGGCTGGCGGCCGGCGGCATCAACCCCGGTTACTACAGCCCGGAAAACATCTCGGGTCAGATCGACGCCGATGTCTTCCTTTCGGTGACCCCGCCGCCGCAGATGCCGGCGACCCTCGAGGCGGGCACGATCCACGGCTATTGCGTCGGTGAACCCTGGAACCAGCAGGCGGTCTTCAAGGGCATCGGGGTGCCGGTGATCACCGACTACCAGCTGTGGAAGAACAACCCCGAGAAGGTCTTTGGCATCACCAACGACTTTGCGGAACAGAACCCCAATACCACCAAGGCCGTGGTCCGCGCCCTGATCCGCGCCGCCATGTGGCTGGACGAGAACGACAACGCCAACCGGCCCGAGGCGGTCCAGATCCTGAGCCGTCCGGAATATGTCGGTGCCGATTATGACGTGATCGCCAACTCGATGACCGGCTTCTTCGAATTCGAGAAGGGCGACAAGCGCGACATTCCCGACTTCAACGTGTTCTTCCGCTACAACGCCACCTATCCCTATTACTCCGACGCCATCTGGTACCTGACCCAGATGCGCCGCTGGGGCCAGATCGCCGAACCCAAGAGCGATGCCTGGTACAAGGATGTCGCGGCCTCGGTCTACCGCCCCGACATCTACCTCGAAGCGGCCCGTTCGCTGGTTGATGACGGGCTGGCGAACGAAGCCGATTTCCCCTGGGACAGCGATGGTTTCAAGGCCCCGACGCCGGCCGCCGACATCATCGACGGCATCGCCTATGACGGCCGCGCGCCCAACGCCTATCTCGAAAGCCTGCCGATCGGGCTGAAGGGTGAACAGGTCGTCGTCGGCGACGCGGTTCAGGGCTGATGTGCCACGGGTGCGGGCGGTCCTCACCGCCCGCATCCATCGCAATGCACCAGGAGACAGAACGATGAGCACCGCAGACCCGAATTTCGAACTCGACGCCGCCCGCGAAGCCCGCCGCGAGCGTCTTTTCACCAGAATCAACGCCGCCGACAAATGGTTTCAGATCATCGGGGTTGCCTGGCTGACCCCGATCCTGAAAGCCCTTGCCGGCGACAACCCCAAGGCGCAGTTCGGCGACATCTGGCGGCTCTTGGGCGTGCCGCTGCTGGCGATCGTCGGCTTCCTTGCCCTCTGGGCCGCGCTGGCGCCCACCGTGCAGACCTCGCTCGGGGCGATCCCCGGGCCGGCGCAGGTCTGGGAGGAGACCGTGAACCTGCACGAGGACGCCCGGGCCAAGGCCGCCAGCCGGGCCAGGTTCGAAACCCAGCTGGAGCAGCTGAACGAGCGCCGGGCCGCGCAGGGCAAGGAGCCCGTCATGCGCGCCTATACCGGCGCCCCGAGCTATTACAGCCAGATCTGGACCTCGATCAAAACCGTGTTCTTCGGCTTCCTGATCGCCAGCCTGGTGGCGATACCGCTGGGCATTGCCGCCGGTCTGTCGCCGACCGCCAACGCGGCGCTGAACCCGGTGATCCAGATCTTCAAGCCGGTGTCGCCGCTGGCCTGGCTGCCGATCGTGACCATGGTGGTCTCGGCGGTCTATACCTCGTCGGACGGCTGGTTCGCCAAGAGCTTCCTGACCTCGGCGATCACGGTGACCCTGTGTTCGCTGTGGCCGACGCTGATCAATACCGCGCTCGGTGTGTCGAGCATCGACAAGGATCTGGTCAACGTCTCCAAGGTGCTGAAGATGAACACCTGGACCAAGATCACCAAGCTGGTCCTGCCCTCGGCGCTGCCGCTGATCTTCACCGGCCTGCGGCTCAGCCTCGGGGTCGGCTGGATGGTCTTGATCGCGGCCGAGATGCTGGCCCAGAACCCGGGCCTCGGCAAATTCGTCTGGGACGAATTCCAGAACGGCAGTTCCTCGTCGCTGGCCAAGATCATGGTGGCGGTGCTGACCATCGGCATCATCGGCTTCCTGCTCGACCGGGTGATGTATGCGCTGCAATCGCTCTTTACCTTCACCAACAACCGCTGAGGGGGCCGGGATGAGCATTCTCAAACTCGAAGGCGTCAGCCAGAGCTTTGGCAGCGGCATCCACGCCGCCCATGTGCTGAAGAACATCGACCTCGAGGTGCAGGAGGGCGAGTTCCTCGTCCTTCTCGGCTTCTCGGGCACCGGCAAGACGACGCTGATCAACCTGATGGCCGGGCTGGAACGCCCCTCCAGCGGCACCGCGACCTTCAAGGGCGCGCCGATCCGCGAGCCGAGCCCGGAACGCGGCGTGATCTTCCAGAGCTATTCGCTGATGCCCTGGCTGACGGTGAACGGCAATGTGCGCCTTGCGGTGGACACGGTCTTCCCCAACCTTTCGGCGGCGGAAAAGGACGAGAAGGTCGCCCATTACGTCGATATGGTGGGGCTGAGCCATGCCGCGACCCGGCGCCCGGCGGAACTGTCGGGCGGGATGCGGCAGCGGGTGAACGTGGCCCGTGCGCTGGCGATGAACCCCGAGATGCTGCTTCTGGACGAGCCGCTGTCGGCGCTTGATGCGCTGACCCGGGCCAATCTCGCGGATGAGATCGAGCGGATCTGGGAGGCCGACAAGAAAACCTGCGTGCTGATCACCAATGACGTCGACGAGGCGATCATCCTCGCCGACCGGATCATCGCGCTGAACCCGGACGGCACCCTTGGGCGCGAGTTCAAGGTCTCGATCCCGCGCCCGCGCGACCGGGCGGCGATGAACACCGACGCCGCCTTCAAGGCCCTGCGCGCCGAGGTCACCGGCTATCTGATGGAGGTCGGCATCGAGGCCAAGGTCGAGGGCACGCGGCTGTTGCCCGACGTGACCCCGATCCACGGCCTGCCGAGCGCCGTCGCCGAGGCGCGCAAGGGCGCGATCCGGCACCGCTATCTCGACTTCAGCCAGCTGCACAAGGTCTATCCGACCCCCAAGGGGCCGCTGACCGTGGTCGAGGATTTCGATCTCAAGGTCGAGCGTGGCGAGTTCATTTCGCTGATCGGCCATTCCGGATGCGGCAAATCCACCGTGCTGACCATGGCGGCGGGGCTGAACGAGATCTCCAAGGGGGCGATCGTTCTCGACGGCACCCATGTCGCCGGCGCCGACCCGGAACGGGCGGTGGTGTTCCAGTCGCCGAACCTCTTTCCGTGGCTCAGCGCCAAGGAAAACGTCGCCATCGGCGTCGACAAGGTCTATCCGCGCGCCAGCCAGGCCGAGCGCCAGGACGTGGTGGAATACTATCTTGAACGGGTGGGGCTGGCCGATGCCATGGACAAGCCGGCCACCGACATGTCGAACGGCATGCAGCAGCGGGTCGGAATCGCCCGTGCCTTTGCCCTCTCGCCCAAGCTGTTGCTGCTCGACGAACCCTTCGGGATGCTCGACAGCCTGACCCGCTGGGAGCTTCAGGAAGTGCTGATGGAGGTCTGGTCGCGCACCAAGGTCACCGCGATCTGCGTCACTCATGACGTGGACGAGGCGATCCTGCTGGCCGACCGCGTGGTGATGATGACCAACGGGCCGCAGGCGACCATCGGCAAGATCGTCGATGTCGACCTGCCGCGCCCGCGCACCCGCAAGGCGCTGCTCCAGCATCCGGACTACTACCGCTACCGGCAGGAGGTGCTGGATTTCCTCGAGGAATACGAACATGGCGCCAAGCCGAAACCGAAACCCTTGAAGGCGGCTGCAGAGTGAAAGAGATGAAGCGGAAACTGGTCGTGATCGGCGCCGGCATGGCGTCGGGGCGGCTGATCGAACATCTGGTGGCCGAGGCGCCCGGCGCCTTCGACATCACCCTGTTCAACGCCGAGCCGCGCGGCACCTACAACCGGATCATGCTGTCGCCGGTGCTGGCGGGCGACAAGACCTATGCCGAGATCGTCACCCACGATGACGCCTGGTATGCCGCGCAGGGTGTGACCTGCCGCTTTGGCGAGCATGTGGTCGCCATCGACCGGGCGGCGAAAACCGTCCACGGTCAGAACGGGCCGGTGGCCTATGACAAGCTGGTCATCGCCACCGGCTCGGCCCCCTTCATCATCCCGGTGCAGGGCAAGGATCTGCCCGGCGTCGTCACCTACCGCGACCTCGACGACACCAATGCGATGATCGCGGCGGCGGCCAAGGGCGGCAAGGCGGTGGTCATCGGCGGCGGGCTTCTGGGGCTGGAGGCGGCGGCGGGCCTCGCCGAACGCGGCATGGAGGTCACCGTTCTGCACCTGATGGGGCATCTGATGGAACGTCAGCTCGACGAGGCGGCGGGCGCGCTGTTGCGCCGCGACCTCGAAAGCCGCGGGCTGAAGATCATGACCCGCGCCTCGACCGCCGCGATCCTTGGCACCGACAGGGTCGAGGGTGTCCTGCTCGAGGACAATACCGGGCTCGAGGCCGACCTCGTGGTGATGGCGGTGGGCATCCGCCCCGAGACCCGTCTGGCCACCGATGCGCGGCTCGAGGTGGCGCGCGGGATCGAGGTCAACGCGCGGATGCAGAGCCTGACCGACCCCGATGTCTACGCGGTGGGCGAATGCGTCGAATTCGAGGGCCATCTCTTCGGTCTCGTGGCCCCGCTCTACGATCAGGCGCGGGTGCTGGCGCAAAGCCTGATCGGCGAGGATGCGTCTTTCGTCGTCAGGGACACCGCGACCAAGCTGAAGGTCACCGGCTGCGATCTGTTCAGCGCCGGTGATTTCGCCGCCAGCGAGGGCCGCGAGGATATCGTCCTGCGCGATCCGGCGCGGGGGGTCTACAAGCGGCTGGTTCTCGAAGGCGACCGGCTTGTCGGCGCGGTGATGTACGGCGACACGGCCGACGGCAACTGGTTCTTCCAGCTGATCAAGGACGGCACGAACATCGAGGCGATGCGCGAGACATTGATTTTCGGGCCGGACATGCAGGGGGGCGACCCCGAAGACCCTTTCCCGGCCGTTGCAGTCTTGGCGCCTGAGGCGGCGCAATCGGGTTGCGACGGTCTTTCCCGGTCATCATCCATCGTGCCGAATGCGAACAACGGCGCGACACAGGCAAGCCGGAGGGCGGCAGTATGAAGGCAAGGGACGTGAAGGAAACGCGCTCTACCTGCGCCTATTGCGGGGTCGGTTGCGGGGTGCTGCTCAGCCCCGATGGCAAGGGCGGTCTGGCAGTGCGGGGCGATCCCGAGCACCCGGCCAATCGCGGACGCCTCTGTTCCAAGGGCAGCGCGCTCGGCGAGACCGTCGGGCTCGAGGATCGGCTGCTGGGGCCGCGCGTCAACGGGCTCGACACCGGCTGGGACGATGCGCTGCAACTGGTGGCCGACCGGTTCGCGCGGACCATATCGCACTATGGGCCCGACAGCGTGGCATTCTATGTCTCGGGGCAGCTCCTGACCGAGGACTATTATGTCGCCAACAAGCTGATGAAGGGGTTCATCGGCTCGGCCAATATCGACACCAACTCGCGGCTCTGCATGGCCTCGTCGGTCGCCGGGCACAAACGCGCCTTTGGCACCGACACGGTGCCGGGCACCTACGAGGATATCGACGAAGCCGATCTCGTGGTGCTGGTCGGCTCCAACCTCGCCTGGTGCCACCCGGTTCTGTATCAGCGGCTTCTGGCCGCGCGCGAGACCCGTGGCACCCGGATCGTCGTCATCGATCCGCGCCGCACCGCCAGTTGCGATCAGGCCGACATGCATCTGGCGCTGGCGCCGGGCAGCGACGTGGCGCTGTTCAACCGCCTGCTGCTGGCAATTCACGACGGCGGCGCCCTCGACCGCGATTACCTGCGGCACGCCGAAGGGCTCGAGGCGGCGATCGCGGCGGCGCGGCAGGATCCGGCCGGGGTGAGCGGGCTCAGCGAAGACGAGATCCGCGCCTTCTGCGGGCTCTGGACCGGCACCGAAAAGGTGGTGACCATCTATTCGCAGGGGGTGAACCAGTCGACCTCGGGCGCCGACAAGGTCAACGCGATCCTGAACTGCCATCTCGCCAGCGGCCGCATCGGCAAGCCCGGCTGCGGGCCGTTCTCGGTCACCGGCCAGCCCAATGCCATGGGCGGGCGCGAGGTCGGCGGGCTGGCCAACATGCTGGCCTGTCACCTCGACCTCGAGAATGCCGAGCACCGGGCGGCGGTCGGGGATTTCTGGCGCGCGCCGCGGCTTCCCGACCGCGCCGGGCTGAAGGCGGTCGACATGTTCCGCGCCGTCGCGGACGGCCGGATCAAGGCGCTGTGGATCATCCACACCAACCCTGCCGTGTCGATGCCCGAGGCCGACGCGGTGCGCGATGCCATCGCGGCCTGTCCGTTCACCGTGGTCAGCGACATCACCGCGCGCAACGACACCGCGCGGCTTGCCGATGTCCTGCTGCCCGCCACCGCCTGGGCCGAGAAAAGCGGCACCGTCACCAATTCGGACCGCACCATCAGCCGCCAGCGCGCGGTGCTGCCCGCTCCGGGCACGGCGCGCCCCGACTGGCAGATCCTGGCCGAGGTCGGTCGGCGCATGGGCTTTGCCGGTGCTTTCGACTATGCCGATGAGGCCGAGATCTTCCGCGAACACGCGGCCCTGTCGGGCATCGCCGGCCGCTTTGGCCGCGATTTCGACATCTCGGGCCTGGCCGGGATCGGCGATCACCAGTATCGCGACCTCGCGCCGCAGAGATGGCCGGTGTCCGGGAGCCGGCAGGGCGGACGGTTCTTTGCCGACGGGCAGTTCTTTCACCGCGACGGCAAGGCCCGGCTGGTGGCGGTGACCTGGGCGCCGCCGGCCGCCGCCCCGTCGCCGCGTTTCCCGCTGCGCCTGAACACCGGGCGGGTGCGCGACCAGTGGCACACCATGACCCGGACCGCCAAGAGCCCGCGGCTTTCGGCCCATCTTGCCGAACCTTTCCTCGAGATCCACCCCGAGGATGCCGCCCGGCTGGGCGTGGCCGCCGCCGATCTGGTGCGGGCCGAGGCCCCGACCGGGGCCGCCATCCTGCGCGCCCGGATCACCGACGCGGTGCCGCCCGGACAGGTCTTTGCCCCGATCCACTGGACCGCCGAGACCGCCCCCTCGGGGCGCATCGATGCTCTGGTGGCGGCGGCCTGCGATCCGGTTTCGGGTCAGCCCGAAAGCAAGGCCGCCGTGGTTTCGGTACGCCGCTGGGAGGCGGGCTGGTACGGCTTTGCCGTGTCCCGGGGCGAAATGGCGCCGCGCTGCGACTACTGGGCGCTGGCGCGCACCGCTGCCGGCTACCGCGCCGAACTGGCCGGGGCGGTGGCACCGGCCGACTGGGAGGCCGAGGCACGGCGCCTGTTCGACCTGCCCGAGGCCGAGGTCGCATCGGTGATCGACAGCCATCGCGGCAGCGCCCGGATCGCGCTCCGTGACCAGCGGGGGCTGGCGGCGGCCCTGTTCGTGTCGCCGCGTCCGGTCGCGGTGATGCGCGACTATCTCGCCACCCTTCCCGGCGAGCCCGCCGGGGATGTGCTCAGCGGCCGGCCGGCCGCCGATGTGCCCAACCCGGGGCCGATCCTGTGTTCCTGTTTCGGGGTCGGGGTCAACAGCATCGTCTCGGCGATCGAAAGCCGGGCGCTGGTCTCGGTCGAAAGTATCGGCGAAGCCCTGGGGGCAGGGACCAACTGCGGCTCGTGCAAGCCCGAGATCGCCGAGCTGCTGAACACGGTGAGAAAGGCGCGCGGCGACAGCGCCGCGGTCTGATCCTGCGCGGTGCCTGATGCGCCGTCATTGCGGGCTGCCCGGTCTCGGAGATCGGGCAGCCCGGCTCGTCAGGCGGTTACTCGATGTCCCAGCTGAGGATCAGCGAGACCTGACCGGCGCCGGTATTGGTGTCTTCATAGAGCAGCCCGGTGCCGAAACCCTTGCCGAGATCGTAGAGCGCGGCGAGTTCCCAATAGGTTTCGCTGTTGGCATCGCTATGGCCCAGCTCGCCCTCGACGGTGATGCGATCGCTGGCGCCCCAGCTGAACAGCACCGCCTTGTTCAGATCGTCGGTCGCCGGATCCCAGGCCAGCTCGGTGCCGAGCTCGAGCGAGTCACTGGCGGCATAGTAGAGACCGGCGGCCAGTTCGTAGTTCTGATAGCCCGAGTTGTTGAGGTAAAAGCCGGTGGCCCAAAGCGCATAGCTGAGCGAGTCGTTGAGATCGGCGCCATAGCCGGCCGAAAGCTCGAACTCGAAATCATCGACCGGATCGCTGAGCGAGCCCATCCAGGCCTCGGCGTAGAATCCGTTCAGCTCGGCGCCGATATAGGCTTCGAAGGTGTTGCCGCTGTGCGAAAGCTGATCGTCGAAGGTGACGCTGCCCGCCGTGCCGCCGTAGAAGGCAGGCGCGTCGGCCTGCGCGGCAAGGGGCAGAAGGGTCACAAGGGCGGCAAAAACGGCGGTTCTTTGGTGGTTCATCGTATCTTCCTTGGGTGTCGTGAAACGGCTTATGCCTGGGGCGCCACAGAAAACGGTCCGGGGCGCTTTTGGGTGCTGCGGCTTGGCGACCGCAAGAGCCGCTGCGGGTTTAGGCGGGATCTGCGAGCTTAACCATACTAAAACAGTCGGAAATAAACGTCGGTGCCGAATCGTGTTTTTCAGGTCACAACCCTTTTTCGGCACCTGCCGCAAAAGAGCAAGTTCGGACGGGCAGGGAAGGTCGTGAGCCGACCGGATATGCTCAATATTCGACGTCGATGCCTGAAAACCGGGCGCCCGGAAAAGGTTTACTGTTGAAATTTTAACCTGTTTAGGTTTTCTGGAGGGGATCCCAAGACGAAACCGGAGCCGATCTCGACATGCCTTTCGAACGCCCCCTGTGGAGGAGAACGCCGCCGGCGGTGTTTCCGGTCTGCCTGGCGTTGCTTGGTCTTGGCCTCGGCTGGCGCAATGCGGCCGATATTCTGCCGCTGGCGCATGAGATCGGCGATCTGTTCCTTGGCGGCGCCTCGGCGTTTTTCCTATATTTTCTCGCCATGTATCTGTTCAAGGTTCTGGCACGGCCCGGCGTGATCCTGGAAGAGCTGCGCAACCCGCCGGCGCGCGCCGGGCTGGCGGCGGCGGCGATGGCGATGATGCTGCTGGCGGCGGCATTGATTCCGCTGGGCTTCTCGGTGCCGCAGGTGTGGTGGACCGGGGTGGTGATGCAGATCGTCGCCAGCGGGCTGGGCTGCTGGGCGATCTGGACGGATCCGCCGGAAAAACGCCAGTTCACCCCGTTCCAGTATCTGACCTTCGTCGGCCCGGTGGTCGGCCCGGTGGCCGGAATGCAGCTGGGCTATGTCTGGGAAAGCATCGCGCTGATCTATGCGGCGCTGATCGCCTATATGATCATCACCGCCGGGCTTCTGGTCAACCTCAGGCCCCGGTCGATGCCGGTGACGCTGCGCCCGAGCCTGGTGATCTTTCTGGCCCCCAACTGCCTGTTCGGCATCGGTTTCGCCCTGCTTGGGCATGATGCCGGCTTCCTGCTGTTCTACTGGATCGCCACGGTCACGGCGGCCGGCTTCCTGCTGATCGCGCCCTGGATCGTGCGCGGGCCATGGACTCCGACCTGGGCGGCGCTGACCTTCCCGGTCGCGGCCTTCCTGCAGCTTCAGGTCATCGCCCTGTCGCGGGGCATGGGGCTGGTTGCGGAACTGTCGGTCTATGGCGCGCTTCTGGTGGGCACGCCGCTGATCTCGGGGCTGGCCTACAAGTCGCTTCTGACCTGGGTCACCGGCGAACTGGCGGCGAAATCCGGTGCCGTGCGCGCCTGAGCGGGCGGCTCATTCGTCCGGTGCCACCAGACCCAGCCCGCGCAGGTAGACGCCGATGCCGCTTTCCAGCAGGTCCTCGGGCGGAAAGGGGCTTTGACTGCCCGGCGAGTTGCGCGCGAAAAGCTCCACCACCCCGTGGCTCATGGCCCAGATATGGGCCGAGAACATGCTGGCGGGCGGGCGTTTTTCCGGCGGAATATGCTTGGAGAGATCGGCGGCGGCCTTTTCCATCACGCCGCGCGCCCGCGCCGCCACATCGGCCAGTTCGGGCGTGCGGTTGACCGAGATGCCGCTTTCGAACATGGCGATGTAATGGCCGGGATACTTGCGTGCAAAGGCCAGATAGGCGCGCCCGGTCGCCTCGAATGAAGCCAGCGCCGAGGGCTGGCCCTTGTCATAGGCATATTGCATCAGGTCGGCAAAGATCGCATAGCCCTGGCGCGCCGCCTCGGCGATCAAGTCTTCGCGCCCCTCGAAATGACGATAGACCGCCGCCGGCGTCACCCCGGCCTGCTTGGCGGCCTCGGACAGGGTGAAGCCGGTCGGCCCCTTGGCCTCGATCAGCTTCAGCGCCGCCTCGATCAGCGCCTGGCGCAGGTTGCCGTGATGATAGCCGCGCTTACGCATTCCAGATGTCCGGACCGCCGCAGATGCCCGGGTCGGCGGCGGGCAGGTTGCCGGAATCGCGGCGCGCGTAGTCGATCTGCCCGAGCACATGGCGGATTGCCGCCAGCCGTGCCCGCCGCTTGTCGTCCGAGCGGATCACCGTCCAGGGCGCGGCCTCGGAATGGCTGCGCGCAAGGGTTTCGCCGATCGCCCGGGTGTAGGCGTCCCAGCGTTTCAGCCCCTCGACGTCGATCCAGCTCAGTTTCCACTGCTTCAGCGGATCGGATTCGCGGTTGAGAAAGCGGCGCAGCTGTTCGGCGCGCCCGACATTGAGCCAGAATTTGAACAGCAGGATGCCTTCGTCGGCCAGCATCCTTTCGAAGTCATTGACCTGGTTGAAGAAATGCGCCCTCTGATCGTCGGTGCAGAAGTCGAAGACCTTTTCCACCACGCCGCGATTGTACCAGGAGCGGTCGAAGAACACGATTTCGCCACCCGAGGGCAGGTGATCGATATAGCGCTGGAAATACCATTGGCTGCGTTCCGTCTCGCTGGGTTTGGACAGCGCCACCACCCGCGCCCCGCGCGGGTTCAGGTTCTCGCGGAAGCGCTTGATCGTGCCGCCCTTGCCGGCGGCGTCGCGGCCTTCGAAGACGATGGCGACGCGCTGGTTGCTGTCCTTGACCCAGCGTTGCAGCTTTACCAGCTCGCATTGCAGCCCCGCCATGCCGGCCTCATAGGCCTTGCGGTTGAGCCTGTCGGGGTGGGGAAAGCCGCGATCGAGGATTTCGCCCTTTTCGGCAAAGCGGATCGCCTGACGGATCGGCTCGGGCGCCGCGTTCTCGAAATAGTCGCTGATCGCGCCGTCAAAGGGCAGGTCCATGGAACTCCTCCGTTTGCAATCAATATGGGCCGGCTGGGCAGCCAGTGCAATCCGATGCCCAAAGGGCGGCTGTCTCAGCCACCGATCTCGGCGAGGTCATAGGGGGTGGTTTCATAGATCTCGGTGATCCAGTTGCCATAAAGCAGATGCGCGTGGCTGCGCCAGCGGTTCATCGGCTTTCGGCTCGGGTCGTCGTCGGGATAGTAGTTGATCGGCACGTTGATCGGCGTGCCCTCGGCGACGTCGCGGTCATATTCCTGTTTCAGCGTCTCGCTGTCATATTCGAAATGGTTGAAGATATAGAGTGCGCGGTGCCCGGCGTCTTCGACCAGGCAGGGGCCGACCTCGTCGCTGCCGAGCAGGGTTTTCAGCCCCGGCGCGGCGTCGATCTCGGCCTGTTTCATCTCGGTCCAGCGGCTGACCGGGATCACGCAGTCATCCGAGAAGCCGCGCAGGTAATGCGAGGCCGGGTCGCGGTTGACATGGCGGAAACAGCCAAAGGCCTTGCGGTCGAGAATATGTTTCTGCACGCCGTGGAAATAGTTGATCATCGCCATGCCGCCCCAGCACACGCCAAAGGTCGAATGGACATGGCTCTGGGTCCAGTCGAAGACCTCGCGCAGCTCGTCCCAATAGGTCACCTCGTCAAAGGGCAGGTGTTCGATCGGCGCGCCGGTGATGATCAGCCCGTCGAATTTCTCGCCCGAGGCCTTGATCTCGGAAAACGGGCGGTAGAACTCGGCCATGTGCTCGGCCGCCGTGTTGCGGGTCTTGTGCTCGCTCATGCGGATCAGCGACAGTTCGATCTGCAATGCGGTGGCGCCGATCAGCCGCGCGAACTGGTTCTCGGTCTGGATCTTCTTGGGCATCAGGTTCAGCAGACCGATGCGCAGGGGGCGGATGTCCTGCCGGGCTGCCTGCCGCTCCGACATGACCATCACGCCTTCGCGCGAGAGCACGTCAAAGGCAGGCAGGTCGGAGGGCAGTTTGATGGGCATGGACTTGGTCTTTCCGCTATCAGGAGCTTGTGTTTTAGAGCCTGGCTCAGCCGCGCTCAAGGGCGGTGGCGATCAGGTCGTCGAATTGCGCGGTGGTCGAGACGGCGGCGACCTCTTCGGCGGTGACGGTGAGCCCCCATTTCGCCATGCCGGCATAAAGCGGCTGCCGGTGCGCCAGCGCGGCGGCATAGGTCCAGCGCACGAAGGCATCGGGGTCGACCTGCTCTTCGCTCAGGCCGGTCTCGTCAAGGTATTGCTGCCAGCGCGCCAACAGGAATTCCGGCTTGTAATACATCGGCTTGGGCGCCTTGTCGAAACGGCGCGCCAACTCGTCCGCATGGGCGTCCGAGCCCTTGATCCAGACCATCAGCGTGTTTTCAGACAGGGCCTTCAGCACCGGGTCATCGGGGTTGTCCGGGTCGACGACCTCGCAGATCGAGCCGCCGGTGTCGCAGATGAAATGGTCATAGCCATAAAGATCAAGCGCGCGGTCGATGAAATGGCCGGTGTCCAGCAGGGCGGCGATCTCGGCGTCCTGGTGCTGCTGCTGGCGGCGCATGTATTCTTCGAACGACAGCCCGCCACGCTCGGGGTTGCCGGGTTTGCCGAGATAGGTCGACAGGGGCGCGAGGTTGTTGAAGGTGATGTTGGAGCCGATATAGATCGAATCCGTCATCAGCAATTCGCGCAGGAAAGGGTTCTTCATCGCCTCGCGCTTGGCATTGTCGGCGATATGCTCGCCCATATAGCGGGTGCCGATGCGGTAATCGATGGAATAGTGAAACCAGTCACCGCTGGCGCGCAGCAGGTTCGACACATGGGTCTTGCCCAGGCCCGACATGCCGAACAGCAGCACTTTCTTGCGCGGCGCCGCGCGCCAGTCCCTTGCAGAGCGATAGATCATTGTGGGCCCCGTGATTTCCTTGCCGGTTTGGTAGCCGGGGCAGGGCGTGCGGTCAAACGCTTATGCGTCGCGACCGGCAGGGCCGGCATCATGGTCTGCCGGGTTGCGCGCCGGGCGGGCCCCGGTTTCATGCAGGATATTGAGGTAATTCCCGGCAAAGATCACCACCGCCCCCAAGAGCACCCAGAGGTCCAGCGGTTCGCCGTAAAACAGCATGCCGATGATGCCGATCACCGGCAGTCGGACGAAATCGAAGGGCACCACCACCGTCGCCGGCGCGATGCTGAGCGCGGTGGTCAGGCAGTAATGCGCCAGCAGCCCGGCGCAGCCGATCAGTGCAAGCCAGGGGGTGGCCTCGGGACTCGGCAGGGCGACGTCGCCGTCCCAGCCGGCAAACCCCATGCCCAGAACCGCCTGCATGGTGGTGAGGTAGAACAGGATGCAGGTGATGGTCTCGCTGCGGGTCAGGCGCTTGGTCAGCATGATCGAAAAGGCAAAGCCGATGGCCGAAAGCGCGGCGGCGATCACCCCGGCGCTGATCCCGGTGGTGCCGGGGCGGGCGACGATCAGGATGCCGGCAAAGCCGATCACCGCCGCCAGGGCGCGCATGCCCGTCAGCCTTTCGCCGAGCACCAGCGGCGACAGCACCAGCACCCAGAGCGGCGAGGTGAACTCGAGCGCGAAGACCTGGGCCAGCGGGATCATGGTCAGCGCCCAGAACCACAGGTTCTGGCCGGCGAAATGCGCCGCGTTGCGGCACAGGTGCAGCCCCAGCGAGCGCCGGCTGATCTGGCCGAGCCTGCCGGTGGCCGCGGCCACGCTCACGACGATCGCGACGCCGACAAAGCTGCGATACATCATGATCTCGAAAGTATCGAGTTCGCCCGCGACCGCGCGCCCGGCCACCGCCATCGAGGTGAAGGACAGGATCGCGCCGCTCATCCAGAGCGCGGCTTTCAGAGTGTCGCTCATTGCTGCGTCCGGCAACAGCCGGTCAACAGGATCGGGGTCTGGCCGCGCTGTGTCAGGACATGCGCGGCATAGGGCGCCGCTGTGGGCCCGCCGTCGCAGGGCGCTCTGTCGACCAGCAGAATGGCGCTGTCGAAATCGGCGATCAGCGTATAGGCGCGCGGCCAGTCGCGCCCTTCGGCGCGGCTGGACTGCGGCACCTGAAACCGGGTCCGGCGCAGATAGTCGAAACGGGCTTCGCTGGCGCCGAGCGTCAGCGTCCAGTCAGGGTCGGTGCCGCTGCATTTAAGGGGCGGGCCGGCCATCGCCACGCCGCCGGCACAGATGGCCATCATGCTGGTTCTGAATATCATCCTGCGCTCCCCTCGGCGCAGAGTGACAGCAAAGCCGGGGCCTGAAAAGATGAAAATCGCGCAAGAAAAAGGCGCCGCGGTCGGGCGGCGCCTGAAGCGGGGTCATTCCCACTCGATGGTGCCCGGAGGCTTCGAGGTGATGTCATAGGTGCAGCGGTTGATGCCCTTGACCTCGTTGATGATCCGGGTCGCGGTCTCACCGAGGAACTCGTGGCTGAACGGATAGTAATCCGCCGTCATGCCATCGACCGAGGTCACCGCGCGCAGGGCGCAGGCATAGTCATAGGTGCGCCCGTCGCCCATCACGCCGACGGTGCGCACCGGCAGGATGGCAACAAAAGCCTGCCAGATTTCGTCATAGAGCCCGTGTTTGCGGATCTGGTCGATATAGACCGCATCCGCCTCGCGCAGGATGTTCAGCTTTTCGGTGGTGATCTCGCCGGGGCAGCGGATCGCGAGGCCCGGGCCGGGGAAGGGGTGGCGGCCGATGAAGCTTTGCGGCAGGCCCAGCTCGCGGCCCAGCGCGCGAACCTCGTCCTTGAACAATTCGCGCAGCGGCTCGACCAGTTTCAGGCCCATTTTTTCCGGCAGGCCGCCGACGTTGTGGTGCGACTTGATGGTGACCGAAGGCCCGCCCGAGAAGCTGACGCTTTCGATCACATCCGGGTAGAGCGTGCCCTGCGCCAGAAACTCGGCGCCGTCGATGGTGTCGGCATGTTTCTGGAACACGTCGATGAACAGCTTGCCGATGATCTTGCGCTTGGTCTCGGGGTCGGACTGGCCCTCGAGTTCGCCAAGGAACAGCTCGGATTCATCGGCGTGGATGAGCTGGATATTGTAGTTGTCGCGGAACATGCCGACGACTTCCTCGGCCTCGTTCTTGCGCAACAGGCCGTGGTCGACGAAGACGCAGGTCAGCTGGTCGCCGATCGCCTCGTGGATCAGGATCGCGGCGACCGAGGAGTCGACGCCGCCCGACAGGCCGCAGATGACCTTCTTGTCGCCAACCTGTTCGCGAATCTTGGCGATCATCTCGTCGCGATAGGCGCCCATGGTCCAGTCGCCCTTGAAGCCGGCCAGCCTGACGAAGTTTTCATAAAGCTTGGCGCCGTTCGGGGTGTGGTGCACCTCGGGGTGGAACTGCACCGCGTAGAAGTGGCGGCCGGTGTCGGCGGTGATCGCAAAGGGGGCGTTGGGCGAGGTGCCGTAGACCTCGAAGCCCGGCGCGATCTCGCTGACGTGGTCGCCGTGGGACATCCAGACCTGTTCGTCGCCTTCTGCGAACCAGCCGTCGAGAATGTCGAGGCTGTTCTTCGGTGTCACATAGGCGCGGCCGAACTCGGCGGTGCCATGGCCGCTTTCGACCTTGCCTCCCAGCTGCTGCATCATCACCTGCTGACCATAGCAGATGCCGAGGATCGGCACCCCATAGTCGAAAATCTCCTGCGGGGCGCGCGGGCTGTCCTCGCGGGTGACGCTGTCGGGCCCGCCGGAAAAGATGATCGCCCGGGGCGCCATCTCGCGCACCATGTCCATGGTGACGCTCTGGTAGGGGTGGATTTCGCAATAGACGCTCAGTTCGCGCAGGCGGCGCGCGATCAGCTGCGTCACCTGGCTGCCAAAGTCGATGATGAGAAGGCGGTCGTGGGATGTGTCACTCATGCCTGCCGAATAGGCGAGAGCGGGGTCTTGCGCAAGAGACAGAGCGCCCGACGGCCCCGGGGGCGGGCATTTTTTGCCGCGCCCGACCGCGCCGGCGACAAGAATGTCGCTTTTCAACCGCAATGGCCGTTATCATTCGTCGCCCGGTGGCGAAGCCGGTTTAGATCAGGAGCAGCAATGTAACGCCTTTGTGGTGAGGAAAGACCATGTCAGAAGCCAGAGCACGTCGTCGCAGCCGTGGTGGCGGGGGCGCAGCCCGCCGGGCCGAGCGCGGCGCCGTTTCGTTCGAAACCGCCAAGTTCATCCAGCGCAACATCCCGAATTTTGAGGTGCTGAACGAAGAGGCGCTCGAGATCATCGAGTATAACGCCGACACCATCCTCGAAGAGGTCGGGGTGAACTTCGTCGACAACCCGGCGGCGCTTGAGCGCTGGCGCGAGGCCGGCGCCGATGTCACCGGCGAACGGGTGCGCATCCCGCGCGGACTGGCGCGCAAACTGTGCGCGACCGCGCCGTCGACATTCACCCAGCACGCCCGCAACCCCGGGCGTTCGGTCGAGATCGGCGGCAGGAACCTGGTGCTGGCGCCGGTCTACGGCCCGCCCTTCGTGCGCGACATCGCCGGAGGACGGCGCTATGCGACGATGGAGGATTTCAACAAGTTCGTGAAGCTCGCCTATATGTCGAAATGGCTGCACCATTCCGGCGGCACGGTCTGCGAACCCACCGACATTCCGGTCAACAAACGCCATCTCGACATGCTCTTGGCGCATATGACCCTGTCCGACAAACCCTTCATGGGCTCGGTGACCGAGCCCAGCCGAGCCCAGGATTCGGTCGACATGTGCGGCGTCCTGTTCGGCGAAGATTTCGTTCAGAACAACACCGTCATGACCTCGCTGACCAACATCAACTCGCCGATGACCTTCGACGATGTGATGATGGGCTCGCTCGAGGTCTATGCGCAGAACAACCAGGCCTGCATCATCTCGCCCTTCATCGTCGGCGGCGCCATGGCGCCGGTCTCGGTGGCCGGCACGCTGACCCAGGTTCTGGCCGAGGTGCTGGCCGGTGTCGCCTACAACCAGCTGGTGCGCCCCGGTGCCCCGGCGATCTTCGGCGCCTTCGTGTCCTCGATCGACATGAACTCGGGCGCGCC
>NZ_JBFJVE010000027.1:0-20456 GCF_041624275.1 Shimia sp.
GCGCGCACGCTGTCGCCGTTGACCAGGTGGCGCGCCCGGACGAGCAGTTCCGGGCGGCCGGCGCCGATATGGTCGTGGCGCTGATAGATGAACAGGCGGTGATCGGGGCTGACCATCAGGTCGCCGGCATTGTTGAGGGTGCCGGCGGCGATGCGGATCGGGGCGAATTCGCCGGCCGCGCGCAGGGTCAGGTGGCCGATCCAGCGCAGCTCTTGCGGGCCGTCGTCGCGGGTCAGCACCCGGTCGCCGGCCTGCAGTTCCTCGACCGGGCGCAATTCGCCGGTGGCCAGGGTGATGCGGGTGCCGCGTGAAAAGCTGACACAGGCCATCTGCGCCATGCGCCGGCGCGCCGCCGCGCGGTCGATGCCGACCAGCCTGTAGGGCAGCTTCTCGTTCAGCGGCGCCAGCGGCGCGGCGTAGATCTGGGCGACATGGCCTTCGCCGTCGACCTCGACCAGCACCAGGATTTCCAGCGTTTCGCCGGTTGGCGGCATGATCGTCAGCACGCTGTCGGCGACCAGCGCCGCCCCGGGGCGGCCCGCGGTGCTGTCTTCGGCGATCCGGTAGTGATCCTTTTCGCCGATTCCGACCGAGAGGCGCTGCAGCGGTGCGCCATAGCCCAATTCATAGATGTCGTCGGGCACCAGTTCATCGGCAAAGGACAGCGTGTCGCCCATATTGGCGCCGTCGGTGACCCGCAGGAGTTCGGCGCGGTAGACCGGCAGGCTCTGCGAGGGCAGCGAGGAGGCGGCGGCTGGGTTGGACATGGGAACAGTTTCTCTGTGTGGCCTGCGGTGTTCAAGTCCTGAAGCGCAAATGTGGCGCTTTGTGGCCCGGTGGCGGGCAATTTGCTGGCCTCGGAAAACAAAAAACGCTTTAGATGGTCGCGAGAAAACCAAAGGGAGCGATGCGATGGATCTGGGGATCAGGGGCAAACGGGCGCTGGTATGCGCCTCTTCGAAGGGGCTGGGCCTGGGCTGCGCCGAGGCGCTGGCCGAGGCCGGGGTCGACCTGGTGATGAACGCGCGCGGCGCCGAGGCGCTGGAGGCGGCGGCCGAGGATCTGCGCAGGCGCTTTGGTGTCTCGGTTCAGACAGTGGCCGCCGACGTCACGACGCCCGAGGGCCAGGCGGCGGTGATCGCGGCGGCCGAGGGTGTCGACATCCTGGTCAACAACGCCGGCGGCCCGCCTCCGGGCATGTGGAGCGACTGGGAACGCGACGATTTCATCGCCGCGCTTGATGCCAACATGCTGACCCCGATCGCGCTGATCAAGGCGCTGGTGCCGCCGATGATCGAGCGCGGCTGGGGGCGGGTGGTCAATATCACCTCGCAGTCGGTCAAGGCGCCGATCGCGGTGCTGGGCCTGTCCAATTCGGCGCGCGCCGGGCTGACCGGCTATGTCGCGGGCACGGCGCGCCAGGTGGCGCAATACGGGGTGACGATCAACAACCTTCTGCCCGGCAGCCATGACACCGACCGTATCGCCGCGCTTGATGCCGGGACCGCGAAGGCGGCGGGGATCAGCCCCGAAGAGGCCCGCGCCGCGCGTCAGGCGGGCATCCCGGCCGGGCGCGACGGCACGCGGCAGGAATTCGGCGCCACCTGTGCCTTCATGTGCTCGCAGCATGCCGGTTTCATGGTCGGGCAGAACATCCTGCTCGACGGTGGCAACGTCAACGCCACGCTCTAGCTGGGGCCGGGCCCCGGCAATCCCCGGCAATCCCCGGCCATGCCGGCTGGCCGCGCACTGCGGGCCCTTCCGTCGACCTGATCCCTTGCGGCGCCGACGGGGGGCTGGTATGGCTCGGGGAAAGTCGATGGTTTTCATCGGGCATTGGAACGAGGCCCAAGTGAACGCAATAGCTCCCCGATTGGAGATCAGGAACATCCGGCGCCGTTTCGGCGACCGCGAGGTGGTCAACGATGTGTCGCTGAGCATCGAACCGGGGCAGGTGACCTGCCTTCTGGGGCCCTCGGGCTGCGGCAAGTCGACGACGCTGCGGATGATCGCCGGGGTCGAGATGCAGGACAGCGGCGAGATCTACGTCGATGGCAAGCTGATCTGCGACACGGTGTTCCGCATCCCGCCGGAACGCCGCCAGATCGGGTTGATGTTTCAGGATTTCGCCCTGTTTCCGCATATGTCGGTGGCCGACAATGTCGCCTTTGGCCTGAAGGGCGCCAAGGAGGACAAGCGGGCCCGGGTCGAGGAACTGCTGGCCAAGGTCGGCCTGCTGTGGGCGATCGACAAGTTCCCGCATGTGCTGTCGGGCGGCGAACAGCAGCGGATCGCGCTGGCCCGCGCCCTGGCGCCGCGTCCGCGCATCATGCTGATGGACGAGCCGTTTTCGGGGCTCGACAACCGGCTGCGCGACGGCATTCGCGACGAGACGCTGGCGGTGCTGAAGGAAGAGGACACGGCGGTTCTCTTGGTCACCCACGAGCCGGAAGAGGCGATGCGCATGGCCGACGAGATCGCGCTGATGCGCGATGGGCGGATCGTGCAGCGCGGCGCGCCCTACAACATCTACAACGCGCCGGTCGACAAGCCGGCGGTGGCCTTCTTCAGCGATATCAACGTGATTCGCGGCACCAGTCGCGGCGCCCTGACCGGAACCCCGTTCGGCGAGTTCCTGACCCCCGGTTTCGGCGACGGGCAGGAGGTCGAGATCGTGATCCGGCCGCAGCACCTGAAGCTGGATTTCGACCGCGGCGGACGCGGCCCGAACCCGACCGCCTCGGACGGTGTCGCGGCGCGCGGCGTGGTCGAGCGGGCGCGTTTCATCGGCAATGAAAGCCTGGTCGAGTTCCGCATGGATTACGACGGCTCGATGCTGAAGGCGATCGTGCCCAACGTGTTCCTGCCCAAGCCGGGCACGCCCCTGTGGCTGACCCTGCGCCGCGACCGCTGCTTCGTGTTCGCTGCCGGGCGCTGAGCGCGCCGCCGCCCGCCTCAGGGTGAGGCGACGTAATCCTCGATCCGCTTGCCGGGTTCGTCGACGAAGAGGCCGGGCAGGATGTCGATGCGGTCGATCTGATCGGCGCGCAGCATGGTGAAACCGCCGCTGGTGTCGCACCAGACGAGGCAGGTCCAGACCCGACCCCAGTAATCCAGCTTCAACGGGCGCACGTCGCGGGCGCTGCCGCCCTGCATGTGCAGCCGCAGTTTCTGGCGGTTGCGGATCGCGCCCCGCAGCGTGCCGAGATGGCGGAAGCCAAAGGCCGCATCGGCAAAGGGATAGACCGCGAAGCCGAAGGATTTCGGGGCGCCGTGGCGGTCCTCGGGCAGCACCGCGTCGATCTTGGCGCTGAGGCTTTCGGCGGCGGCCTTGAGGTCGGCCTCGGCGCCGTGGCCGACCGCGGCGAGGCCGAGGTGAAGCGCCTCGAGCTCGTCTTCGGTGAGGTTGAGCGGCGGCAGGGTGATGGCGGCGCGGGCCGAATAGCCGACGCCACGCTCGCCCTCGACCGGGATGCCGCTGGCCGCCAGCGTGTCCATGTCGCGATAGATGGTGCGCACCGAGACCCCGAGATCGCGGGCCATGTCCTCGGCCCGGTGCAGCGCGCCATCCTTCAGGATCTGGATCAGCGCATATAGCCGGTCTGACCGTTTCATGGGTGATTCTCCTCAGGTTCTGCGCCCATTACTGACAAAAACCTGTCACCTGACAAGCTGTTGACAAAAGCGGTGCAGAAAACCGCTCAAATTCCGGTGTCCGGGACGGTTTGCCGCTTTCCGTTCGCGGGCCGAGGCAGTAGGAAAGACGGGTGATTTTCCGGGCGCGGCGCGCTGCCGCCCCGATGCAAGGAGACAGACAATGTTGAACAATATAGGACTTCCCGGCCTGCTCTTGATCGCCGTCGTGGTGCTGGTGCTTTTCGGACGTGGCAAGATCTCGTCGCTGATGGGCGAAGTGGGCAAGGGCATCACCTCGTTCAAGAAGGGCATCAACGAAGGTCAGGCCGAGCTTGAGAAAGACGCCTCGGAACTGGCCAAGGACGTGACCCCGGAAAACGAAAAAGACAAAAGCTGATCTGGAGCTGAGCACGCATGTTTGATCTGGGTTGGACCGAGCTTCTGGTGATCGGCGTTGTGGCGCTGATCGTCGTGGGGCCCAAGGACTTGCCGGTCCTGTTCCGGCAGGTCGGCCGTTTCGTCGGCAAGGCCAAGGGCATGGCGCGGGAGTTTTCCTCGGCCATGAACCAGGCCGCTGACCAGTCCGGCGTGGGCGATGTGGCCGACAGCTTCAAGAAGGCCACGGACGGGATCCAGAAAGTGTCCAACCCGGTCAAGGCGACAGCCGATTCGGCACGCAATGCCCTGAAGTCGGTGACCGATCTCGGCATCGATCCGACCAGCACCACCGGCAAGCTGGCCAAGGACCGGGCAGAGAATGCCGCCAAGATCCGCGAGGCCAGTGCCAAAAAGGCTCAGGAGCGCCTTGACGCCGAGGCCAAGGCCGCCGAGGCGGCCGCTGCCGAAGCCAAGGCGCGGGCCGAAGCGGCGCGGGCCGCGTCCGAGCCCAAAGAGACGGACCAGAGCGAGGACAAGGCATGAGCAGCCGTGACGAGATCGACGACAGCTCGGCACCGCTGATCGAGCATCTGGCCGAACTGCGCAGCCGCCTGATCCGCTCGGTGATCGCCTTCCTGATCGGCATGGTGATCTGTTTCACCGTGGCGACGCCGATCTTCAACTTCCTGACCAGCCCCCTGTGTTCGGTTCTGGCCGAGCGCGGGCAGGACTGCGGCCTGATCTTCATCAGCCCGCAGGAAGGTTTCTTCGTCGCCATCAAGGTGTCACTTCTGGGCGGCTTTATCCTGTCCTTTCCCTATATCGCCGGGCAAATGTGGCGTTTCGTGGCGCCGGGGCTCTACAAGAACGAACGCGGCGCCTTCCTGCCGTTCCTGATCGCGTCGCCCTTCATGTTCATGCTGGGCGCCTCTTTCGCCTTTTTCGTCGTCACCCCGCTGGCCTATGATTTCTTCCTTGGCTTCCAGCAGTTCGGCAGCGAAGGCGAGGCGGTGACCGGCGACGGGATGAACGCGGCGCCGCTGAGCGTGGTGTTCCAGGGCTCGGCGCAGGAATACCTCAACCTGACGATCAAGTTCATCGTCGCCTTCGGGCTCTGCTTCCAGCTGCCGGTGCTGCTGACGCTGATGGGCAAGGCCGGTCTGGTCAGCGCCGAGGGGCTGGGGTCGGTGCGCAAATATGCCGTGGTGGCGATTCTGGTGCTGGCGGCTCTGGTGACGCCGCCCGATGTCATCACCCAGGTGATCCTGTTCGTCGTGGTCTATGGTCTTTACGAGCTGTCGATCTTCCTGGTGCGACGGGTCGAAGCCAAGCGCGAAGAGCAATTGCGCGCCGACGGCTATTACGACGATGAAGAGGCGGCCGACGAGGCGCTGAAGGAAGAGGCCGGAAAGGCCGGCGACTAGACGCGCCGACGGCAGTCGGAACCACCGACGCGCCGGGGCTGCCCCGGCGCGTTTTGCGTTTCGGCGGCGTTGAGCCCGGGCTTGTCGTCCCCTGCCGAACATGGTTTCTAGGCGGCAAAGGCTGAGGGAGACCCGAGATGGATGACAGGACGCTGACCCGTATTGCCGAGGCGCTTGAGCGCATGTCTCCGGCCCCGCTGGCGCCGCCGGATTTCGCCGCCGCCGAGGCTTTCGTGTGGCATGTCGACCCGGACCGGCTGGAGCCGGTGGCGCAGGTCAACCGGGTCGATCTGTCACTGCTGGTCGGCGTCGACCGCTCGCGCGACACGCTGCTTGAAAACACGCTGCAATTCGCCCGTGGCCTGCCGGCCAACAACGCCCTTCTCTGGGGCGCGCGCGGGATGGGCAAATCCTCGCTGGTCAAGGCGATCCACGCCGAGGTGCTGCAACAGGGCCTGCCGCTGAAGATCGTCGAGCTGCAACGCGAGGACCTGCCCAGCGTGGCGCGTCTGCTCAACCTCTTGCGCGACCGCAAAGAGCGTTTCCTGCTGTTCTGCGACGATCTTTCCTTCAGCCATGACGACCAGCACTACAAATCGCTGAAGGCGGTTCTCGACGGCGGTATCGAGGGGCGGCCCGAGAACGTGGTTTTCTATGCCACCTCGAACCGGCGCCACCTGATGCCGCGCGACATGATCGAGAACGAGCGCTCGAGCGCCATCAACCCCAGCGAGGCGGTCGAGGAAAAGGTCTCGCTGTCGGACCGTTTCGGGCTGTGGCTGGGTTTCCACCCCTGTTCGCAGGACGAATACCTCGAGATGATCCGGGGGTATTGCGCCGCCTATGCGGTCGAGATCGCACCCGAGGTGCTCAGGGCCGAGGCGATCGAGTGGCAGGCGACGCGCGGGGCGCGCTCGGGGCGGGTGGCCTGGCAGTATTTCACCGACCTCGCCGGGCGGCGCGGCATGACGCTGGGCTGAGCCGCGCCCCTATTGCAGATAGGGCATCGGATCGACCGAATCAAAGCCCTTGCGCACTTCGAAATGCACGAAGCTGTTCTCGGAGGGTACTTTGGCCAGGGACTGGCCGCGCGTCACCTTGCGCCCCTTGTCGACCGAGATCTGGTCGACGTTGTAATAGACCGTCATCAGGTTGCCGTCATGGCGCAAGACCACGATGCGCACGTCATCGGCATCGGTGGTGATCGCCGCGACCTCGCCATCGGCGGCGGCCTTGACCGGGCTGCCGGGATCGGCGGCAATGTCGATGCCATTGTTCTTGCCCTTGGCATAGGGGCTGATGATCTTGCCCTCGACCGGGTATCCCATCTGCGATTTCGGGGCCGCCGTCTGGCTCTGGCCGAGATCGGGCGAGGCCGGTTTCGCGACCACCGGGTCGGGGGCCGGCAGCGGGGTGCTGGAACTGGGCGGGGTCGGCGTCACCGTGCCCGCGCCGGGGGGGCTGATGCTCTCGGGGCGGGCGACCGGGGTCGTGGTCGGCGCGGTTCTGACCACCGGCGGGATCAGCAGGATCTGGTTCTCGCGGATGGTGAAATCGCTGCCCAGCCCGTTCCATTCGGCCAGCGCGCGCGGGGTGACGCCGTAAAGGCGTGAAATCGTATAGGCGGTTTCGCCGCGCTGCACCTTGTGGCGGATCGGCTCGAAGCCGGTCTCGCCCTTGGGGGCGTCGGCCGGGGCCGGTTGCAGCGGCTCGCTGTCGACATGCGGTGCGGCGGCGGAACTGTCGATGGCATTGCCCGCCAGCGAGGCGATGTCGACCTCAGGCGCCGTCACCACGCCGCTGCCGCCGGTGGTGGCCGAGGGTTCGGCGACCCGGTAGGGCAGGGCGATGACCTCGCCCTGGCGCAGGGTGTCCTCGGGGCGCAGCCCGTTATAGGCGGCAAGATCGGCCACCGGCATCTCGATGCGCGCCGCGACATCGCCGAGGGTGTCGCCGCGCCGCGCCACCGCGACCTGGTAATTGGGATAGGAGATGATGCCACGCTTGTCGGCGCTGGGGCGCTGCGCGGTGGCGGTGCGGGCGGCGGCGCTGGTGTCGAGCCCGCTGCCGAAGCTGCCGCGCATGTCAAAGTCGAGCCCGTCTGAGCAGGCCCCGGCTGCAGCCAGGGCAGCACCGGCGAGCAGCCAGCGCAGCGAGGTCTGTGCCTTGGCGTGAAGAGCCATCTCGAAATCCTCAATAGCCATCCCGGACCGGGGCGCGGAACGGCGGGTGTCATTGGTGCCGAAGAGCGGGCGTTGCGGGCCTCTTGACAGCGATATGCCCCAGATCAGCTGTCCGGCGCAAGACCCTCGACCAGCGGCACGAAGCGCACCGGGCGCAATTCGTCGTATTCAAAGCCGCTTTCGTGGCGCCGCACCCGGATCAGGCTTTGCACGGTATCGGTCTGGCCCACCGGCACCACCATGATGCCGCCGACCTTGAGCTGGGCCAGAAGCGGCCCCGGCGCGTCCTCGGCGGCGGCGGTGACGATGATGCGATCGAAAGGCGCCTGGTCGGGCAGGCCGAAACTGCCGTCGGCGGTGAAGGCGGTGATATTGGCAAGGTCCATCGCCTCGAAGATCCGCCGCGCCTCGTGCACCAGCCGCTTGTGGCGGTCCACCGTGTAGACCCGGCGCACCAGCTGGCTCAGGATCGCCGCCTGATAGCCCGAGCCGGTGCCCACTTCGAGCACCTTGTCGCGCGGGCTGAGGTCCAGCGCCTGGGTCATCAGCCCGACCACCGAGGGCTGTGAAATGGTCTGGCCGCAGGCGATCGGCAGCGGCGTGTCCTCATAGGCGCGCTCGGCGAACAGCCCGCGCACGAAGGGGCCGCGGTCGATCTGTTCCATCGCCGTCAGGACCCGCGGGTCGGTGACCCCTTTCGAGCGCAGGGCAAAGAGGAACTGCATCTTGCGTTGGGCGAGGGCGGCGGGGTCGCTCATTCGATCGCCTTCAGCCGCTCGAGCGCGTCATGGGCGGTGAGATCGGCGCGCATCGGGGTGACCGAGACATGGCCGGCCAGATTGGCGGCGGCATCCGAGCCGGGCGCGGTCTGGATGCGCTGGTTGCCGCCCTTGATCCAGAGGAAACGCCGCCCCGAGGGTGATTTATGCGGTTCGACGCTGAAGCAGGTGCCGCGGCGGAAGCCCTGGTGGGTGACCCGGATGCCCTGCACGTCGGCGGCCCGCACCGGCGGGAAGTTGACATTGTAGAACAGCCGGTAATCGGCGCTTTCGGCGGGGCTGTTGGCGAGAATCCGGCGCACCACCTCGGCGCCATGGGTGGCGGCGGCCTCGAAGGGGTTGTCGATCTCGTAGTTCTCGGGCCCGAGATACTGCGACAGGGCAATCGCCGGCACCCCCTGAAGGGCGGCCTCCATCGCGGCGCCGATGGTGCCGGAATAGAGCGCGTTCTCGGCCGCGTTGTTGCCCCGGTTGACCCCCGAGAGCACGAGATCGGGCGGGCAGTCCTTCATCACGTCGTGGATCCCGGCCAGCACGCAGTCGGCCGGGCTGCCCTCGGCGGCGAAACGCCGCTCGCCCATCTTGGCGATCATCGTCGGGTGGGTGTAGCTGATGCAATGGCCGACGCCCGATTGCTCGAAGGCGGGGGCCACGGTCCAGACCGCGCCCTGATCGCCGGCCAGCTCGGCGGCGATCGCCTGCATCACCTCGAGGCCCGGTGCGTTGATGCCGTCGTCATTGGTGATGAGAATGCGCATGTCGCCGGCCCCTGTCTGCTCTTGCCCCTGTCTGCTCTTGCCCCTGTCTAAGCGAGCCGCCGGGCCGGGGCAAGCGTCGTGGTCGCCCCGGCGTCCGTGCCGTGCCGGCACGGGGGCGGGCGGGGTCAGAGATCGAGCGTTTTCAGGAGCCGCGCCGCCTCGTCGCGCGGGTGGCTGAGCGGCGCCCGGTCCTCGCCGGGAAAGAAGCGGGCGCGGGTGCCGGTGGGCATCGGGTTGGGGGCAAAGACGGTGACGCGCGGTCCGAGCTTGGCGGTCTCGGCCTGCCAGCTGCGTGCCAGCGCCACCTGCGCCGCCTTGGTGGCGCCGTAGGAGCCGAAGAACTTCTCGCCGCCGCGCGGGTCGTCGAAGAACACCGCCTGTCCCTTCTGCCCGAGCAGCGGGCCGAGGAAGGGAATCAGCAGGCCGGTGGCGGTGACATTGATCGCCACCGACTTGTCCCAGTCCTTCTGGGCGATATGGTCGGCCGGGGTCAGCGGCGCACCGTGAATGGCGGCGTGGATCCACAGGTCGAGCCCGCCCCAACGATCGTAGATCGAGCGGCAGAGCTGCGCCATGGCATCGCTGTTGGTGATGTCCATCGGCGCCAGCGTGGCCTTGCCGCCGCGGGCCTTGATGCGGTCGTCAAGCTCTTCGAGGGCGCCGGTGGTGCGGGCCACGGCGATGATGTGATAGTCGGGGGCGAGCGCCTCGGCCAGCGCGGCACCAAGGCCGCGGGAGGCACCCATTACAAGGGCGGTTTTCTCGGTCATGCCCCCCATGTGCGGGGTTCTTTCGGCAAGGTCAAGGGCTGGGGGGCCTCTGCCCCCCGATGCCGCACATGCCGGGCATGCGCGGCCTCTCCCCCCGAGGATATTTGCGGCAAGAGAAAGCCCGGGCGATCGGCGTTCAGCCGGGCAGGGCCAGCCGCAGCTCGCGGCCGCCGCGCGACAGGACGACGCTGGTGGCGTCGATGCCGAGCACGGTGCCGGCGCCGGTGGTCTCGCCCCTCCGGGTGGTGATCACCTTGCCCGAGGGCAGCAGGATCAGCGCCCGCAGGTCGCTGTCGCGGCCGGCGATGCCGATCAGGGTCAGCCCGTGGCGGGGCAGGGCGGCCTTCTGGGTCGCCAGATTGGCGACATGGGTCGGGGTGTCAGTGCTCATGGCATTCCTATTCCGCGCCCCGGTTCAGGGCGCGGCGGGCAGCTAGCAGGCCTTGGCGGTAAGGGGAAGCCCGGGCGTCCGGCGGTCGGCGGGTTTTTGCCGCAGTGCAGCGAAGGCGGCCCGCCGGGTCAGGGCATGCGCAGGTAGAGGACGGTGTCGCCCCTGACCAGGGCCAGGCCATCGGCACTGATTGCGGCCACCACGCGGCCGGCGATGCGATCGCCCGGCTCGACGCTGCGCATGTCGCCGCTGGTCAGGCGCAACAGGGCACGCGGCGCCTCGGGGGTGCCGAAACAGCCGATCAGGACCAGGCCGCGATCGGCGAGCTGGTCGCGCTGGGTTGCCAGTTCGGCAACATGGGTCGGGGTCTGCTGCGCGCGCATGAGAGGGGCCTCTGTCCTTTGCGACAGAGATATGCTGCGCTGCAGCATTTTGCAAGGCGGGCCCAGAAATGCCGATTGGAACCGTCACATTTGCGCCGCAGGGGCAGCCGCGGCGCCCGATGGGGTTACTCGGCGGCCTTCATCTCGAAGCCCTTGTCCAGCATGTCCGAGGGCACCACAGGGTATTCGCCCGAGAAACAGGCATCGCAATATTGCGGGCAGGCCTTGTCGCGGCCCGCGGCCTCGCCGACGGCGCGGTAGAGCCCGTCGAGCGAGATGAACTTGAGGCTGTCCACCGCCAGGTGGTCGGCCATCTCGTCGGGGGTCATGGTGGCGGCCAGCAGCTTGTCGCGCTGCGGCGTGTCGACACCGTAGAAACAGGGCCAGGCGGTGGGCGGAGAGGCGATGCGGAAGTGCACCTCGGCCGCGCCGGCGTCGAGGATCATTTCCTTGATCTTGCGGCTGGTGGTGCCGCGCACCACCGAATCGTCGACCAGGATCACCCGCTTGCCCCGGATCAGGGCGCGGTTGACGTTGAGTTTCAGGCGCACGCCCATGTTGCGGATCTGCTCGGTCGGTTCGATGAAGGTGCGGCCCATATACTGGTTGCGCACGATGCCCATGCCGAAGGGAATGCCGCTTTCGGCGGCAAAGCCGATCGCCGCCGGGGTGCCGCTGTCGGGCACGGCGCAGACCAGATCGGCCTCGACCGGGCTCTCGCGGGCCAGTTCGACACCGATCTGGCGCCGGGTCTCATAGACCGACTGGCCGCCGATGATACTGTCGGGGCGCGAGAAATAGACATGTTCGAAGATGCAGAACTTCGACGCCTGGCGGCGGAAGGGAAAGCGCGATTCGATGCCTTCCTTTTCGGTGATGACCACCATCTCGCCGGGTTCGATCTCGCGGATGTATTCGGCGCCGATGATGTCGAGGCCGCAGGTCTCCGAACTCAGCACCCAGCCGTCGCCGAGCCGGCCCAGCACCAGCGGGCGCACGCCATGCGGGTCGCGCACCCCGATCAGCTTGGTGCGGGTCATGGCGACGACGGAGAAGGCGCCTTCGACCCGGCGCAGCGCGTCTTCCATGCGTTCGGGGATGTTGCGCTGCAGCGAACGGGCCATCAGGTGGATGATGCATTCGCTGTCCGAAGAGGACTGGAAGATCGAGCCGCGCTCGATCAGTTCTTTGCGCAGCGCCACGGCATTGGTGATATTGCCGTTGTGGGCGATTGCCGCGCCGCCCATGGAAAACTCGCCGAAGAAGGGCTGCACGTCGCGGATCGCTGCGCCCTTGGAGCCGGCGGTGGAATAGCGGACATGGCCGATGGACAGCGGACCCGGCAGGGTCTTCATCAGGCTTTCCTTGGTGAAATTGTCACGCACGTAGCCGAAGCGGCGGGCATGGTTGAAGCCGTGCTCGGGGTGATGGCAGACGATGCCGCCGGCCTCCTGCCCTCGGTGCTGCAGGGCGTGCAGGCCGAGGGCGACGAAATTCGCGGCATCGGCAAGGCCGACAACGCCGAATACGCCGCACTCCTCCTTGAGCTTGTCGTCGTCGAAGGGATGGGCGGGCGGCAGATGTTTGGACAAGGCGAGTGGCTCCGAATCCGAGTGGCATGCTTGCGGCCCCTCTTAAGGGGTCAAAGCCGTTATGTCACGAAAGGATCACACAAGAAAAGCGCAGCCGGCCCGGCACCTGCGCAGATGCCGCAGGGCCGGGGGGACGGGAGTCACTTTTCGCAGACGCCGACCAGGTTTTCGTACTGGCCGGTGATCCAGCCCAGGGCCTGGGCCGGGTCGCGGTCCTCGATCTGGCCGGTGAGGCGCGAGAAGACCGTTGCCGAACGGCTGTCGTCGACCACCGGGAAGGTCTGCGAGGTGGCGACGGTTTCGTAGACGAAGAAGGCGATGGCCACCAGAAGGATGCCGCGCAGCACGCCGAACAGGAAGCCGACCCCCTGATCGAGCCCGCCAAGCGCCGAGCGCTGGACCAGCGAAGAGAACAGCGGCGTGAACAGCGACACCACCACCAGCGCCAGCGCAAAGACCGCCGCGAAAGAGGCGATCACCGACAATTCGCAGCTGTCGGCGAGGTATTCGCCGAGCACCGGGATTTCCTTGACCAGCGGCACCACCTTGGGCGCGAAGAGAAAGGCCAGCACCGCGGCGGCGACCCAGCCGACGATGGCCATGCCCTCGCGGACCAGACCGCGGCTGTAGGCCAGAAGCGCCGAGACGATGATGACGCCCGCGACGACCGCGTCGATAATGGTGAAACCTTCCATGCGTATTTCCGTCCCTCTGGCCGCTTCGGGCTCTATCCTGCACCAAACACATCGCCGACAAAGGTGGTCAGATCCCCCATCCGTTTCAGCGCCATGCCTTCGGTGGTCGGGGCCTTGCCGCCTTTCGGAGCGATGGCTGTTGTGAAACCAAGTTTTTGGGCTTCTTTCAACCTGTTTTCTGTCTGACCGACGGCGCGGAGGGCCCCTGAGAGACTGATTTCGCCGAAAACCACCGTATCGGCCGGCAGGGCGGCGGCGACGGCGAGATCGGCGGCGGGTTCGTTGATCTTCATGCCGCCGGCGACGTTGAGATAGACGTCGAGCCCGGTGAAGGGGATGCCGCAGCGTGCCTCGAGCACCGCGAGAATCATCGCCAGCCGGCCGCCGTCCCAGCCGACCACCGTGCGCCGGGGCTGCGAATGCGGCGAGGGCGCCACCAGCGCCTGCAGCTCGGTCAGCACCGGGCGGGTGCCCTCGATGCCAGCAAAGACCACGCTGCCCGGGCTTGGTGTGCCGCGATCCGACAGGAACAGCGCCGAGGGGTTGAGGACCTCGGCCAGACCGTTGCCGGTCATTTCGAAGACGCCGATTTCGTCGGCGGGGCCGAAACGGTTCTTCACCGCGCGCAGGATGCGGAACTGATGGCCGCGCTCGCCCTCGAAATAGAGCACCGTGTCGACCATATGTTCGACCACGCGCGGGCCGGCGATCTGGCCGTCCTTGGTGACGTGGCCCACCAGGATCACCGCCATGTTCCTGCGCTTGGCAAAGCTGGTCAGCTCGTGGGCTGCAGCGCGCACCTGGCTGACCGAGCCGGGGGCGCTGCCGACAGTGTCGGACCACATGGTCTGGATCGAATCGATGATCGCCAGCTGCGGTTTTTCGGCTTCGAGGGTGGTCAGGATGTCGCGCAGGTTGGTCTCGGCGGCCAGCTGCACCGGGGCCTTGGTCAGGTCGAGCCGCTGGGCGCGCATCCGCACCTGGGCGCGGGCCTCTTCGCCGCTGACATAAAGGGTTTTCAGACCGCTGTCGGCAAAGCGGGCCGCGGCCTGCAACAGCAGCGTGGACTTGCCGATGCCCGGATCGCCGCCGACCAGAATGGCGCTGGCCGGGACCAGGCCGCCGCCCAGAACCCGGTCAAGCTCGGCCAGGCCGCTGGTGGTGCGCGGCGGCGGCACCTCTTCGGTGCGCAGATCGGTCAGCGGGATGCTGCGCCCCTTGGCGTGGCCGAGACTGGCCGCCGAAGGGCCGGCCGACAGCGGGCTTTCTTCGGAGATGGAATTCCATTCGCCGCAGGCTTCGCAGCGCCCGGACCATTTGGAGGTGACATTGCCGCAGGCGGCGCAGGAGAACTGGGTTTTCGATTTGGCCATGTTCCCGTTTTGGACCACTACCGCCTGCGGGTCAAATGGCTAATCGCCAATGATGCGAGAACGCAGCCGGTGAACAGGTACAGCCCCCAGCCGGTCTCGACCGTGACATGGCCCGCGCCCTTGACCAGCACCACGTAGAGGGCGATCAGGAAGACATCGGCCATGGCCAGCTTGCCGAGGATCTCGAGCGCCGGCAGCACCCTGCGGCGCAGCTGCCCGAAGTGGATCAGGGCGAGGCCGATGGTCTTCATGTAGGGGGCGAAAATGGCCAGGAAAGTGACCAGCAGCGCCAGCGCCGGGTCGGTGTCCCAGAGCGACTGAAGCCCCGAGATGATGGAAATCTCGGAGAGGCCGAAAATCGGCAGCAGGCCGGCGCGCAAGAGCGGCGCGAACCAGGCGATCGGAAAGAGGATCAGCAGCGACAGGTTGGCAAGGCGCAGGGTCATGGGCCCAGAGGTAAGGGGGCGTCGGCGCCATGGCAAGCACCGACCGCCCCCCCGTTGTGCCTCTGTGCCGGCTGCCCGGTCTCAATCGGTGTCGGACTTCTTGGCCAGAATCAGGATCTCGACCCGTTTCAGGGCGCGCAGCACCCGCTCGGTGTGCAGATGCGGCATCATCCCGACGAGGTAGATATTGGCGACGATCAGCAGCACCGCCCAGGTGATGCCGTATTTCACTGCCCCCAGAACGTCGCTGGTGGTGAAGAACTGGATCGCGGCCCAGACCGAGATTGCCAGCAATGCGATCTGGACCAAGAGAATCAGCCGCGTCACCCGCCCCAGCCGCCGGCCCAGCATCTCGCGGATCAGCCCCCGCCAGCCCCAGGGCTGCGAGGCCCGCAGAAGATGCGCTTCATGCTCCGATTCCAGTTCCTGGATTCGCTTTTCGAGATAGTCCATCGTTCCTCCCTTTCGCACCGGGGCCTGCGCGTGGCTTTACGCGCGCTGTCATTGGCCCGGTGTCATTGAACAGGAGCCTAGCCCAGCGCGGGCCGCATGGCTACAGTCTCGGGCTCCACATGGTTCGGCCCGCTCTGCAAAGGGGTTAAGGGGCCTGCGCGCCGCTACCGCACCGCTTCGATCGGCCCCTCGGCGCTGCCCGATATGAACTGCGCCAGATAGGGATCGCCCGAGTGGTCCATCTCGCTTACCGGGCCGGTCCACTGGATCACCCCGTCGTGCAGCATCGCCACCTTGTCGGCGATGGCGCGCACCGAGGACATGTCGTGGGTGATGGTCATCGCGGTGGCGCCCATCTCGACGACGATCTCGCGGATCAGGTCGTTGATGACCCCCGACATGATCGGATCAAGGCCGGTTGTCGGTTCGTCGAAAAAGATGATCTCGGGCTCGGCGGCGATGGCGCGGGCCAGGCCGACGCGCTTCTGCATGCCGCCCGACAGTTCCGAGGGGAAGAGATCGGCCACATCCGGCGTCAGCCCGACGCGGCGCAGTTTTTCGATGGCGATGGCGCGGGCCTCGTCCTTGGGGCGTTTCAGCGAGCCGCGCAGCAGGCGGAAGGCGACATTCTGCCAGACCGGCAGCGAATCAAACAGCGCGCCGCCCTGAAACAACATGCCGAAGCGGGCGAGAAAGGCGTCACGGTCGCCCTTGCGCGCATCCTTGCCGTCGACGGTGATCTGGCCGCTGTCCGGGGCGATCAGCCCCAGCACGCATTTCAGCGCCACCGATTTGCCGGTGCCCGAGCCGCCGATGATGACCATGGATTCGCCCTTGGGAATCTCGAGGTCGACCCCGCGCAGCACCTTCTTGGGGCCAAAGGATTTGTGAACGTCGTGAAAGCGGATCATGAGGCGAAGAACAACGAGGTGAGCAGGAAGTTGGCGGCAAGGATCAGGACGGCGGCGGCCTGGACGCTGGCCTTGGTGGCGCGGCCGACGCCCTGCGCGCCGCGACCCGAATTCATGCCGTAGAAACAGCCCATCACGGCGGCGATACCGCCGAAGGCGGCGCCCTTGATGAGCGAAGAGATGACATCGCTGGCCTGTAGGAAATCGACGGTGTTGCGCACGTAAGTGGCCGGGTTGAAGCCCAGCTGCCGGGTGCCGACGACGAAACCGCCATAGATGCCGATGATGTCGCCGATGCCGACCAGCACAGGCACCACCAGCAGCGCCGCCAAGAGGCGCGGGGCGGTGAGGTATTTCATCGGATGGGTCGACAGGGTGGTCAGCGCGTCGATCTGCTCGGTGACTTTCATGGTCGCGATCTCGGCCGCGATCGACGAGGTGACGCGCGCCGCCACCATCAGCCCGACCAGCACCGGGCCAAGTTCGCGCACCATGCCGATGGCGACGATCTGCGGCACCACGGCCTCGGCCGAGAAGCGGCTGCCGCCGTCATAGATCTGCAAGGCCAGCGCGCCGCCGGTGAAAATCGCCGTCAGGCCGACCACCGGCAGCGACAGCCAGCCGATGTTGAGCAGCGCCACCGCGAATTCGCGCCCGTAGAAGGGCGGGCGGACGATATGTCCGAGGGCGGCGGCGGCAAAGATCGTCACCCGGCCGACCAGCGCCAGGAAATCCAGCACCGCGCGCCCCAGCGCCGCCAGAGGCGCGGTCAGGATCATGAGGTATAGCGGCGACCGTAGCGGGCGCCCATCGAGGTCAGGATCTCGTAGCCGATGGTGCCGGCGGCATCGGCCAGCGTGTCGACCGACTGGTGGCGGCCCAGAAGTTGCAGGCTGGCGGGCTCTTCGGGCAGATCGGTGACATCGACGCCGATCATGTCCATCGAGATCCGGCCGACCACCTTGCAGGGGGTGTCGCCGCTGTGCAGCCAGGCCTTTTCGCCCATGGCGCGGATGATGCCGTCGGCATAGCCGGCGGCGATGGTGGCGATGCGGCTGGGGCGTTCGGCGATCCAGGTGTTGGAATAGCCGACGCTTTCACCCGGCAGCACCGAGCGGGTCTGGATCACCGGAATGTCGAGCCGGGTCACCGGGGTGGCATCGACGAAGGGCAGCCCGCCGTAAAGGCCGACGCCGGGGCGGCAGAGGTCGAAATGATAGTCTTCGCCAAGCAGGATGCCGCCGGTGGCGGACAGCGAGCGCGGCACGCCGAGGCCGTCGGTCAGCTCGCGGAACAGCGCCAGTTGCTGCGGGTTCATCGGATGGCCGGGATCGTCGGCGCAGGCCAGGTGCGACATGATCAGCGTCGGCCCCAGCTCCAGCGCGATGTCGCGCAGCGATGCCCATTCGGCGGGCTCCATGCCGAGCCGGTTCATTCCGGTGTCGAGCTGAACCCCGAAAGGCGCACTGGGCAGCGCCTCGAAATGGCGCAGCATCTGTTCGGCGCTGTTCAGCATCGGGGTCAGGGTCATGTCCGAAATCATGTCGGTATCGCCGGCCATGTGCCCGGAGAAGACGTTGATTTCCGGCCCCGGACCAAGGGCTTCGCGCAGCGATGCGCCCTCTTCGGCGGCGGCAACGAAAAACCGGGTCACACCGGCATGTTGCAGGGCCCGCGCGACCCGGGTCGCGCCCAGCCCGTAGCCGTCCGCCTTGACCACGGCGGCGGTTTCGCAGGCGGTCATGGAATTCAGCGCGCGCCAGTTGTCACAGAGCGCAGAGAGGTCGATAGTCAGGGTTGCAGTAGCCATGCCCGGGTTGTCGAACGCCGTGCCGCCAAGGTCAAGGGGAAAGGCGCGCCGGCGGCGCTCAGGGCATGTAGGCGTTGGAATGCCACCAGATGCGCACCTCGGTTGCCAGACCCGCGGCGTCGAAGCTGGCTTGCAGGGTGCCGTCCAGCGTCAGCCGGGGCAGCGGGTCGCCGGGTTTGCGATCCGGCAGGCCGGTGCCGGTGGACCTGGCCCAGATCTCGAACAGCTCTTCCGAGGCGACCTGGTAATCGACATGCCAGTGCCCGATGCCGCCGTCGGGGGTTTCAGCCAGCACCGCATAATCGAGGTGAATATCTCGCTGCAGCAGGATGCGGTCCCAATAGGCGATCAGCTGCGCGCGCCCCACCTGCACCTGGAACGGGGTGTTGTGATACTGGCCGTCCGGGGTGAACAGATCGGCGAAACCGGCGCTGTCCTGCCCCTCCCAGACGCGTTTGTAGGCGGCCATGAAATCGTGGATGCTCATCGGCTGCTCCTCTGTTCGAAATGCGCGCGTCTCGGGGACGCAGGCTTTCGAAAAGCGCAGCCGATGTCAAACGCAAGCGGCCCGAGGCGTGCTCAGAAGCCGCCGTCCTCGGGCTGCTGCCAGGGCTTGACCAGGTTGCCGAAGCGGGTGAACTGGGCCTCGAAGCTGAGTTCGACGGTGCCGATCGGACCGTGGCGCTGCTTGCCGACGATGACCTCGGCCTTGCCGTGCAGCCGTTCCATGGCCTCGACCCATTCCACCATGCGTTCGGCCTCGTGATCGCCGGGTTTCTCGCGTTCCTTGTAGTATTCCTCGCGGAAGACGAACATCACCACGTCGGCATCCTGTTCGATCGAGCCCGATTCCCTGAGGTCCGAGAGCATCGGGCGCTTGTCGTCGCGGCTTTCGACCTGACGGCTGAGCTGCGACAGCGCGATCACCGGGATGTTCAGCTCCTTGGCGATGGCCTTCATGCCCATCGAGATCTCAGCGATCTCGTTGACCCGGTTTTCGGCGGTGCCGCGACAGAGTTGCAGATAGTCGATGATGAGCACGTCCAGCCCGTGGGTGCGCTTGAGCCTCCGGGCGCGGGCGGCGAGCTGCGAGATCGGCAGCGCCGGGGTGTCGTCGATGAACAGCGGGCAGGCCTCGAGCGCCTTGGCGGCGTCGACGAAGCGGCGGAACTCGGCCTCGGTGAGATCGCCCTGGCGGATCTTGTGCGAGGAGATTTCCGAGGCTTCGGCCAGAATCCGGGCGGCGAGCTGTTCGGCGCTCATCTCGAGCGAGAAGAAACCGACCACACCGCCGTCGATCGCCCCTTCGCTGCCGTCGCTCTTGAGGCCTTTCTTGTAGGCCTTGGCGACGTTGAAGGCGATGTTGGTGGCCAGCGAGGTCTTGCCCATCGAGGGCCGCCCGGCGAGGATCAGCAGGTCCGACGGGTGCAGCCCGCCAAGCTGCTTGTCGAGATCGGTCAGCCCGGTCGAGACCCCGGCCATGCCGCCGCCGCGTTCATAGGCCTGGTTGGTGACGTTGACCGCTTCGGTCACCGCCTTCAGGAAGGAGACAAAGCCGCTGTCGGTCTGGCCCTGTTCGGAGAGCTTGTAGAGCGCCTGTTCGGCCTCGACGATCTGCTCTTTCGGTTCCAGCGCGACATCGGCCTTCTGGGCCTTGGAGGCGATGTTGTGGCCCAGCCCGATCAACTCGCGCCGAATCGCCATGTCATAGATCATCTGCGCATAGTCGCGCGCCGCGAAGGCCGAGATCGCGGCCCCGGCCAGACGGGCAAGATAGGCCGGCCCGCCCAGTTCCTTCAGCCCCTCGTCATCCTCGAGAAAGGCCTTGAGCGTCACCGGAGAGGCCAGATTGTTGCGCGCGATCCGCGCCGCCGCGACCTCGAAGATGCGGGCGTGGACCGGGTCGTAGAAATGCTCGGGCCGGATGATCGCGGCAACCCGGTCATAGATGTCGTTGTTGGTCAGGATGGCGCCCAGAAGCTGCTGTTCGGCCTCGATGGAATGCGGCATCGGATCGGCGGCTGCGGCCTCTCCGGTCGGATTGATGGTGGCGATTTCGTTCATTTTCTCTCACTGTCCCTGGACCCGAGTATAAGGCCAGCCCGGCGCGCGAAACCAGACGCAATAGATGCGTGGATAAGCATGCCCGAGCCCTGTGGGCGAGTTTGTGGATAACATAATTGGCGCCAGATATCGAGGATTTGATTGCATTACCCACAATATCTGGAGGTTTTTGGCGCGTCCGACCTGATTCCCCGGAGAAAGTTCTCCACAGAAGGTTAACCGGGCGCGCCGTTGGTTCGCACCGATGGGCAGCCGGGGCTCAGCCCTTTTTGTTGGCCTCCTGCCAGGCGCGCGGATCCTTGAGGAAGGTCTCGACCTCGTTCAGCGTCGCCGCGTCGAAGGCGTCCTGCGCGCGGGCCTCGGCCAGCACGTCCCACCAGGTGCAGAGGTAATGCAGCGCCACCCCGTGA
>NZ_JBFJVE010000028.1:0-20225 GCF_041624275.1 Shimia sp.
ATCTCCGGCACCGGCCCCAGGGGGCGCATCATCAAGGTCGATGTCGAAAACGCCGCCCCGGCCTCTGCGCAGGCACCCGCGCCTGCCGCCGCCGCCACCACGCCCGCCGCTGCGCCGGCACCCGCCGCGGCGGCCCCGAAAGGCGCCGATGCCGCCAGCGTGGCGCGGCTCTACGCGGGGCGCAGCTTTACCGAGCTGCCGCTCGATGGCATGCGCAAGACCATCGCCGCGCGGCTGACCGAGGCCAAGCAGACCATTCCGCATTTCTATCTGCGCCGCGACATCCGTCTCGATGCGCTGCTGAAGTTCCGCGCCGAACTCAACGCCCAGCTGGCGTCGCGCGGGGTCAAACTGTCGGTCAATGATTTCATCATCAAGGCCTGCGCGCTGGCGCTGCAGCAGGTGCCCGAGGCCAATGCCGTCTGGGCCGGCGACCGGGTGTTGCAGATGCAGGCCTCGGATGTCGCGGTGGCGGTGGCCATCGACGGCGGGCTGTTCACCCCGGTGCTCGAGGATGCCGAGATGAAGTCGCTGTCGGCGCTCTCGGCCGAGATGAAGGATCTTGCCGGCCGCGCCCGCGAGCGCAAGCTGGCGCCGCATGAATACCAGGGCGGCAGCTTCGCCATCTCAAACCTGGGGATGTTCGGCATCGACAATTTCGACGCCATCGTCAACCCGCCCCACGCCGGCATTCTTGCGGTCGGTACCGGGGTCAGGAAACCGGTGGTGGACGACAACGGCGAGGTCGCCGTGGCAACGGTGATGTCGGTCACCATGTCGGTCGATCACCGGGTGATCGACGGCGCGCTGGGGGCGAAACTCTTGCAGGCGATTGTCGACAACCTCGAGAACCCGCTGGCCATGCTCGCCTGACGGCTTCATGCCCGACAACAGAAAAGCCCCGCGAGATGTTGCGGGGCTTTTGTTTTTCGGCTCTCTTCAAGTCAGCCGCAGAGTCAGTGATCGAGGATCTGATCCATCTCGACCGCCGGCTGGTCGCAGCCCGCCTCGCCGACGATCCGCGCCGGCACCCCGGCCACGGTCGAGCCCGGCGGCACCTCTTCCAGCACCACCGATCCGGCAGCGATGCGGCTGCAGCAGCCGACCTTGATATTGCCCAGCACCTTGGCGCCGGCACCGATCAGCACCCCGTCTCCGATCTTGGGGTGGCGGTCTTCCTCTTCCTTGCCGGTGCCGCCCAGCGTCACCGAATGCAGCATCGACACGTTGTCGCCGACCACGGCGGTTTCGCCGATGACGATGGAATGGGCATGGTCGATCATGATCCCCTTGCCCAGCCTTGCGCCGGGGTGGATGTCGACACCGAAAATCTCAGACGTGCGCATCTGGATGAAATAGGCCAGATCCTTGCGCCCTCTGGTCCACAGCCAATGGCCGATGCGATAGGCCTGCACCGCCTGGTAGCCCTTGAAATAGAGGATCGGCTGCAACAGCCGGTGGCAGGCCGGGTCGCGTTCATAGATCGCGTTCAGGTCGGCCCGCGCCGCCTCGATGATTCCCGGGTCGGCGGCAAAGGCATCATCGGCGATCTCGCGCAGCACCACCATCGACATCTCGTTCGAGGCCAGCTTGGCGGCAAAACGATAGCTCAGCGCCCGGTCGATGCTTTTGTGATGCAGCACACAGGCATGGATCAGCCCGCCCATCAACGGCTCGTCGCGCACCGCCGCCTCGGCCTCGGTGGTGATCCGTTGCCACGTGGGGTCAATCTCAGCGATGTTTCTGCGCGTTTCGGCCATGGTACTCCGTCCTTATCTGCCCTTAGACTACACTAGATAGTCGAACCGGCGCAAATTCAAAGCCCTGATCGCGGAGATCACCGTCGTGAATGCCCAAGACCAAGAGAGATTCCGCGCCCTGATCGCCGCCCAACTGGCGGCGCTCGAGGCCGAGGACGCCCTTGGTCAGGGCGGTCAGGCGGTGGTGACGCTGGACCAGCAGGCGGTGGGGCGGCTCAGCCGCATGGACGCCCTGCAATCCCAGGCCATGGCCAGGGCCGGCCAGGCGCGCCGCGACGCCCGCAAGCGGGCCCTGCAAGCGGCGGTGGGGCGGCTCGTGGACGGCGACTTCGGCTATTGCGACGACTGCGGCGAAGAGATCGCCCTGAAACGGCTGGAGTTCGACCCGTCGGTGGTCAGATGCATCAGCTGCGCCTCGGGCTGACCCGGCGCGCGGCGCGCCATTCGATCAGCTCGTGCAGCACCATCTCGACGCAGCCGCAATAGGGGGTGTCGGAAAACCCCGGCTCGGGGCGCAACACGCGTTTATGCGCCGTCGCCATCAGCGAACCGTCGCCCCACAGAAGATGCGATTTGCCGAACCGGCGGAAATAGCGGTGCGCGGCATGGGCCTCGGCGATCATGCGGCGGCAGAGGCTACGGCGGGCGGCCTCGGGCACCCCCAAAAGCGCCCGCGCCGCCGCCACCACATCGCCATGCATCACCCGCCGCATCGCGTCTCAGACCAGAAATGCCGCGCGCGCCGCTGGCCCCGGCCCGTAGCGCGCCGAGACCTGGGCCACCTCGATCTCGAAGGCCCCGGCGACGCCGTCCGCGGCCCGGATCGCGGCGCCATAGGTCCAGGCCGGCGTGCCAAGGGCAACCTCGCGCCGCACCTTGCCGCCCTGGATCACCCGCAGCAGATAGCTTTCGCTTTCCTCGCCCAGCGGCACCTCGGCCAGATCCCAGCTGTCGCCGTCCACCCGCGTGCGCCGCACCCAGGTCAGGGCCAGATCACCGGCACCGTCCAGAGTGCCGCGCAGATGGCAGGGCCGATAGGGCCGCAGCCCGTTGCCCTGAAAGGCCTGCGTCAGGTGAACATAGCTCGGGTCGTCATAGCCCCGCAGTGCCGGGCCGATCCGGTAATGCCGCGCCACGTTGCGCATGCCGCTGGCCAGCTCGATCTGCTGCGGGGCACCGTCGAACAGCACCACGTAAGACCCGGCGGGCCATGCGTCGGCGATCAGCGCGTCCGACCCCGCCTGCCCGCGCAGGCGCCGGCTCAGCCACCATGTCGCCTCGCCGACCAGCTCGGCGCTCTGGAACTGGAACAGCTCCCAATTGTCGGCGCTGCCATCGCCGATCATCGCCAGGTTGCCACCGGCCAGCAGCGCCGCCTCGTCGATGCTTTGCAGGGCACCCGAGATCAGCCTGACCTCGAGCGCCGCGCCCCGGTCCCACAGCCCCGCCGGGCTGGCCGGCATCGCGTTCTGCGTCACCCCGACCACGGCGCGGCTGGCAAAGGTGCGGTTCAGCGCGTAATCGGCATCGCGCCCCGAATCATAGACCGCGACACTGCCCGGCCAGGGCTGGGCGCTCAGCGCCAGATGCGGTGCATGCGCCGCCTCGTCGCCGGTGATCAGCGGCAGGTCGAGAAACAGCGGCAGCACCGGCACCGGGGCCGCAAAGGCCCGCATCGCCGGCCAGTCCTCTTCGATCGCCGCCGGCGTGTAGACCGCCGGTTCGATCCGCACCGCCTCGAGCAGCTGCAGCGCCCCCTGCTCGACCCGGTCGACCCGGTAAAGCGCCTCCTGCCCGGCGCCGGGCAGCGCCACCACGTCGCCCGCCCCCACCGCCAGCGCCGAGGGCGGCAGCGCCAGCCGCAGCCCGTCCCGCGCCACGCGGGCCTCGGCCAGCCAGCGTTCCGCCACCTGCCGCCCCTCGGCCCGGGTCATCGCCAGCGGCAGCAGGCTGGTCGCCACCCCATGGGTCGCCTCGTCGGGCAGCACCGCCTCTTCCGACCAGGTCTCGAAATCGCTGTCCGCGCCGACGAATTGCAGCCGCACCCGCCCCGCCAGCGCGGCCTCGCCGTCGCGGGTCCGCTCGATCCCGCCCTCGACATCCTCCGAGACCGCCACCCGCGTCTCGTCCAGCACCATCGGCTGGCGCAGGCCGCGCATCAGGAACCGCAGCACCCCGTCACGTTCCACCGCGTCAAAACCATGGCGCAGCATCAGGGGCTGCAAGCCCGCCCGCGCCTCGCCGACCTCGTCCACGGAAAAGCCGCGCACTGTCCCCTGCAGGTCGCTGACATCAAAGGCCGGCACCCCCGCCGCCTCGCAGATCTCGCGCACCACCGAGGCCAGCGGCCGCGACGAGGCGCGCCCGTTGATCCAGTGGCCGCGCGCATAGTTGGCGCCATCGCTCCACAGCGCCTGATTGCCCGGAAAGGCCGGATAGGGCCGCGCGTCCCAGGCCCAGACATGGGCCCGGCCCATATCCACCATCGGCGCGCCATACTGCGGCGACACCGGGTTGTTGTCAGGATCCTGCCAATAGCCGGTCAGCGCCCGCAGATACTGCGCCTGGATGGTCTCGTCGCGCTGCCCGCTGGAAAAATGCGGCAAGGCGGATTCCGAGGATTTCGCATCGAGAAACTTGTTCGGCTGGTTGCTGCCCTTGTCGAGCGCCGCGCAGCCGATCTCGGTGAACCAGACCGGCTTGCTGGCCGGCTGCCATGCCGTCGGCGCCGCCTGACGCAGCCCGCCGATACGGTCGTGATGGCTGTTTTCCCACCAGCCGCGAATGTCCTTGTAGCGAAAGACCCAGGGTTCGCCATGGGCGCCGTCGCTGATCGGCGTGCGGATCTGCGCCGCGCGGGCCTCGGCCGAATGGTAGTACCAGTCATAGCCCTCGCCGCCGGCGACATTGGCCATGAGGTAGTCGACGTCATAGATGCTGCCCCAGCCCGCATCGGCGTGATCCTCGCCGTCGCGCCAGTCCGACAGCGGCATGTAATTGTCGATGCCGATGAAATCGAGATTCGCATCGGCCCAGAGCGGGTCGAGGTGAAACAGCACGTCGCCCGATCCATCCTGCGGGTGATAGCCGAAGTATTCGCTCCAGTCCGCCGCGTAGCCAAGCTTGGTGTCGGGCCCCAAGAGGCTGCGCACCTCGGCCAGCAGGGCGCGCAGCGCCGCGACCGCCGGAAAGCCCGCCGCGCCCCGGATCTGGGTCAGCCCGCGCATTTCCGAGCCGATGCAGAACGCCTCGACACCCCCGGCCGCGGCACAGAGCGCCGCCTGATGCAGCACGAAGCGGCGATAGCGCCATTCGGAGGGGCCGGAATAGCCGACCTGGCCGGGCGAGACGGTGAAATCCGCCGCCGACGCGCTGCCGAAAAACGCCGCCACCTCGGCATCGGCCGCCGCCGTGCCCTCGGGCGTGCCCGCCCGCCCCGCCGCCACCGACGCGGTGATCCGCCCGCGCCACGGCAAGGCCGGCTGCTCGCTGGCGTCGCTCCAGGGGTCGGGCAGGCCGTTGCCCGCCATCTGTTCCATCAGCACGAAGGGATAGTACAACACCTCCTGCCCCTCGGCGCGCAGGTGGTTGATCGCCTCGATCACCGCCGCATCCGCCGGGGTGCCGCCATAGACCGGCCGCCCCTCGGCCTCGGCGATTTCTTCGGCCGCCGCCCGCGTCAGCCCGGCCACGCTCCAGGGCATGTTGCTGCCGTCGGCCTCCCGGCGTTCGACCTTGGGCCGGATCTGGCAGCTGTCGCAGCGCAGGTCGTCGCCGAACCAGCTCACCACCAGCGACACCGAGCCGCAATTGGGCAGCTCTTCGCTGAGGGCCGCAACCGAGGTGACGAAATCGCTCTGCCCCGAGGGCGTGTTGAGATTGGCCGCTTCGCTGTAACCCGGCGCCCCCGACACATAGACCGGGCTCGTCGCCAGCGCATATTCCCCGGTGCCCGGCATCAGCGCCACCGCCCGCACCGCATGGGCAATATCGCCCCCGGCCCCGGCCTGCGCCACCGGGCTCGGGCGGCAGACCTCGAAGGAAAACTGCGGCACCCGGTTGCCATAGGGCGCCAGCGGCAGGTTCTCCATCACCACATAGGCGGTACCGCGATAGGCCGGCACCTGCCCCGCCCCCTCGACCGCCTCGATCAGCGCATCGGGCAGCTGATCGGACGTGCCCCTGTAGACGCGCATGTTGAGATCGCCGGGCGCCACCTCGTCGCCGTCGGCCCAGACCCGGCCGACCCGGGTGATCTCGCCCTCGCAAAGCGCCAGCGCCAGCGACACCGTGTAACTGAACTCGGCCGTCTCGGGCGTCGGCGGCGCGCCCTTGCCGCCACCGGAATAGGCCACGCTTTCGACGAACTCGGTCGCCCAGATCACCTGCCCCGACAGCCGCATGCGCCCGTAAAGCCGCGGCACCGCCGCGCCTTCGGCCGCGCCGTTGAGGCGAAAGCGGTCGACCTTGCCGCTTTCCACCACATCCGAGCCGCTGCCGAGGATCTGCTGGTCGATCGCGCGGCCGAGGGTCGCCCCGGCCAGCCGTCCGATCGCCACCGCCGAGACCCCGGCCAGGCTGCCGCCCACCGATCCCCCGATCGCCGCACCAACGGCGGATAAAATCAGCGTTGCCATGCCGATGCCTCCTTGGGAAATTGAAACCGCGCCACGATGCGGCGCCGCCAGGGCGCGCCCAGCGGGCTTTCGGCGACCGCATGGCCCGAATAGGCGTGGATGAAACTGGCCCGCGCGCCAACGCGCCCGGCGATCCCCAGATGCTTGGCGACGCTGCCCGCCCGCATGCGGAACAGCAGCACATCGCCCGGCGCCTCGTCCTCGGGCGCCTTGGCCACCAGCCATTGCCGCGCCTTGCGCCACAACAGCTCGTCTCCCTGCGGTTCGCACCAATCCTTGCTGTAGCGCGGCACCGTCTCGGGCAGGGCGCCGAAGCGCTCGCGCCAGACGCCCAGCACCAGCCCCAGGCAATCGCAGCCCGCCCCCTTGCAGGCCGCCTGATGCCGATAGGGGGTGCCGATCCAGCCCCGCGCCGCCGTCACCACCGCGCTCATCGCAGGCTGCCCCCGGTGTTGCGCCCGTCCTGACGCGGATAGCTCAGCATCCAGTCCTCGCCCGGAATGTCCGGGAACCCCCGGAAGTTCAGCAGGTTGTCGAACTTCAACCGACAGGTCTCCATGCGCTTGTCGCAGCCGGCCACCAGTTGCAGCCGGTCGCCAACCGCGACCTCGGCCCGCAGGGGCTGCCACAGTTCGATCAGCCGCCGCCCGCCGTCGATCCAGTCACGCTTGATGCCGCCGCCCAGCCCGGCCCCGGCGCCACTCAGCATTTGCAGACGCCCACGCGTGAACCAGCCCGGCTCAAACCCGGCCAGCGCCCCCCAGGAAAACACCCGCCCCCCTTCCACCCCTTCGATGTCGCGCAGGGCGAAATAGCCGGCGGCCCCGGTGTCGAAACCGCAGGCCCCATCGCCCAGCACCGCCGCGCAGGGTTTCTGAAACACCCGCCCGAAAGGCCGGTTCAGCGCCTCGGTCAAACCACGCAACTCGGCCTCGAAGGCACCGCCGGCGCGGCGGATCTCGCCAAGCTGGCCACGGAAGACCACGCTGCGCATCTCGACCTCGGCCCAGTTCACCAGCCAGCAGACCACCGCCGCGGCGTCGAAACGCCCGGCCTCGATATCGGCCTCCTGCACACCGGCATCGCTCAGCGCCCCCAGTGCCTCGGTGTTGTCAACGGCAAGCCCGCTGGACTGCGCCAGCGCCACTGCCGAGACCCCGGTGTCGGCGCGAAAGGTGAAGCCCTCGAAGGCAAGGTCACGGTCGTGGTCGGTGAACCCGTGTCTCACACCGTCGCTCCGGGTGATGCCCCAGCAGCGCGCCAGGGTCGTGAGACCGGTCTTCAAATGCGCCTCCAGCGCCCCCTGCACCGCCATCAGACCCGCAGCTCCACCACCGGAACATTGGGCACGTCACCGGCCTGGAACGAGGCCACGCTGGTCTGAATGCGGTCGGTGTCAAAACGCACCGGCACGTCGAACTCGAACCCCGCCGTCACCTCCCGGCCCTTTATCGGAGCGTCGAAAAACGTGATTTCCCCGCGGGTTGCGTCGGTTTCGTAATGCACCCCTTCCTGCATTTCATCGCCTTCGACCCCGACCCGGACGCTGCCCGCCACCGGCTTGCGGATGGGCCGCGCATAGCGGGCCTCGCCCGAGACATAAAGCTTCTGCAAAGCGAACACCCGTTGGTCGCCATCCGCCACCGCGATCACCTGATCGCGATAATCGATCTCGCGCGAGGGCCGGCACGACTTGAAATCAGACCAGTCCTTCCAGCGAAACCCGTGAAGCTGCCCGCGCCGGGCCTCGAAAAAGGCGATCAGCTGCGCCACGTCATCGAGCGAGCGCATGCCGACCCCGGCGTCATAGCGCCGCCGCGAATGCGCCCAGGGCGTGTTGCGTTCTTCGAACCCGTTGGCCAGCGTCACCACGTCGGTGCGCCGCTCGGGGCCCCCGACCGAACCGAAGCTCAGGTTGGCCGGAAACCGGACCTCGTGAAATCCCATCTGAAATGCCCCCTGTTAACGATTGCGTTGCCCGCGCCCCAGCGCCCGGCCCATCTGCGCCGCGATCTGCGTCTGGCTGCGGCGAAAGCTTTCGGCGTCGGGGGTCTGGATATGCATCACCACGTTGACCGGCGCCGCGCCAGCACCGCGCACCCCCAGCTTGCCGTCCGGTCCGCGGGCCAGCGGCATGATCGCCTCGGGGCCGGCCTCGCCCATCAGCCCGGTGCCGCCGCGCATCGGGAAATAGGTCGGCGCCGCCACCACCCCGCCCGAGGCAAAGGGCATCACCCGGCCCTGGGCGAAACCGGCGCCGTCGGCAAAGGGCAGGATGCCCTGCACCAGCGTGCCGATCCCGTCGGCCAGCGCGCCGCCAAGACTGTCGGTGACCGGCCGCAGCGCCGCGCTATAGGCGGTGTTCATCAACGACCGCGCCACCTCTTCCAGCGCTTCGGAAAGCTTCATGCCGTCGAAGACCACCCCGTCGAAGGCCCGCCGCAATCCCTTGCTGAGCCCTCTCTCAAGGGTCTTCACGTCCTGCCCCGTGGCCGCCAGGGTCTGGCGCACGGCGCGCAGCTCGGTGTCGAAATTCGCCGCCATTACCGCGGTCTGCCCCAGGCTTTCCTCCAGCGCATCGACCTGCGCCTCGAAACCGTCCAGCGCCTCACGCTCGCTCATCTTCGCCCCTTTCCCTGTTGTCCGGATAGGCCTTCAGCAAGGCCTCCAGCCCCTTGCGGTTCAGCCCCCGCGCCGCGCCCGGCGGCCCCAGCATCAGCCGCAGCTCGGCCGGGGTCAGGGCCCAGAACGCCGCCGGGCTGAGCCGCAGCCCCAGCAGTCCGGCGCGCATCAGCGCCGGCCAGTCGAACCGGCTCACGGCGCGTCCCCGGGCAGGCTGAAGGCGCGCGCCAGCAGCTCGGCCGCCGCCTTTGCCGCCGCCATCGGGCCGCCCGCGACCTCGGCCTGCATCAAATCGTCGACCCTGCCCTGCCAGCCGCCGCCGCGCAGCCCGGCCACGATCAGCGCCAGCACGTCGCGCGCCGAATAGCCGCCGCCTTCGAACCGCTCGACCAGCGCCACCAGCGAATCGCTCTGCAAGCCGGCCTCCAGCTCGGCCAGCGCGCCCAAGGTCAGCCGCAGCACCTGCCGTTCGCCGTCGATCACCAGCGCCACCTCGCCCGCATAGGGGTTGGCCATCTTCAGACCGCCACGAAGCTCAGCGCCCCGGCCGAGGCCATCGACATCTCGTAGGTGGCCTCGCCATCATGGCGGCCGGCGTATTCGATCGCCGAAATCTGGAACGGCCCTTCGACAATGCCGAAATCGGGGATGATGACCTGAAAATCCGGGGTCTCGCCGTCAAAGAAGATCTGCCGCGCCCGTTCGTCGGTATTCGCGTCGCGAAACACCCCGGAGCCGGCAATCGCCGCCGAGCGCACCCCCGCCCCGCCCAGCAGTTCGCGCCAGCCGCCCTGGCTTTCAAGGCTGGTCACGTCGACGCTTTCCGCGTTGAAGCTGATCCGCGTGGCGCGCAGCCCCGCGATCGTTTCGAACTGACCGTCGCCGGTCAGATCCACCTTGATCAAAAGATCCTTGCCGTTCTGGGCACCCATATCGCCACCTCTTTCCAGTTAAACGTCGTCCTCGACCCGGGCCCGAAAGCGCAGGTCGATGCGGCGCGTGTTGCCACGGCCCGCGCGTCTTGCCGTCGCCCGGTCGAATGTCATGAACACCAGCCGCCCGCGGCTAAGTGCAAGATCCGCGCCCTGCAACGCGTCGCAGATCGCCACCGCCGCCGCCTTGGCGGTGGCGAAACCCGCCGCCTCGGAAATCACCGAAATGGTCAGCCGGTGCTCGGCCCCGTCGCCGCTCAGATCCGAGCGGCCAAGCACCGTCTCGGCCCCGAGGATGACATAGGTCTGGGGCAGAACGCCCGCCGGAACCGCGTCGTATACGGCTGCACCAATAAGTGAACTAAGCGACGTATCATTCTGTAACTTCTGATAAATCGCCGATTGAAGGGCGTCCGACATGGCATAGCTCATACCGCCGTCTCCTCGAATGCGAAACAGGTCAGGAAACGTCGGCGCGCGTCGTGATCGGCCACGGCCTCGATGCTGAAGACCCGTGCGCCGTCGACCAGGCGCATGCCCGCCTCGGGCCGCGAGCCGGCGCCAGGCGGGGCCGCGCGCACGATGATCCTGCAGCCGGCCCGCGCCAGCGAAACCTCGCCGCCGTCCCGCGTCCGCCCCGCGCCCGGCCGAAGATCGGCCCAGAGCGTGCCCCGCGCGGTCCAACTCGTCACATGGCCGCCGGCGCCGTCGGCGGTGCGCTCCGGCGCCTCCAGCACCAGCCTGCGGCTCAGCCGCACCGGCCTCATGCGCCTGCCCCCAGCCGCACCGCGCGATAGCGCTCGATCAGGCTGGTCACGCCGAAAGGCATGCAGCCGCCGCTCAGGGCCATGTCGTCGCGGTACTCGTAGTAATGCGCCGCCAGCAGCATCACCGCCTGACGCAGGTCCGCCGGCACGTCGCTCCAGTCGGGGCCATAGCCGGCCAGAAACCGCACCTCGGCCTGCCCCTCGCTGGGGATGCTGGGCAGGCAATTGCCGACAGGGCGCAATTCGGGGTGCTGCGCGTCCGGCACCAGCCGATAGACGCTTGGCGCCACCACCACCGCCTCGCCCATCCTGTCGACCAGCGACACCTCGGCCAGCGCGCTGACCGGCGCCACCGGCAACGGCTGTCGCGCCGCGTCGCGCCAGCGCGGCAGCGTCCAGGCAAAGGGCCGTTCCAGCAGCGCCTTGCCGGTCCGGGCCTCGATCGCGGCGATACTGGCGCGCAGAAAGCTCTCCAGCACCGTCTCCTGCAACCCATCATCGTCAAAGCCGCTGCCCAGACGCAGATGCTCCTTGAACTCAGCCACTGGCAGGGCCGCCGAGAGCACCGTGGTCTCTTCAACTAACATCATGAAAAAACTCCGAATATTGCGGCCCCTCCGGCCTGGAGGGCGCGCGCCCCGGCGCCGCCCGAACGGAGGGGACAGCCAGACAACGCCTATCGCAGACGCACGCCCGGCAGAGGCGGCACCCGCCGCCCCCGCCATTCACGCCCCTCAGAGCGCGAATTTCAGCAGCTTGATCGCCGCAAAGTCGCTGACATCGCCACCGACCCGCTTGGTGGCATAGAACAGCACATGCGGCTTGGCGCTGAACGGATCGCGCAGCACCCGCAGGTCCGGCCGCTCGGCCACGGTATAGCCGGCCGCGAAGTCACCGAAGGCGATCGCCGGCGCCCAGGAGGCAATGTCGGGCATGTCCTCGGCGATCAGCACCGGATAGCCCAACAGCCGCGCCGGCTCGCCCGCCGCCAGCCCGTCCGACCACAGGAACCGCCCTTCGCCATCCTTCAGCTTGCGCACCGCACCGGCGGTTTTCGAATTCATCACGAAGGTCGCATTGGCGCGGTATTCCGCCCCCAGCGCATAGACCAGGTCGACCAGGGCATTCGCCGGATCGCTGGCGGCAAAGGCCCCGTCCGCGCCGCTGCGCACATGGCCCAGTTCGCCCCAGGTCTCGGTGCCGGCATCGACGCTGTTGTAGGTCAGGAACCCGGTCGGCTTGTCGACCCCGTCGCCGCTGACGAAGGCCGCCGCCTCGGCGCGGGCGAACTTGTCGGCGATACGCCCCGCCAACCAGGCCTCGATGTCAAAGGCGCTGTCGTCCAGCAGCCGCTGCGACGCCTTGGGCAGGGCCGAAAGCTCATGCAGCGGGATGGTGATACGCTCGATCGTCGGCGTCCCGCTCTCGGCGGTGGCGGTGGTCTCGTCGGCCCAGCCCGCCCCGGCCTCGGTGGAATCGATCAGCACGTCGTAGGACACCGCCTCGACATTGACCACATTGGCCACCGCCCGGATCGAGGCCGTCGCCCGCAGGGTCGACCGGATGGTTTCGGCGGTCTGCGGATCGACCAGATAGCCGCCGTCGCCGTTGACGGCGGTCGACATCGATTTCCCTTCCAGTTCCAGCCCCCGCAGCCCGTCATCCTCGCCGCTGCGCAGATAGGCGTTGAAGGCCTTGCGATGCGGCACGTCAAAGTCGGTGCCGCGGTCCAGCGCCGGGCGCTGCAGGTTCGTCGTTTTTCGATCAAGCATGGTCAGTCGCTCATCCTGTTTCTGAAGTCGTTTCTGAATATCGTCCTTGAAGCCCCTGAAGTCGTTCATGAAACCCGTCACGGCCGACTTCACCTCGGCGGCCGGAGACATGGCCTCTCCGCCCCGAGAAACGGTCTCGGTATTCCCCATTCCAATGGTCCTCGATCTTGAGTTATGCCGGGCGCCTGTCGCGCCTCAGCTCCTGACGGGCGGTCTCGATCGCCGCCGCCGCTTCCCGCAGCATCCCCGCCTCAAGGCTTTCGCCCTTGGCCGACACGCGCGCACTGGGCAGCATCGGAAAGGTGACCAGAGACACCTCCCACAGCTCCAGTTCCTGCAAGAGCCGACGGCCCTTGGCATCCTTGCGGGCCGTCACCGTGCGGTAGCCGATCGAGAGGCCGTCGATCGCCCCGGCGGCGATCAGCGCCGCCGCCTCGCGGCCCTTGGCCACCTCTTCCAGCAGGCGGCCCCGCACCCACAGTCCGCGCGCATCCTCGCGCACCTCTTCCCAGATGCCGATCGGCTGCGCCGGGTCGTGCTGCCACAGCATCTTCACCGCCCGCCCGGCCGCTGCCAGCCGCCTGAGCGATTGCGCATAGGCACCCTTTTCAACCACGTCGCCACCCTGGTCGCGTGCCCCGAACAGGCTGGCATAGCCCTCGATCCTCGTTCCCTCCTGCACGCTCAGCCCGGCGCCGAACCGCGCGAACTTATGCTCCAGCCCGTCCTGCATTCTCATCGCTCTCCTCATGTTTCCTGCGGGACACCGCCACCGCCGTTTGTTCCAAACCTTTTCAACGCGTTACAGCGCATTGCTCAGCAGGCTTTGCAGCGCCTGAGCCAGGATCACGCCGACCACGCCGTAGACCGTCAGCCACAGCCGTTTCTCCAGCCGCTCGATCAGCATCTCGATCTTGTCGAGCCGCCGGTTGAGACTGTCGAACTGCAGCGTGGTCATCCTTTCCTGCGCCTCGAGCCGCAGCGCCGGGGCGCAGTCGAACCTTTCGAATCCATAGCGTGGCTCATCCATCCGCAGGCTCTTCCGCGGCCCGCGCCGGCAGCCCCAGCATCAGCCGTTTCTCGGCCGCGCTGAGAAAACCGGCACCGGTCACCCGCGCCCATTGCGCATCGCGTTCCGCCGCCAGCGCCGGCACCTGGTCGAGATCCGGTTTCAGCACCAGATCGGCGCCCAGGAACCCGGCCAGCCATTGCCCCAGGGTCGCCGCCACCCGTGTCGCCAGCGGCAGCACGGTCAGCCGATAGAAGGCCCGGTTGGCCTCCTGGTAGTTGGCATAGGTCGCATCCCCCTGGATCCCCAGCAGCATCGGCGGCACCCCGAAGGCCAGCGCGATCTCGCGCGCCGCCGCCTCCTTGGTCTTCTGGAACTCCATGTCCGACGGCGAAAATCCCATCGGCTTCCAGTCCAGCCCGCCTTCCAGCAGCATCGGCCGCCCGGCGTTGCGCGCCCCCTGATGGTGGCTCTCCATCTCGTTCACCAGCCGCTCATACTGGTCCGGCGACATCGCCCCGGCCCCGTCGCTGCCGCGATAGACGATCGCCCCCGAGGGCCGCGCCGCATTGTCCAAAAGCGCCTTGGACCAGCGCGAGGCCGCATTGTGCACATCCACCGCCATCGCCGCCGCCTGCAGGGGGGCGAAACCATAGTGATCGTCCTGCGGGTGGAAGTTGCGCACATGGCACAGCGCCGCCCCGGCCAAAAGGTCGAACCGATGCTTGCGCCCGCCGACCGCATAGTCATAGGCCACCGGCCAGCCGTCGGCCCCCGGCACCACGCTCATCCGGTCCGACCGCAGCACATGCAGCTCGCCCGGCAGGCCGGCCTCGGCCCCGACCGCCTCGACATAGCCGTTGCCCGACAGCAGATACTGTCCGAACAACGTCTCCAGGAATTCGGCCCGCGCCTGCCCCGGATTGGGCGCCGCCAGCAGCGCCAGCACCGGGTGGCTCTCGAAGCGCTCGCTGCCGTCCTGCAACACCAGCGGCAGGGCGGCGGCGCTTTCGGCGATCAGCTTGACACAGCGGTATCCCACCGGGTTGCCGGCAAAGCCGTTGCGCGTCAGCGACACCGTGTCCCGCGGGCTCCAGGCCACCCGCCCGGCCCCGGACCAGGCCAGCACCCGCCCCGCCGCGCTGGCCTTCTGTTCGGGCTTCTCGGCCCCGGTGCGCCGGAAGAAGTCAAATACCATCGCTGAACGCTCCCCTGTCTCTGTCTCTCTGTCGCCCTGCCCTGACCCCGATTGCCGGACCAAAGGCAGCATGCAATCAATTGGTTAATTCACCCTCAGCGCAGCGCGCGCTCACAGGCTGCGCAGCCGCGGCCGCACCGCCTTGGCCGAGGGGCCCAGCACCAGTTCGTGCAGCGCCCAGACCAGGGCATCGACCCGGTCCGGGCTGCCCCGGCCCTGATAGCCCTGCAGGCTCATGCGGCACATCTGGTCCTCCAGTTCGGCGAACTGGCCGACATGCAGAACCCGCCCCTGCTCGTAAAGCGCCGCCACCGGCTCGGCCCGCGCCAGCTTGCCGCGCGTCGCATGCACCGCCCGATAGGGCAGCGTGGCGTCGACCTGACGCAGCATCTCGGCCACCAGGTCACCGCCCTGGTTGACCTCGGCCACCAGCCGCTCGGCGCCCCAGGCATGCATCGCCGTCACCGCCACCCGCGCCCAGCCCAGCGGGCTGCCGGCGCGCAGCGAAACATCGTCCAGCACATAGGCGCGCCAGTCCTGCACCGGCCCCCGCATCCGCACCCCGGCGACCACGATGCCGCATTCGTCCGATGCCGCGTGGCCGCTCACCGGCGGGTCCACCGCGACCACGATCCGGTCAAGCTCGGGCGGCGGTGCCTTGCGCCGCAGCCCCTCCAGCATCTTGGTGGTCCACAGCGCGCCCTCGACATCCTCCAGCAGCACCCCGTCCAGCTCCTGCCGCCCCAGCCGCGTGCCGGCATAGCGGCCGCGCACCTCGCTCAGGAAACTCTCTGCCAGATAGGCCCGGTTGGCCTCGGTCGCGGCATGGGTGACCACGGTGCTGCCGCGGGCCAGGATCTCCTTCAGCACATCGACATTGCGCGGCGTCGTGGTCGCGCAGACCTGCGGGTGCGCCCCCAGCCGCAACCCGAACTGCAACATGTCCCAGGTCGCCCCGGCCTTCTTCCATTTCGCCAGCTCGTCGACCCAGGCGGCATCGAACTGCGGCCCGCGCAGCGCCTCGGGCTCATGGGCCGAGAACACCTGCGCCACCGCGCCATTGGGCCACAGCAGCCGCCTGCGCGTCGCCTGCCAGGCGGGGCGGCGGTCGGGCGGCGAACAGGCCAGCAGGCCGCTGTCGCCAAAGATCATCACCTCGCGCACCTGGTCGATGGTCTCCCCGACCAGCGCCACGCGCCGCGCCCGCCCGGCATCCAGCGGGCCGCTGCCCTCGACCATGGCGCGCACCCATTCCGCCCCGGCGCGGGTCTTGCCGGCGCCGCGGCCGCCAAGGATCACCCAAGTGCGCCAGTCGCCCTCGGGCGGCAGCTGGTGTTCGAAGGCCCAGAACTCGAACAGATAGGGCAAGGCCAGCAGCTCGCCCTCGCTCAAGCCGTCAAGAAACGCCCTCCGGGTCGCCGGCGGCGCGCAGGCGAGCCAGGCGCTCCCCGATCGTAGCGCGTGCCTGTTCGAGATCGAGCCGATAGTCTTCGGCAATCCCCTGTCTGTCTTTCTGACGCTGCTCAAAGCTCTTCTCCGTGTCGATGGCGGTGCGGATCAGCTGGCGCAGCTCGCTCAGCGCCTTGCCGGTCCCGGCCACCGCTCCCCCCTGGTCCCGTTCCAGCCGGTCGCGCAGCGCGGACAGCGCGCCGCGCACCCCCCTGAGCAGCTTCCTGACCTCGGCCAGGTCGCGGTCCAGCGGCCCCTCGCCCGTCGGCGGCTCGAATTCCGTCATCTCTGCCCCTGTCTCGCCTGCGCGGTTGCCCCCTCCGCCAAAGCCGGGTCTGCACCACCGGCAGGGCCCATCCTGCAACGGCGGTCTCAGCATCCGGTTAAGGCAGCGTGCGCACCCCCCCCCTCAGCTGCCGAACAGGGCTTTCTCTTGCGACAAATATCCCGGGGTGAATGAGCGCCCGCGGCGCTCAGAGGGACAGCGCCCCTGGGCAGCCCGGCCCCGGGCGCATCCCGGCATGGAGCACAAAAAAGCCGCCTGCAAAGGATGCAGGCGGCTGGTCTCTCTACCCTTTTGGAGCTCGGCTCACTGATCGGCGCGTTCGGCCTCGATGCGGCGCCACTGGGCGACATTGGCATTGTGTTCGCGCAGGGTCGCGGCAAAGGCATGCCCGCCCGTGCCATCGGCGACGAAGAAGATGAAATCGGTGCTCTCCGGATTCACCGCCGCCTCAAGGCTGGCGCGCCCCGGATTGGCGATCGGCGTCGGCGGTAGCCCCGGAATCACATAGGTGTTCCAAGGGGTTTCCCGGCGCAGTTCACTTTGGCGCAGACCCCGTCCCAGCACCCCTTGACCCTTGGTGACCCCGTAGATCACCGTCGGGTCGGTTTGCAGTTTCATGCCCCGCTCAAGCCGGTTGACGAAGACCGAGGCCACCTGCCGGCGCTCTTCCGGCACCCCGGTTTCCTTCTCGATGATCGAAGCCAGGATCAGCATCTCTTCGGCCGATTTCAACGGCGTGCCCGCGACCCGCGCCTCCCAGATCTCGGCCACCCGTTCCGACTGCGCCGCCTGCATGCGTTCGATCAGGCCGGCCCGGGTATCGCCGGGACGCACCTCGTAGCTGTCCGGGGCCAGACCGCCCTCGGGCGGCACTGCAACCTCGCCGGCCAGCACGTCGATCGCGGTCAAGGCGTCGACCACCTGCCAGCTGGTCACCCCTTCGGCCACCGAGATGCGATAGCGCGTATCGACCCGCTGGCGCATCGTCTCGAAGACCTCGGGGGCCTCTTCCTCGGCCGGGTTGAAGGCCGCGACCTGGACGAAACGCGCTGTTTCCGGGTCAAGCTCGCGAACCTCGACCGACCGCCGCGTGACCCCGACCCGATAGACGATCTCGGTGCCGCAGGTGCTGGCGCCGCCACGGGTCACGATATCGGCGATCTCCTCCATCGAGGCCGCCTCGTGCACCAGGAAAGAGCCGGCCTTCAGTTTCTCGCTCTTGTCGCTGTATTCCACCCCGATGCGAAACAGCGGGCCGCTGGCGATGGCGCCCTGATCCTCAAGCTTTCTCGACACCCGCCCCATGGTCGATCCGGGCTCGACCTGAAGGCAGATCGGCGCCTCCAATGGCCCCGCCGCGCGGTATTGCGCCTGCCCCCAGAGCACGGCGCCGCCCAACAGAAAGACGCACACGATCAGCAGCGTGATCGCGTTCGAGGCGATATGCCGCCACATCAGCCGACCTTTCCGAAGATCACCGAAGCATTGGTGCCGCCAAAGCCGAAAGAGTTCGACAGCGCGATATTGATCTCGCGTTCGACCTTGCGGTTCGGCGCCAGGTCGACGGCGGTCTCGACCGCCGGATTGTCAAGGTTGATGGTCGGCGGCGCCACCTGGTCGCGGATCGCCAGGATCGAGAAGATCGCCTCGATCGCCCCGGCGGCGCCCAGAAGGTGGCCGGTCATCGACTTGGTCGAGGACATGGTCACCTTGCCCGCAGCATCACCCATCAGCCGCTCGACCGCGCCAAGCTCGATCGTGTCGGCCATGGTCGAGGTGCCATGCGCGTTGATGTAATCAATATCCTTGGGCTCAAGGCCCGCGTTCTTCAGCGCCGCGCGCATTGAGCGTTCGCCGCCCTCGCCGCTCTCCGAGGGGGCGGTGATGTGATAGGCATCGCCCGACAGACCATAGCCCAGCACCTCGGCATAGATCTTGGCACCGCGCGCCTTGGCATGTTCATATTCTTCCAGCACCACGACACCGGCGCCCTCGCCCATGACGAAACCGTCGCGATCGGCATCATAGGGGCGGCTGGCCTTGGTCGGATCGTCTTCGCCCTTGGTCGACAGCGCCTTGCAGGCGTTGAACCCGGCAATGCCGATCTCGCAGATCGCCGCCTCGGCGCCGCCCGCCACCATCACCTCGGCATCGCCGAACATGATCAGCCGTGCCGCGTCGCCGATGGCATGGGCGCCGGTCGAACAGGCGGTCACCACCGCGTGGCTCGGGCCCTTGAACCCGTACTGAATGCCGACATGGCCCGAGATCAGGTTGATCAGGGCGCCGGGAATGAAGAAGGGCGACACCCGGCGCGGGCCCTTCTCGGCCAGCAGCAGCGTGGTCTGCTCGATGGATTGCAGGCCGCCGATCCCCGAACCGATCATCACCCCGGTGCGCTCGCGGTCCGCGTCGGCCTCGGGCTTCCAGCCCGAATCCTCGACCGCCTGCATCGCCGCCGCGATGCCGTAAAGGATAAAGTCGTCGACCTTGCGCCGCTCCTTGGGGGCCATCCAGTCATCGGGGTTGAAACTGCCGTTGCTGCCGTCACCGAAGGGCACCTCGCAGGCGTATTTCGTGGTCACGCGCGCCGGGTCGAAACGGGTGATCGGCCCGGCCCCGGATTGCCCGTCCAGAATGCGGGACCAGCTTTCCTCGACTCCGCAAGCCAGCGGAGTGACCAGACCAAGCCCAGTAACGACGACACGACGCATATTGCTGCCCTTTCCTCAAATTTCCCGACGCTAATACCGTGCCTTGCCCTTCGGGGGCAAGAGCTTCGCGGCCGATCGGCACGCATCCTCCGAAATAGTCGCCGCACCCGCCGAGCCGGCGGAGGCGGCGCAGGCCCTGCCGGCGTGTCCCGGCGGTTACCGGAACTCTGCCTTCGGCTCGGGAACCGGTTGGGCGAGCGCCAGCGCCTCGCCAAGGTCAAGGTCCTTGGCGAACAGCGCCCGACCGACCAGCGTGCCGCTGATATTCGGCACGTATTTCAGCCGCGAGATGTCGTCGCTGCCGCGCACCGTGCCGCGCGCGATGACCGGGTGGCGGGTGCTTTGCGCCAGGCCCGAGATCACCCCGAGATGGCCATCGCCATCGCCGATGTCGGCGTCGATGTCGGTCACGATCACCCCGGCAAGGGGCGAACTGTCATAGGCGGCGACGAAATCCGCCGGCTGCATCGCCCCGGTCTGGCGCCAGCCCTCGGTCATCAGCTTGCCCTGGTAGATGTCGACCGCCAGCACGATCTGGTCGGGATAGCGCAGGGCCAGCTCCTGCACCAGGGCCGGATCCTGCACCGCCAGGGTGCCGAGCACCACCCGCCCGACCCCCCTGTCGATCCAGTCCTCGATACGGTGGCGCGTGCGCAGCCCGCCGCCCAGCTGGATCGGGGCCCCGGCGCCATGTATCAGGGTTTCGATCAAGGCGCCGTTGTCGCCGGTGCCGGCCACCGCATCAAGATCGGTCACATGGATCCACTGTGCCCCGGCGGCCGTGAAACCCTGCGCCGTGCGCAGCGGATCCACATGCCAGATCGAGGGCTCGTCCAGGCGTCCCCGTGTCAGGCTGACACATTTGCCGCCCTGCAACTCTATCGTCGGAAATACGATCATCCGGTCCTCCTTGGGTTATCCGCTTCCCTCGGGAAGCCAGCTCCACTTTGAAAGACTACCACCGCGCCGCAATTGTCCCAAATCGGCATAAAACGCCACGAAGACGTCGCTTCGCCGGGCGGCGGGAAAAAAACCGGATGGCCCGGGGGCGCGATGGCGCGCCGGACAAACGAAAAAGC
>NZ_JBFJVE010000029.1:0-20090 GCF_041624275.1 Shimia sp.
CGTGCTGGCCCTCTTCCGATTTGGTCACCACGCGCACCGCGTCGCGCTGATAATTCTTGGCCAGATGGGTGATCGACTTGGGCACCGTGGCCGAGAACAACAGGGTCTGACGGTCTTCGGGAGATTCGCCAAGAATGAACTCGAGATCTTCGCGGAAACCCAGATCGAGCATCTCGTCGGCCTCGTCCAGCACCACCGCGCGCAGGGCACCAAGGTCGATCGAGCCGCGCATGATATGGTCGCGCAACCGGCCCGGCGTGGCGACCACGATATGGGCCCCGCGCGCCAGGGCGCGGCGTTCGTCGCGCATGTCCATGCCACCGACGCAGGACGCCAGCTGTGCGCCTGCGCTGGCATAAAGCCAGCCAAGCTCGCGTTTCACCTGCATCGCCAGTTCGCGGGTCGGCGCGATGACCAGCGCCAGCGGGGCGGCGGCGGGGTCGAAGGCCTCGGCCTCGCCCAGCAGGGTCGGCGCGATGGCAAGGCCAAAGCCGACGGTCTTGCCCGATCCGGTCTGGGCCGAGACCAGAAGGTCGGCGCCCTGAAGGTCCGGGGCCAATACGGCCTCCTGAACCGGTGTCAGGGTGTCGTAGCCGCGCGCATCGAGCGCGTCACGCAGAGCTTGTTTCACGATATCGTCTCTTCTTCTGTGAGGATCTGCCCGGCGAACACCATCCACGGCCCCCTGTGAAAATGGCCGTCCGATTGTCCTCAAAGAGCAACAAACGCTGCCCATAGACGGTTTTGGGGCGAATGTATAGCGCCGCTTTGCGCAGGGCCGGCATGCATCTTCGGTGGGGGTGGTTAACATTCGCGCCGGAATGCCTAAGTTAGGCCGAACCAACCACTGACACAGGGCGCGACAGATCATGACCGAGACCTATACCCCCCCGAAAGTCTGGAAATGGGACAGCGAGAGCGGCGGCAGGTTCGCCAGCATCAACCGCCCCATCGCCGGCCCGACCCATGACAAGGACCTGCCGGTCGGGGACCACCCCTGGCAGCTTTACTCGCTGGCCACCCCCAACGGGGTCAAGGTCACGGTGATGCTGGAGGAGCTCTTGGCCGCCGGCCACGCGGGCGCCGAATATGACGCCTGGCTGATCGACATCAGCGAAGGCGACCAGTTCGGCTCGGGCTTTGTTGCGGTCAACCCCAACTCGAAAATCCCGGCCCTGATGGACCGGCGCGGCGCAACGCCGGTGCGGATTTTCGAAAGCGGCGCCATCCTGCTGCACCTGGCCGAGACCTTCGATGCCTTCCTGCCCAGCGACCCGGCCAAGCGGCCGGAAATGCTGAGCTGGCTGTTCTGGCAGATGGGCAGCGCGCCCTATCTCGGCGGCGGTTTCGGTCATTTCTACGCCTATGCGCCGGAAAAATGGCAATATCCGATCGACCGTTTCGCGATGGAGGTCAAACGCCAGCTCGACGTGCTGAACCGGCATCTGGCCGACAGCCGCTATATGGTCGGCGACGACTATACCATCGCCGATATCGCGATCTGGAGCTGGTACGGCGCGCTGGCGCTGGGGCGGCTTTACGAGGCCGGCGAATTCCTCGACGTGGAAAGCTATGCGCATGTGCAACGCTGGGCCAAGGAGATCAACGAGCGCCCGGCGGTGAAACGCGGCGTCATGGTCAACCGGGCCTGGGGCGATCTGGACAAGCAATTGCGCGAACGCCACGACGCCGGCGATTTCGACACCCGCACCCAGGACAAGCTGGAGCCCGAGACCACGGAAGAAGGTGCCTGACCTCAGGCGTCTTCCAGAATCATCTGCGCCGCCTTCTCGCCGATCATGATGGTCGGCGAGTTCGTGTTTCCGCTGGTGATGGTCGGCATGATCGAGGCATCGGCGACGCGCAGACCGCCAATGCCCCTGAGCCGCAGCCGGGCGTCCAGAGGCGCCTCGGGGTCGGCACCCATCCGCACCGTGCTGACCGGGTGAAAGATCGTGGTGCCGATGTCACTGGCGGCGCGGGCCAGCTCGGCGTCATCCTGCGCAGTCAGTCCCGGTTTCATCTCTTGCGGGGCGTATTTGGCCATTGGCGACTGCGCCATGATCTGGCGTGACTGGCGCAGCGCCGCCACCGCGACGGCCCGGTCGCCCTCGGTCGACAGGTAATTGGGCCGGATCTCGGGCGCCACATCGGGATCGGGCGAGGTGATGCGCACATGGCCCCGGCTTTCGGGGCGCAGGTTGCAGACACTGGCGGTCAGGCCCGGGAAGTCGTGCAACGGCTGGCCGAAGGCCTCGAGGCTGAGCGGCTGCACGTGGTATTCGAGGTCCGGCGTCTCGATGTCGGGCCGCGACTTGGTGAAAGCGCCCAGCTGCGACGGCGCCATCGACATCGGCCCGCTCCGGCGCAGCAGGTATTCCAGCCCGATCTTCGCCTTGCCGAAAAGCGAGTTGGCCATGGTGTTCAGGGTTTTCGCCCCATCAAGCCGCCAGGCGCAGCGCAGTTGCAGATGGTCCTGCAGGTTCTCGCCGATCTGCGGCATTTCATGCTGCACGGGCACCCCGTGCGCCTGTAGCAGCGCGCCGGGGCCGATACCGGACAATTGCAGGATCTGCGGCGAGTTCACCGCCCCCGCCGACAGCACCACCTCGGCGCTGGCGCGGGCCTGTTTCAGCTCTCCGTGCTGGCGGTAGGCAACGCCGACCACGCGGCCCTCTTCGATCAGCAGCCTTTCGGTCATGGCGTGGGTTTCGATCTTCAGCCGGCTGTCCCGGACCGGGCGCAGAAAGGCGCGGGCAGTGTTCAGCCGCCAGCCGCGCGACTGGTTGACCTTGAAATAGCCGACGCCCTCGTTGTTGCCGGTGTTGAAGTCGTCACAACGCCTGATCCCGGCCGCCTGCGCCGCCGCCATCCAGTCGTCGAGCACGTCCCAGCGCAGGCGCTGGTTGTCGACATGCCATTCACCGCCCACCCCGTGCATTTCCGAGGGGCCGTCCATGTAATCCTCGGCCTGTTTGAACAGTGGCAGCACGTCATCCCAGCCCCAGCCGGGATTGCCCATCTGGCGCCAGCGGTCGTAATCCGCCGCCTGGCCACGCAGATAGAGCATGCCGTTGATCGAGGAACAGCCGCCCAGCACCTTGCCGCGCGGATAGAGCAGGCTGCGCCCGTTGAGACCGGGGTCGCTGGCGGTCTTGTACATCCAGTCGGTGCGCGGATTGCCGATACAGTAGAGATATCCCATCGGGATATGGATCCAATGGTAGTTGTCGCGCCCGCCGGCCTCGAGCAGCAAGACCCTGCGGCCGGCACGGGCAAGGCGGTTGGCAACCACGCAGCCGGCACTGCCGGCCCCGACGACGATGTAATCCCAGCTCATGACTAGGCCTCGCCGACCAGAACCCGGACCATGCGGCTGTCGGGGTCGCTCAGCGGGTCGATGACGTCGAAATGGTGCCGCCCCGGATCGATTTCGTGGCGGCATTGCCAGGTCTCGGCCAGCTGCCGCGCCTGATCGTGAAAGGCCGGGCGTTCGTCTTCGCCGACCCAGACCGTCACCGGCACGTCGAGACGGTCTTCGCACAGCAGCGGGCTTTCGGCTTCGGCCTCGGCCGGGTCAAGGCCGAGCGTGTCGTTCAGGGTGGTGCGCAGCAGCGGCCGCAGGTCGGCCAGCGGCGAAATCGCCATCACGTGGCCCAGCCGCGCCGCGACCCATTTCGGCAGCACACCGCGACAGACCATGCGCGCCGCCAGATGGCCGCCGGCGGAATGCCCGGCCAGCACGATCGGGCCACCGATGCGTTCGGCGGCCACGGTCACCGCGCGGGCGATCTGGGGGGTGATGTCGGAAATCCGCACCTCGGGGCAAAGGTCGTATGAGGGCAGAGCCACCGCCCAGCCCCGCGCCAGCATGCCGCCGGCAAGATGCGACCACGAGGATTTGTCGTAGGCTTTCCAGTAACCGCCATGCACGAAGACGAACAGGCCCTTGGCGGTTTTCTTGGGCTCGAAGACGTCCATCCGCTGACGCTCGGACTCGCCATAGCTCCGCTCGGGCGCGCCGAGGTATCCGGCCCGGAACGACTCGGCCATGGCCTGCCACTTTGCTGGATACTCGTCCGCCCCGGGAATATAGGCGCCGTTGCTGTAGGCGTCGTCCAACTCCATATCACACCTTTTTTGCGCAAAACTTGGACTCAAACGCGGTTTGGGTCAAGCGCGACCGCAAGCGGGCGGCATGGGGGCAACAGAACCGGACGCGGGGTTTTGCGGCCACCGAAAGGCCGGCGCACGGCCGGCGCACTGCCAAGGCGGGTCAATCGGCGGCGGCGAAACAGGACACCAGTTCCTCCATCGCCTCGCGCCATGCGGCCTCGACCTCGGGCGTGAACCGCGGGCCGAGGATGTCGCGAAAGGCCAGGATCATGGCCTCGGGCCCGGCCCGGTACTGCCGGGCCGAGACCCCGGCCTGCCGGTGCTGCGCCGCGAGGCGGCGGCTCAGCCTGCGGAAGGCCGAGGGGCGGTTCAGCAATTGCACCGTGTTGGCCAGGATCGCCCGCATCATTTCCTTGCGGACGAAATTGCCGTGGCAGAACAGCTCGCGGGTTTCGGGATCGGCGGCGAAAAGATGCTGGTAGAATCGCCCCTCGAGATCGCCCTTGTGGGCATAGATCTCGGCAAAGCTTTGCTTCAGCAGTTCGATCTTTTCCGCATCCATGTCGCGCGCCCCCATTGGCAGAAACCAGCCCGGCAATCCTTGCCGAGAGATTTGAACAGCCGGTTAACGGGGGGTGGATTCCTTCTTTGCCCGAGGTTTTTGGTATCGAAAACCACGAAACCGTGGCACACCGGAGCGAGTTTTTCTCTTGGCACCAAGGATCGGGGTTTCAGCGCCGTCTCATGGACATGCTACGCGACACATCCCAGGACGAAGAGCTGGCAGAGCGGGCGATCGGTGGCGACGGGGGGGCCTTTGCCGCGCTTCTGGCACGCCATTACGATCGCGTTTTCGGACTGGCCTACCGGCTGACCGGGGGCCGCGCCGAGGCCGAGGACCTGACCCAGGACATCTGCGCCGCGCTGCCGGCCAAGCTGCAGCGCTATGACGCGCGGGCGCGGTTCACCACCTGGCTTTATCGCGTGGTGGTCAATGCCGCGCACGACCGCCGCCGCCGGGGCGCGGCCCATGCAAGGGCGGCGCAGGGCTGGGGCGACTGGGAAGTGGCGCGCCAGGCAGCCGATGCCGAGACCGCCGAGCGCATCGACTGGCTGACCCGCGCCATGCGCGCCCTGCCCGACGACCTGCGCGACACGCTGGCGCTGGTGCTCGACGACATGACCCACGCCGAGGCCGGCGAGGTGCTGGACATCTCCGAAGGCACGGTGAGCTGGCGGATCTCGCAGGCCAAGAAGCGCCTCAGGACATTGAAGGAAAAGGAGGACGGCGCATGAGCGATGACCTCGAGCTGGAGCAGCTGAAGGCGGCGATCTCGGCCGCGACCCCGGCCCCGGACGCGGCGCAAAGGGCGCGGAACCTGGCGCTGGCGCAAAAAAACTTCGAAACCCTCCAAGGATCGAAGGACGCGGCGCGTCTTTCCTCTGATGCCCCGCGCAGGGGCCTGTTCAGAGGAGTGATTGACATGCTGCGAACTTTCCCCGCCAAGGCGACGCTGACCGCCACCACCGCGCTGGTCGCGGTCGGGCTGGTGATCTATCTGCCCGAGCTGTCGCGCCTGCCCGCCCCCGGCGACCTGCTCGGCGCCCCCGAAGAGGTGGTGGTGATCGAGGTCGACGACGCGCCGGTTGCCACTGGCACTGCCAGCACAGCGGCGGCCAAGATGGCTGGCGAGCGGCTTCAGACAGGCGAGGCCCCGGTGGCGACGATGATGGCGCCGCAGGCGGAACTGGCGCTGGATCAGGCCCGCCCGGCGCCCGCCCCCTTCGTCATCGTCGCCGAGGCCGATACCGAAAGCTACCCCGAGGCCGATCCCAACCCGCTGAAGGTGACGGCGCAAGAGCCGGTCTCGACCTTCTCGATCGATGTCGATACGGCATCGTATGGCGTGGTGCGCAGCTCGATCCTGAACGGCTATCTGCCCGACCCGCAGGCGGTGCGCATCGAAGAGATGATCAATTATTTCCCCTATGCCTACGCGGCGCCGACCGGCGGTGATCTGCCCTTTTCCACCCAGGTGACGACGTTCGGGACGCCATGGAACCCGGGCACGCGGATCGTCCATATCGGGTTGCAGGGGCGGATGCCCGAGACCGCTGAGCGCCCGCCGCTGAATCTGGTGTTCCTGATCGACACCTCGGGCAGCATGAGCCAGCCGGGCAAGCTGCCGCTGCTGAAGCAGAGCTTTGCCCTGATGCTCGGGCAGCTGCGCGCCGAGGACAGCGTGGCGATCGTCACCTATGCCGGCTCGGCCGGGCAGGTTCTGGCGCCGACCCCTGCCAGCGAGCGGGCGACGATCCTGGCGGCGCTGAACGCGCTGGATGCCGGCGGATCGACCGCCGGTCAGGCCGGGTTGCAGCAGGCCTATGCGGTGGCCGAGGCGATGGCGGATGAGGGCGAGGTGAGCCGGGTCATTCTGGCCACCGATGGCGATTTCAATGTCGGGCTTTCCGACCCCGAGGCACTGAAAGACTATATTGCGGGCAAGCGCGACAGCGGCACCTATCTCAGCGTGCTGGGCTTCGGGCGCGGCAACCTCGACGATGCCACGATGCAGGCGCTGGCCCAGAACGGCAACGGGCAGGCGGCCTATATCGACACCCTGAACGAGGCCCAGAAAGTGCTGGTCGATCAGCTGACCGGGGCGCTGTTCCCGATTGCCGACGACGTCAAGATCCAGGTCGAGTTCAACCCCGCCACGGTGGCGGAATACCGGCTGATCGGCTACGAGACCCGCGCCCTGGCGCGCGAGGATTTCAACAACGACAGGGTGGATGCGGGCGAGATCGGCGCCGGCCATTCGGTGACCGCGCTTTACGAGATCACCCCGGTGGGGTCGGCGGCACGGCTGACCGAGCCGCTGCGCTATGGCGCCGCCACCGAGGATGCAGCGGCTGCGGTCTCGGGCGAACTGGGCTATCTGAAGCTGCGCTACAAGGCGCCGGGCGCCGATGTCAGCCAGCTGATCGAAACCCCGATCCGGGGCGAGGGCGCGGCCAGTGACGACATGCGCTTTGCGGCGGCGATCGCCGGCTTCGGCCAGTTGCTGGGTGACGGCAAATACCTTGGTGACTGGAGCTGGGGCGAGGCCATTGCCCTGGCCAACGGGGCGCGCGGCAAAGATGCCTATGGCTATCGCGCCGAAGCGGTGCGGCTGATGCGGCTGGCCGAGAGCCTCGCGGCGCAGCAGTAGGCGGCGCCCCTGTGATACGGGGGGCTGCGCACCGGCTGCGGCCCCCGGACCCGCGCCTTGCTGCTAGCGCCGGGCGGCGATGAAGGCGAAGTACAGCCCCAGCCCGGCCCCGGCGGCGCTGCCCGCCCCGAGCAGGGTGGCACCATAGCCGAAGGCATCGGCCAGCAGCCCGAGAATGCCGGCGCCCAGCGCCGAGCCCCCGGCCGCGACCACCGCCCAGAGGCTCATCACCCGGCCACGCATGTCATCGTCAAGCTCGAGCTGGATCGCGGTCTGCATCGAGATCGCCACCAGGGTGGTGACAAAGGCCAGCCCGCCGACGATGGCCAGCGCCTGCTCCCAGACCCTGACCACGCCCAAGAGCGGCACCAGCGCCAGCCCGATCAGCACGAAGACCAGCGACAGCCAGGGCATCCGCCCCGGCGTCTGCGGCGGCAGCAGCCCCTTGGTGAGCCCGCCGAGGACGGCGCCGATACCGGCGGTCGACAGCATGGTCCCCAGCCCGCCGGCGCCGCGCCCGAAAACGCCGTCGGCCAGCGGCGGCAGAATCTCCAGCGTGCCGCGCGCCACCGGCGACAGCACCGCGACGATGACCATGGCGCGCCAGATCAGCGGCGTCTGCCAGACATGGCGCAGGCCGCCGGCAAGGGCGCGGAAGAACGGCGCGTGATCAAGGCCCGCGTCGCGCCGCGGGCGCAGGGTCAGCCGGGTCAGCGCCAGCACGTAGGGAAGGTAAAGCGCCGCCTGCACGGCAAGGGCCGGAACGATGCCGGCCTTGGCGATCAGCGCCCCACCCAGCGCCGGGCCGACCATGCGCCCGACATTGAAGTTGATGGCGACGAGATTGACCACCGAGCCGATCCGCTCGCGCCTTACCAGGCGCGGCGTCAGCGACATGCGCACCGGATGGTTGGCGGCCGCCGTAATGCCCGAGAACAGCGACAGTAGCACCAGCGGCAGCGGCGTGAGGCCGCCCAGGGCCGCCAGCGCCAGGAACCCCAGCGCGATCGCCAGATTCACCCCCTGCACGGCCAGCGCGGCGCGCTTCAGGTTCAGCCGGTCGGCCCAGACCCCGAACAACGGCGACAGCACGATCGACGGGGCGAACTGCACCATGGCCACCAGCCCGACGAAACTTGTCGATCCGGTCATCTCCCAGGCCAGCCAGCCGCTGGTCACGCGCTGCATCCACAGCGACAGCAGCCCGAGAAAGCTGCCGCCGAGATAGATGCGGAAATTGGCGGATTTCAGGGCGGCGAAGTTCACGCGGGCTGTCCTTGGCTCGGGGGCGCCGGCAGGGGCGTGAAACGCGCGGCGGCGGTTGCCGCACCTTCGGGCACCGCCCCGGGGAAGGCAAGGGCGGTCACCACGACAAACCCCCGGCTGCCGGGCAACCGGGGGCGGGTATCCGGCGCGCGCGGGTCATGAGACCGCGCAGGGCGCGCCGTTGTCCTGTTTGCCTTGGTCAGTTCACCGGCTTGGCGTCGACCACGTCCTTCTCGATCCGCTTGCCGGCGGCGATCTCGATCCGGCGCGGCTTCAGCGCCTCGGGAATCTCGCGTTCAAGCTCGATATGCAGCATGCCGTCGACATGGCTGGCGCCGGTGACGCGGACATGATCGGCGAGATGAAAGCGCCGCTCGAAGGCGCGGGTCGCGATGCCGCGATGCAGATAGGTCCGGTCCTTGCCGTCCTCGCTGGCGCGCGCGGTCACCAGAAGCGCGTTTTCCTTGACCTCGATATTGAGATCATCGGCCGAGAACCCGGCCACCGCGATCGAGATCCGATAGGCATCTTCGGCGGTCTTCTCGATGTTGTAGGGCGGGTAGCTGGGCTGACCTCCTTCCGAGGACAGCACGCGGTCCATCATGCTGGCCAGTTGGTCGAAACCGACCGAAGAGCGGTACAGCGGGGCAAAATCAAAACTTCTCATGGGTTATCCTCCTTCATGAGCGACAACGATATTTCGCCTTCCGGAATGGACAGGCGAGTGAAAGCAGAGCCCGGTTCCGGCGCTCTGACACATCAGAAATGGGAAGCGTTTTCGCGGTTTCAAGCCTTGCAAAGGCGCGAAATCCGCGCGTCAGGGCCGGAGGAATTTCGCCCCGGTGGCGTTGCGCCCCTGCTGCGGATCAAGACGGTTCAGCCGGACTTCGCGCGGGGTTCGCATGGCGCTCATCAGGGTTTGCAGCGGCCCGTTCAGCGCCACGGCCAGCGCCACCGGGTGGTCGTCGTAGCGCCCCTTGGCCGAGACCACCGAGACGATCCGCGCCCGGCCGTTTTCGAAAACGAAGACCGGCGCGCCGCTGCTGCCGAAATTGACGTCGCAGGTCAGAACCTGAACCCCCTGCTGCACCCCGAGCACCGCGCACATCTCCTGAAGCGAGGGCGCTTCGGCGCGCCCTTCGGCATAGGAGACGACCCCCACCCGCGCGCCCTGCTCCGGCCCGCCGCCGGTGTCGAAAGGCATCACGCGGCTGTTGCGGATCGGATGGTAGAGTTGCAGCAGCGCAAGGTCGTTCGTCACCCGCGCCGCGCCCTTCTCGGCGCCGAAAACATAGTCGGGATGGGTGACGGCGCGACGCACGGCGCGATAGGCCTCGGCGCGGCCGTTGCGCCAGCCGGCGCGAAACTCGATCTGATCGGCGGCGATGCGGGTGCCGCTGCGCCGGTCGTACAGGCAATGCGCCGCCGTAAGCACCAGGTCGGGCGCGATCAGCGCCCCGGTGCAGAAGCCGCGCCCGCCAAGTTCCAGCCGGCCCACGCCCTCCCAGCCCTGAACCTGGTCGCCGGTGTCCATACGGTGCAGTACGGCATTTCCGGCCTTGGCGGTGAGCGCGAGAAAGACGATGAACAACCCGAAGGAAAAGGTCAGCAGCTTGCGGATCATGAGATCCCCCCTGAATGGCACGGCCTTGGTCTAGCAGCGCCACAAGGCAAGATTGGGGCAGGATCATGCAGCCGGTGTGGAAGCTCCGGGCGATGCGCCGCTATTTCAGGATCGGCACCTCGGATACCCCGGTGCCCGCCCGCTCCTGCGCTCCGTCCAGCGCCCCGTCCAGCGCCCTCGGCCGCGGCCCGCCGGTGGCCCAGTCCAGCAGTTCGACCGTATGCACGACCGGGATCCCGGTGCCGCTGCCGATCTGCACCATGCAGCCGATATTGCCGGCGGCGATGATGTCCGGCGACCGGGCCTCGAGCGTGGCCACCTTGCGCGCCCTGAGCTGCCCCGAGATCTCGGGCTGCAACAGGTTGTAGGTGCCCGCCGAACCGCAGCAGAGATGGCTGTCGGCCGGCTCCACCACGCTGAAGCCGGCGCGTTTCAACAGCGCCTTGGGGGCCGAGGTGATCTTCTGCCCATGTTGCAGCGAACAGGCCGCATGATAGGCCACGACCTCCCCGCGCGGCGCCCCCTGCGGCAGCTCGAGCAGCGCCAGCAGCTCCGAGACATCCATGGCCATGCCGCTGACCCGCCGCGCCGCCTCGGCCAGCGGCTCATTGCGGAACATGTGGCCGTAATCCTTGACCGTGGTGCCGCAGCCCGAGGTGTTGATGACGATGGCGTCGAGCCCTTCGCCGTCGATCTCGCGCTGCCAGGCGCGGATGTTGCGCGCCGCCGTGGCGTGGCTGTCCCGCGTCCTGCCCATGTGATGGGTCAAGGCGCCGCAACAGCCCGCGCCCTCGGCAACCACCACTTCGCAGCCCAGCCGCGTCAGCAGGCGGATCGTGGCGTCGTTGATATCGGTATTGAGCGCCCGTTGCGCGCATCCGGTCATCAGCGCCACCCGTTTCAGGCGCGGCGCTGCGGCGGCAAAGCGCTGCGGATCATCGTTGCGGCTGACCGGCGGGATCCGCTTCGGCGCCATCTCGAGCATCGCCCGCAGCCGCGCATCGGGGATCAGCCGGGCAAGCGGTCGGGCGATCCTTGCCGCCCGCAGCGCCAGCCGGAACCGGCGCGGGTGGGGCAGGATCAGCGCCAGCAACGAGCGCAGCAGCCGGTCCCCGAGGGGCCGCCTGTAGTTCTGTTCGATATAGGCACGCGCGTGGTCCACCAGATGCATGTAGTGCACCCCCGAGGGGCAGGTGGTCATGCAGGCCAGGCAGGACAGGCAGCGATCGATGTGCAGCACCGTCTTGCGGTCGGGCGCGCGCCGGTTCTCGAGCATGTCCTTGATCAGGTAGATCCGCCCGCGCGGGCTGTCCAGCTCGTCGCCCAGCACCTGGTAGGTCGGGCAGGTGGCGGTGCAGAAACCGCAGTGCACGCAGGCCCGCAGGATCTCGTTGGCGCGGGCCGTGCCCGGGTCTTGCAACTGCTCTTCGGTGAAATGGGTCTGCATATGTCACCTCGCGCCCCGCAGCCGATCCGGGGCCTCCTGCCTGTCGTGGCCCCGGCGCAGGTCCGGGGCAGATGTGTCCGTGCCGGCCGAGGTCACGCCATCAGCCCCGGGTTGAGAATCCCGCGCGGGTCAAAGCGCCGGCGCAGCCCCCTGGACAGCGCCGCCACCGGCGCCGGCTCGGGGTGGAACACCGGGATCGCCCGGCGCGTCGCTTCCGACGCGCGCACCAGCGTCGCATGGCCGGCAAGGCCGGCAGGGCGCAGATCGTCGCCCGGCGCGGAGGCGACCCAGACCAGCCCGCCACCCCAGTCATAAAGCACCCGCAGATCGCCTCGGCCGGCGCTCAGGCCGGCCACCAGCTCCGGCGCATCCGTGGGCTTGACCGAAAACCGCCAGACATCGGCGCCGCGCCCCTGCATCATCTCGACGTCGCGCACCCATTGCCAGCCCGCCGCCAGCTTCTCCGGCGCATGCTCGACATGGATTTCGGCGCCGCTTGCCGCCAGCAACGCCTTCAGCCTGCCGACGCGGTAGAGCACCGAGGCCTCGAGCCCCTCGATGCGGATCATGGTCACCGGATGCCCGTCGACCCCGACCGGCGCATGGGCGGCGCCCGAGATGTCATAGGGCGAGCCCAGCGCCGCGCTCATCGCCGCCACCGCCGCCGCATCCTCCAGCCCGTAAAGCAGAACGCAGGCCGCCGTCTCGGGTATCGCCTGCACTTTCAGCGCCACCTCGCTCAGCACCCCCAGCGTGCCCCTAGAGCCCGCCATCAGCTTCACCAGGTCATAGCCGGTGACATTCTTCATCACCCGGCCGCCGTTCTTCACCACCCGCCCCGCCCCGTCGACGAAACGCACGCCGAGAAGCGAATCGCGGCAGGCCCCGGCCTGGAGACGCCGCGGCCCCGAGACATTGCCGGCCACCACCCCGCCGATGGTCGGCGCACCGCTGCTGCCCAAAAGCCCCCGGTGATCCATCGGCTCGAAGGCCAGCCGCTGGCCCTGCGCCGCCAGGGTGCGGTCGATCTCGGCCAGCGGCGTGCCTGCCCCGGCCACCAGCGTCAGCGCCCCCGGCTCGTAAAGCGTCACCCCCGACAGCGCCGCTGCCGACAGGGGCGTGCCCGCCACCGGCCGCCCGATATCGCGGGTCCCGCCGCCGATGATGCGCAGCGGCCCCTGCGCGCCGGCGATCATCTCGGCCAGCTCGGCCTCGCTCTCGGGTCTCATGGGCATCCTTTCTGGCTTCATCTCTTGGCAAAATACTCCGGGGTGAGCACCGGAAACCCCCGTGTTTCCGGCGCGAGGGGCGGCGCCCCTAATGCGCCGTCTCCCGCCGCCCGGCGCTGGCGGCAAGGGGGAACACCTTGGCCGGGTTCAATAGCCATTTCGGATCGAAGACATCCTTCACCGCCATCTGCATCTCGAGGTCCGCCGCGCCATACTGGGCGCCCATCAGGTCGCGTTTCTCGATGCCGACCCCGTGCTCCCCGGTCAGGCAGCCCCCGACCTCGACGCAGAGCCGCAGGATATCCGCCCCGAAGGCCTCGCATTTCTCCAGATCTCCCGGCTTGTTGGCATCGAACAGGATCAAGGGGTGCATGTTGCCGTCGCCGGCATGAAAGACATTGCCCACGTCCAGACCGTAAGCGCGGCTCATCTCGCCGATGCGGCGCAGCACCAGGGGCAGCTGCGACACCGGGATGGTGCCATCAAGACACATGTAGTCGTTGATCTGCCCCATGGCGCCGAAGGCCGATTTGCGCCCCAGCCAGATCCGCGCGCTCTCCTCCTCCGAGCCGCTTTCGCGCAGCGCCACCGGATCATGGGTGCGGGCGATCTCGACGATCCGCGCCAGCTGGGCGTCGATCTCTGCCTCGCTGCCCTCGACCTCGACGATCAGCAGCGCCTCGCAGTCGGGATAACCGGCCCCGGCAAAGGCCTCGGTGGCGCGGATGCAGGGCCGGTCCATGAATTCGATCGCCACCGGCAGGATGCCGGCGCGGATGATGTCACTGACACATTGCCCGGCGACCGCGCTGTCGGCAAAGCCCATCAGCACCGGCCGCGCCCCCTCGGGCCGGGGCAGGATGCGCAGGGTGGCTTCGGTCACCACCCCCAGCTGGCCCTCCGATCCGCAGATCAGCCCCAAGAGATCAAGCCCCGCGGCATCGTGACAGGGGCCGCCGATCTCGACCACCTCGCCATCCATCAGCACCATTGTCACCCCAAGCAGATTGTTGGTCGTCACCCCGTATTTCAGGCAGTGTGCGCCGCCCGAATTCATCGCGATATTGCCGGCAATCGCACAGGCCAGCTGCGACGAGGGGTCCGGCGCATAGAAGAACCCCGCCTCCTCGACCGCCCCCGAGACCGAGAGGTTGGTGCGCCCCGACTGGACCCGGACAAAGCGGTTCGCATAGTCGGTCTCGAGCACCCCGGTCATCCGCGCCACCCCAAGCACCACCGCATCCGCCGTCGGCATCGCACCGCCGGCAAGCGAGGTGCCGGCGCCGCGCGGCACCACCGGCACCCCCATGTCGTGGCAGATCCGCAGAACGGCCGAAACCTCTGCCGTCGATGCCGGCAGCACCACCGCCAACGGCGGGCAGCGATAGGCGGCCAGCGCGTCGCACTCATAGGCGCGGGTCTCGGCCGCCTCCGAGATCACCGCATCGCGCGGCAAGACCGCCCGAAGGCGCCGGAGCAGCTCCGGTTTCGCCGCAATCACCTTGGGATTGGGCCGAGGCATGTCCATGATGCGTCACCTCCCCACCAACACTGGTAAGGAAATATAACCAATTTATCCATCTGGCAAGCCCCGTCGCGCCACGTTAGACTGCGGCCATGACCTGGACCGACCGCCTCGCGCTGTTCTCGACCCTCGATCTGGCCGCGATCGGCCTCTTGCTGCTGTGCTGGCTCGGCATCAGCCAGCTGATCGAACACCCGCCTGCGCGCTACCCGTCGCTCTCGCAACTGATGGTGCGCTACCGGCGCGAATGGATGGTGCACCTGGTCGACCGCAACCCGCGGGTCTTCGACGCCCAGATCCTCGGCAATCTGCGTCAGGGGGCGGCCTTCTTCGCCTCGGCGACGATGATCGCCATCGGCGGCGGCCTGGCCCTGATCGGCAATCCCGAACAGATCGCCGGGATCACCAACGAGTTTGCCATGCTGCGCAGCCCGGCCTTCGTACTCGAGGTGAAACTGGTGCTGATGCTGCTCTTCGTGGCCAATGCCTTCCTGAAATTCGTCTGGGCCCACAGGCTGTTCGGCTATTGCTCGGTGGTGATGTCGGCGGTGCCCAACGACCCCGAGGACCCGAACGCCATGCCGCGCGCCCAGAAGGCCTCGGAAATCAACATCACCGCTGCCCGCAGTTTCAACCGCGCCATGCGCTCGGTCTATTTCGGGCTGGCGGCCGCGGCCTGGCTGTTCGGGGCCCCGGCGCTGATCATGGCCACCCTGCTGACCCTCTTCGTGCTGTGGCGGCGCGAGTTCGCCTCGCATTCGCGCGCCGTCCTGCTGGCGCCGACGGATGGTTTCGAACACTGATCTTTCTCTTGCCGGAAGTATCCCGGGGGACGCCGGCTTTCCCCGGAAAGACGGCGGGGGGCAGAGCCCCCGTCAGACCCGGTGATAGGGCGCGCCGGCGAGGATCGACGCGGCGCGGTAGAGCTGCTCGGCCAGCATCACCCGGGCCAGCATATGTGGCCAAACCATCTGACCAAAGGACAGTTTCATGTCGGCCTGGGCGCGCAGCTCGGGGGCGATACCGTCGGCGCCGCCGATGACAAAGGCCAGATCACCACGCCCCTCGTCGCGCCAGCCGGCCAGACGCCCGGCGAAATCGGGCGAGGACATCAGCTTGCCACGCTCATCAAGGGCGCAGATCACCGCCCCCTTGGGGATCACCCCGGCCAGCAGCCCGGCTTCGGCCGCCATGCCGCCGCCCTTCCTGTCCTCGACCTCATGCACCTGCGCCGGCCCCAGGCCCAGGGCCCGGCCGCTGCGGTCGAATCGTGTCAGGTAATCGTCGAGAAGGGCGCGCTCGGGGCCGGTCCGTAACCGGCCGACGGCGCAGATATGCACACGTAACGGCATTCGCTTCGCCGGGCCTCAGCCCGTTTTCCTGCTCAGGCGGCGCCGGTCGGCAACCACATTTTCTCCAGCTGGTAGAACTCCCGAACCTCGGGGCGGAACACGTGAACGATCACGTCTCCGGTATCAATCAGCACCCAGTCACCGCTTTCCTTGCCCTCGGTCTTGGACTGGCGGGCGAACTCGGTTTTCAGCCGGTCCACCAGCTTTTCCGCGATCGCCACCACCTGGCGGGTCGAGCGCCCCGAGCAGATCACCATGTAATCCGCCATCGCCGACTTGCCGCGCAGGTCGATCTGCACGACCTCTTCGGCCTTGTCGTCTTCGAGCGAGGTAAGAATGCGCGCAAGCAGCTCTTCGCTTGTCGCGTCGGTCCGGGCCCCGCCTGCTGCGGGATCGGAAGTGGCCTGAGCCACATCGGTATTCAGAGACAGAACTCTGCCCTCCTTTCTGCGCGCCGCAAAGCCCCGGCGCCGGGCACGGTTCAAAGGTAGCATCGGACCCGCGATTTCTCAATGACGGGCGCGACAGATTCCTGAAAGTTGTGACTTTTTGCGACATCCCGGCACCGCTGCCGCTAGTCGCCTTCCGGCGCCAGCATGCGCACTTCGCGCTGCGGGAAGGGCAGCGAAATACCGTGTTCCTTGAAGGCATCCCACAGCGCCAGATAGACATTGCCACGGATATTGGTCAGCCCGCCGGTCGGATCCTCGATCCAGAACCGCAGGATGTAATCCACCGAACTGTCACCGAAGCCGACGATGTGGCAGACCGGCGTATTGGGGAAGGTCAGCACCCGCTCGACCCCCTTGGCGGCCTCGATCGCCACCTTGCGCACCAGATGCGGGTCGTCGTCATAGGCGGTGCCGAAGAAAATATCGAGCCGCACGAAAGAGTTGGTATGCGACCAGTTCACCACCTGGCCGGTGATCAGGTCTTCATTGGGGATCAGGTATTCGCGCCCGTCCCGCGTCACCACGCTGACATAGCGCGCCCCGAGACTGTTGATCCAGCCGAAGGTCTCGCCAAGGCTGATGACGTCGCCGGGCTTGATCGACTTGTCCAACAGGATGATGATCCCCGAGACCAGGTTCGACACCACCTTCTGAAGACCAAAGCCGAGGCCGACGCCGATAAAGCCCGAGAACACCGCCAGGCCGCGCAGGTCGAAGCCGACGGCGCTGAGCCCGATGGTGAAGGCGAGCCCGTAGAGCAGCACCTGCAACATCTTGACCAGCAGCACCTGCATCGTCGGCGACACCGAGTCGTTGCCCTTGATCGTCGCCGAGGTCTTGAGCGACAAAAACCGCACCACGGCGATGGTCAGCCCCAGCATCAGCACCGCCTTTGCCGCCACCCAGATCGAGATCCGGGTCTCGCCGATCTCGATCGCGGCACTGTCCAGAAGCTGCATCGCCGCTTCCGAAAGGCCGAGGATCGACAGGGTCACCCAGATCCAGGCGCCATAGCGCAGGATCGCCCGCAGAAAGGCGTTCTGGATCAGCCGCAGCACCAGCACCACCACCAGCCAGGCGGTCGACAGGTTGGCCAGGATCGCCAGCAGATATGACCGGCTGGGCCAGGTCAGCTCGCGCATCACCCAGACCGTGAGCCAGATCAGCACCACGAACAGGATCAGCCCCAGCCGCCGATGCGCCATCACCAGATAGCGATAGCGCCATTTCGGCCAGCCTTCGCGGCTGCGCATCCAGTCATGCAGGCGGGGTTGCAGCAGCCGCGCCAGCGCCAAGGACAACGCCACCAGCCCCAGGGCGATGGCGATCTGATAGGCGTTCCACGGCCGCAGCATGCCCAGCGCGAAGCCTTCGACCTGCTCCCAGATGCCGAGCGCGATTTCATGGGTTTCGAGATCGCCCGCCCCCGAAGAGGGCGTCTCGGCCGCCTCGAGCGTGGTGGTGGGGGTCGCGGTGGCTTGCGGGGCGGTCTCTTCTTCGGCCATGCCTTCCTTTCCTGCTTGCACCCGATGGTGGCACGTCTGCCCCCGCTGCGACAAGCGAACGCGGCCGCTGGCCGGCGCGCCGGCGCGGTTCTGTGGCGCCGGCTCCACATCGGCGGCGCGCCCGGTGCCGGCGGCGGTTTCCCTTGCGAGACTCGGTCAGGCGGTATATCTGGGCCCCATGACACGGATTTTCGACATGGATGACCGCGCCCGGCTGCGCGAGCGCTTCTACGGCGAGGCCCGCTCGGTGCTGGCCCGCCTATAAGGCGCGACCATTCCTGTCAGCCCATCACATCCAATTGACCATCCACGGGAGAGGACCATATGACCGCCCCGAAGACACTCTATGACAAGATCTGGGATGCGCATGTCGCGCATGAGGCCGAGGACGGCACCTGCCTGCTGTACATCGACCGCCACCTGGTACACGAAGTGACCAGCCCGCAGGCCTTCGAAGGCCTGCGCCTGGCCGGCCGCAAGGTGCGCAGCCCCGAAAAGACCATCGCCGTGCCGGACCATAACGTGCCGACCACCGAGGGCCGCGAAGACCCGGCGCAGATGACCGAGGAAAGCCGCATCCAGGTCGAGGCGCTGGACAAGAACGCCAAGGAATTCGGCGTCCATTACTACCCGGTCTCGGATGTCCGTCAGGGCATCGTGCACATCGTCGGCCCCGAGCAGGGCTGGACCCTGCCCGGCATGACCGTGGTCTGCGGTGACAGCCATACCGCCACCCACGGCGCCTTCGGTGCGCTGGCCCATGGCATCGGCACCTCGGAAGTGGAACACGTGCTGGCGACCCAGACGCTGATCCAGAAGAAATCCAAGAACATGAAGGTCGAGATCACCGGCAAGCTGCGCCCCGGCGTCACCGCCAAGGACATCACGCTGGCGGTGATCGGCGAGACCGGCACCGCCGGCGGCACCGGCTATGTCATCGAATATTGCGGCGAGGCGATCCGTGATCTCAGCATGGAAGGCCGGATGACGGTCTGCAACATGGCCATCGAGGGCGGCGCCCGCGCCGGTCTGATCGCGCCCGACGCCACCACCTTCGATTATGTCAAGGGCCGCCCGCACGCGCCCAAGGGCGGCGCCTATGAGCAGGCCCTGGAATACTGGAAGACGCTTTACACCGACGAAGGCGCGCATTTCGACAAGGTGGTGACGCTGAAGGGCGAAGACATCCAGCCGGTCGTGACCTGGGGCACCAGCCCCGAGGACGTGTTGCCGATCACCGGCGTGGTGCCGAACCCCGAGGATTTCACCGGCGGCAAGGTCGAGGCGGCGCGCCGTTCGATCGAATACATGGGGCTGACCCCGGGTCAGAAGCTGACCGACATCGAGATCGACACCGTGTTCATCGGCTCCTGCACCAACGGCCGGATCGAGGATCTGCGCGCCGTGGCCGAAGTGGTCAAGGGCAAGAAGATCAAGGACGGCATGCGGGCGATGATCGTTCCCGGCTCGGGCCTGGTGCGGGCTCAGGCCGAGGAAGAGGGCCTGGGAGAGATCTTCGAGGCCGCCGGCTTCGAATGGCGCCTCGCGGGCTGCTCGATGTGCCTGGCGATGAACCCCGACCAGCTGAGCGAGAACGAGCGCTGCGCCTCGACCTCGAACCGCAACTTCGAGGGCCGTCAAGGCTACAAGGGCCGCACCCATCTGGTGAGCCCGGCAATGGCCGCAGCTGCGGCGCTGACCGGCAAACTGACCGACGTCCGCGATTTGATTTAACGGTGTGCCGGGCTGAAGCCCGGCCTACCACAATCCGTAGGGCGGGCTTCAGCCCGCCGCCCGTTAGAGGAAAAACCGATGGAAAAGTTTGAAAAGCTCCAAGGCATCGCGGCGCCCATGCCGCTGGTCAATATCGACACCGACATGATCATCCCCAAGGTGTTCCTGAAGTCGATCCAGCGCACCGGGTTCGGCAAGAACCTGTTCGACGAGATGCGTTACAACCGCGACGGCAGCGAGATCGCCGATTTCGTGCTCAACAAGCCGCAGTACCGCAATGCCGAGATCCTGATCGCCGGCGACAACTTCGGCTGTGGCTCGAGCCGCGAGCACGCGCCCTGGGCGATCGCCGATTTCGGCATCAAATGCGTGGTCTCGACCTCCTTCGCCGACATCTTCTTCAACAACTGCTTCAAGAACGGCATCCTGCCCATCGTCCTGCCGCAGGAGCAGGTCGACCTGCTGATGGCCGACGCGGAAAAGGGCGAGAACGCCCGCATGACCGTGGATCTGGAAGCGCAGGAGATCACCACGTCGGACGGCGCCGTGGTAGCCTTCGAGGTCGATGCCTTCAAGAAACACTGCCTGCTGAACGGCCTCGACGACATCGGCCTGACGATGGAGAAAG
>NZ_JBFJVE010000030.1:0-20084 GCF_041624275.1 Shimia sp.
CGGGCTCAAGTAGCGCTCCGCGCGGTAGCCCAAATAAAGTGTCGCGGGATGGAGCAGCCCGGTAGCTCGTCAGGCTCATAACCTGAAGGTCGCAGGTTCAAATCCTGCTCCCGCAACCAAATACCAAAAATCAAAACTCCGTATACCGACCATGGCGCCCGCGTGCGCACGCAGGTCTTGCCATGCCGCGTTTCTTTGTCTACCAAGGCGCCACGCAGGGGAGTCCCGACCGAGGGACTGAGAGGCGGCTGGCAGCAGCGCTGCAGTGCCGCGACCCTTTGAACCTGACCCAGTTGATACTGGCGTAGGAAGCAAGGCGCGCGGATCGGGGGCCTCCCCCTGCACATGCCGACCACGGGGAAAACCGGCCCCGGCTCCCTCCCACACTCATCTGGTGTCTTTTTGAGTCCTGCTTGAGGAGCGCCAAAATGAACGTCCAGAGACCCACCCCCACCCCCGAGATCACCACCGGCGGCCTGCCCGGATCGCGCCGGATCTATGTCGCCGGCACCCTGCACGAGGGGGTCTCAGTGCCGATGCGCGAAATCTCGGTCCATCCCACCGCCGGCGAGCCGCCGCTGCCGGTCTATGACAGCTCGGGCCCCTATACGGACCCGGATGTCACCACCGACATCAAGCAGGGGCTGGCGCCACTGCGCCGCAAATGGATCGAAGCGCGGGGCGATGTCGAGGCCTACGACGGGCGCGAGATCAAGCCCGAGGACAACGGTTTCGTCGAGGGCGACCGGCTGACGCCTGAGTTTCCGGTCAAGCCGCGCCCGCTTCGCGGCAAGGAGGGCGCTGCCCCGACCCAGTTGGCCTATGCCCGCGCCGGCATCGTCACCCCCGAGATGGAATTCGTCGCCATCCGCGAAAACCAGCTGCGCGAGCTGGCCCCCTGCCACGGCCAGGTGGCGCGCGACGGCAATGATTTCGGCGCCAATATCCCCGATTACGTGACGCCCGAGTTCGTTCGTGACGAGATCGCCGCCGGCCGCGCCATCATCCCGGCCAACATCAACCACCCGGAAAGCGAACCGATGATCATCGGCCGCAACTTCCTGGTGAAGATCAACGCCAACATGGGCACCTCGGCGGTGACCTCTTCGATGGAGGAGGAGGTCGACAAGATGGTCTGGGCGATCCGCTGGGGCGCCGATACGGTGATGGACCTCTCGACCGGGCGCAACATCCACAACACCCGCGAATGGATCATCCGCAACTCGCCGGTGCCGATCGGCACGGTGCCGATGTACCAGGCGCTGGAAAAGGTCAACGGCATCGCCGAGGATCTGACCTGGGAAGTGTTCCGCGACACGCTGATCGAACAGGCCGAACAGGGGGTGGACTATTTCACCATCCACGCCGGGGTGCGGCTGCACATGGTGCCGATGACCGCGAGCCGCGTCACCGGCATCGTGTCGCGCGGCGGCTCGATCATGGCCAAGTGGTGCCTGCATCACCACAAGGAAAGCTTTCTTTACGAGCATTTCGACGAGATCTGCGATATCTGCCGCCGGTATGACGTTGCCTTCAGCCTCGGCGACGGGTTGCGGCCGGGCTCGATCGCCGATGCCAATGACGCGGCGCAATTCGCCGAACTGGAAACTCTTGGCGAGCTGACCAAGATCGCCTGGGCCAAGGATTGTCAGGTGATGATCGAAGGGCCGGGCCATGTCGCCATGCACAAGATCAAGGAGAACATGGACAAGCAGCTGGAATGCTGCCACGAGGCGCCTTTTTACACGCTGGGGCCGCTGACCACCGACATCGCGCCGGGCTATGACCATATCACCAGTGGTATCGGCGCGGCGATGATCGGTTGGTTCGGCTGCGCCATGCTGTGCTATGTGACGCCGAAAGAGCATCTCGGCCTGCCCGACCGCGACGACGTCAAGACCGGCGTCATCACCTACAAGATTGCCGCCCATGCCGCCGATCTGGCCAAGGGGCTGCCGGGGGCGCAGCGCCGCGACGACGCCCTTTCCCGCGCCCGGTTCGAGTTCCGCTGGGAAGATCAGTTCAACCTCTCGCTCGACCCGGACACGGCGCGCGATTTTCACGACCAGACCCTGCCCAAACAGGCCCATAAGGTGGCGCATTTCTGCTCCATGTGCGGGCCGAAATTCTGCTCGATGCGGATCAGCCACGACATCCGCGCCGAGGCCCAGAAGGAAGGGATGGAGGCGATGGCCGAGAAGTTCCGCGCCACCGGCGACCTCTATGTGCCGCTTGACGCGGTGCCCTCGGAGCCGGGCGAATGATCACCATTGCCGGGGCCGGTGTCGCCGGTCTGGCCTGCGCCTGGGAACTGGCCCGGCGCGGCGCCGCGGTGACCATCTATGAAATGACCGCCGATCCCTCGGAGAATCCCTGCTCGTGGTTTGCCGGCGGCATGCTGGCACCATGGTGCGAGGGCGAGACCGCCGAGGATGAGGTGGTGCGGCTGGGGGCCGGCTCGATCGCATGGTGGGAGCAGATCACCAAGGTCGAGCGCTGCGGCACGCTGGTCGTCGCGCCGCCGCGCGACCGCGCCGAACTGGCGCGTTTTGCACGCCGCACACAGGCCCATCGCCAGCTTGGCGCCGACGACATCGCGGCGCTGGAACCGGCGCTTGCCGGGCGTTTCAGCCAGGCGCTGTTCTTCGAGGACGAAGCCCATCTCGATCCGCGCCGGGCGCTCATCGACCTGACGGCGGCGGTCAAGGCGCTGGGGGTCGAGATCCTCTATGAGACGGCCGCCCCCGAGCGGGTCGATGTCGACTGCCGGGGCATGGCCTCGGGGCTTTCCGGCCTGCGCCCGGTGCGCGGTGAAATGGCGATCATCGAAACCCCGGATGTGCAGTTCAACCGCACCATCCGCCTGCTGCATCCGCGGATCCCGCTTTACGTGGTGCCGCGCGGGGCGGGCAGCTTCATGATCGGCGCGACGATGATCGAAAGCAGTTCCTGGCGGCCGATCACCGTGCGCTCGGTGCTCGAGCTTCTGGGCGCCGCCTTCGCGCTGCATCCCGCGCTTGGCGAGGCCAGCCTGGTGGAAACCGGGGTCGGGCTGCGGCCGGCCTTTGACGACAACGTGCCGCGGCTGACGGAATGCGGCGAGACCACCCATGTCAACGGGTTGTTCCGGCACGGGTATCTGTTGGCCCCCGCGCTGGCGGGCCAGCTGGCAAGACAGTTCTTTCAGGAGCAGGCGGATGAAGATCACAGTCAACGCGCAACCGCATGAGGTCGCCTCGGCGGCGCTGGCCGAGGCGCTGGCCGAGCTGGGGTTCCCCGGCGACTCCGTGGCCACGGCTCTGAACGGGCAGTTCGTGCCCCGCACCGCCCGCGCCGCGACGGTTCTGACCGAGGGCGACCAGCTGGAAGTGCTGGCGCCGATGCAGGGAGGATAGGCGATGCAGCTTTACGGAACCGAAGTGTCCTCGGCGCTTCTGCTGGGCACCGCGCAATACCCGTCGCCGGCGGTCCTGCGCGAGGCCATCGCCGCCAGCGGCACCGAGATCGTCACCGTCTCGCTGCGCCGCGAAACCGCCGATGGTTCGGGGGCCGGATTCTTCGAGCAGCTGCGCCAGACCGGCTGCCGCATCCTGCCCAACACCGCCGGTTGCCACACCGCGACCGAGGCGGTGACCACGGCGCAGATGGCGCGTGAACTGTTCGCGACCGACTGGATCAAGCTCGAGGTGATCGGCCATTCCGACAACCTGCAACCCGACGTCTTTGCGCTGGTCGAGGCGGCGCGCATCCTGTCCGATGAGGGGTTCAAGGTCTTTCCCTATACCACCGACGATCTGGTGGTTGGCGAAAGGCTGCTCGAGGCCGGCTGCGAGGTGCTGATGCCATGGGGCGCGCCGATCGGCTCGGGGCAGGGGCTGCGCAACCCCGATGCGCTGCGCGCCATGCGGGCGCATTTTCCCGAGGTGCCGATGATCGTCGATGCCGGGATCGGCCGCCCCTCGGACGCGGCGCAGGCAATGGAACTGGGCATGGACGCGGTGCTGCTGAACACGGCGGTGGCCAAGGCCGGAGACCCGGTCGGAATGGCGCGCGCCATGGCGCTGGCCATCGAGGCCGGGCGAGAGGGCCATCGCGCCGACCCCATCGACCGGCGCGACATGGCGGTGCCCTCGACCCCGATCCTCGGACTGGCAGAGCTGGCATGATGGAGCGTTTCTACCTGATTACCGGCCATGTGGCGCGGCTCGAGCTGCTGGTGCCGCAGGGGGTGCGGCTGGTGCAGCTGCGGATCAAGGATCAGCCCGAAGGCGAAATCCGCCGCCAGATCGCCCGGGCGCGGGATTTCTGCGCCGTGCATGGCGCCCGGCTGGTGGTCAACGACTACTGGCAGCTGGCACTGGATCTGCGCTGCGGTTTCGTCCATCTCGGGCAGGAAGACATGGATAGCGCCGATTTCGCCGCCCTGCGCCGGGCCGGCATCCGCTTTGGTCTCTCGACCCATGACGAGGCCGAGCTTGACCGCGCCCTGTCGCAGGACCCGGCCTATGTGGCGCTGGGGCCGGTCTATCCGACGCTGCTGAAAAAGATGAAATGGGCGCCGCAGGGGCTCGACCGGCTGCGGCGCTGGAAACAGATGGCCGGCGCGACGCCGCTGGTGGCGATCGGCGGCCTGACACCCGAGCGCCTGCCGGATGTCTTTGCCGCCGGCGCCGACAGTGCGGCGGTGGTGACCGACATCCAGCAGGCCGCCGACCCCGAGGCCCGGACCCGGACCTGGATCGAGGCCTGCGCGTGAACGACCGATACGCACGCCAGATGATCCTGCCCGAGGTGGGGGCGGCGGGTCAGGCGCGGCTGGCGCGGGCCCATGTGCTGGTGGTCGGGGCCGGCGGGCTGGGCTGCCCGGTGCTGCAATATCTGGTTGGCGCCGGGGTCGGGCGGATCACGCTGGTCGATCCCGACCACGTCGAGGAAAGCAACCTGCACCGTCAGCCGCTGTACCGCATGTCGGATCTGGGGCGGGCCAAGGTCGCCGCCGCGCGCGAGCATCTCATGGCCGCCAATCCCGGTGTCGAGATCGTCGCCCTGGCCCAGGGCCTGCACCCCGGCAACGCGCCCGCACTGGTGGCCGAGGCCGATCTGGTGATCGACGCCGCCGACAGCTTTGCGGTGTCCTACATCCTGTCCGACGGCTGCCTGGCAGCGGCCCGGCCGCTGGTCTCGGCCAGCGCGCTGGGGCAGAGCGGCTATGTCGGCGCCTTCTGCGGCGGCACGGCGCCCTCGCTGCGGGCGGTGTTCCCCGAGCTGCCCGAGCGCGGCGCCACCTGCGCCACCGCCGGCGTTCTGGGGCCGGTGGTCGGCATGATCGGCGCCCTTCAGGCGCAGATCGGCCTGCGAATACTCCTCGGTCTCGACCCGGCGCCGCTGGGGCGGATGGTGACGCTGGACCTCGAGACGCTGCGTTTTGGCGGCTTCGACTTCCACGGCGCGCCCGAACCCGAGGTCGCGCTGCCCTTCGTGGCCCGCGCCGCGCTTGGCCCCGACGATCTGGTGATCGAACTGCGCGGCGGCGACGAGGCCCCCGAGCCGCTCACGCCCGACGCCCGGCGGCTCGACCCCGAGGCGGTCGTGGACCGCGCACCCCGGGGCGATGTACGGCTGGTCCTGTGCTGCGCCAGCGGGCTGCGCGCCTGGCGGGCCGCCGGCCATCTGCGGGCCGTGGGTCACGACAGGCTCGCCCTGCTGGCGGCGCGGGCCTGCGAATGACCGCCGTCCTGCTCATCGGGGGCACCGACAGCAGCGGCGGCGCCGGCCTGACCCGCGATGCCGCGACGGCGCATGAACTCGGCTGCATCGCCAAGCCGGTGGTCACTGCGGTCACCGCCCAGACCGACCGCGCGGTGGGCGAAATCCACGAGGTTCCGGCGCCGGTGATCGCGGCCCAGATCGCCGCCGCCTTTGACCATACGCCGCCGTATGCGGTCAAGATCGGCATGGTCGCCAGCGCCCCGGCGGCCGCGGCCATCGCGGCGGCGCTGCGGGCGCGCGCGGTGACGGTCATCCTTGACCCGGTGCTGCGCGCCAGTTCCGGCGGTGCCCTGGCCGCGCGCGAGTTCCTTGCCCCGCTGATCGCCATCGCCGACCTCGTGACCCCCAATCTCGACGAGGCCGCCGCGCTCAGCCGCCTGCCTGTCGCCCGCAGCCCGGCCGATCTGGAGCGGCAGGCGGCGGCGCTCTGCGGACAGGGGGCGGGGGCGGTTCTCATCAAGGGCGGCCACGGTCAGGGCCCCGACTGCTGCGACCATCTGTTCGACGGCGCGGGCCAGCAGGTATTTTGCCTGCCCCGCCTGGCGCAGGGCCGGCGCGGCACCGGCTGCACCCTGGCCACCGCGCTGGCCTGCGAAATCGCGCGCGGCCAAGAGCTTGGCGCCGCCTGCGCCCGGGCCAAGCGCTATGTGCACGGCTGGATGGTGGGGTGATCCTGCAAACCGGCCCGGCGCTGCGGGCCGGGTGCATTATTCTAATAGTCAAAATAATGCTCGCGATTTTTGAATTTCCCTAATTCCGGCAATTCCTGTCCGATATCCCGACATACAATGCAGCGGCGAGGGAGGACCGGACATGGCCGACATGCGCATAGAGTTTTCAGGCATCACCCTGAAAAACCCGATTATCATCGCTTCGGCGGAACCCAGCAACAGTGTCGAGAACATCAAGCAGTGCATCGACTACGGTGCCGGTGCGGTGATCACCAAGACCATCGGCGACATCCCCGGGATGCAGCAGCTGACCAAAAATTCGAAATACGCCATCCTCAACGATCAGGGGCGGATCATCAAAGGCAAGGTGCCGCGGTCCTTCATCTTCTATTCGCGCTCGGGCTATGTCAGCGAACCGGCGGCGGACTGGATCTCGATCCTGAAAGAGACGCAGGACTACGCCGCTGCCAACGGCTCGGCGATCATCGCAAATATCGCCTCGGGCACGCTCGAAGGCTGGGTCGAACTGGCCCGCATGTGCGAGGACTGCGGCGTGCCGATGCTCGAGGTCAACTTCCAGTGCCAGCATCCCGCCGGCATGGCCGAGGGCGCCGAGGGGGTGTGGATCGCGCAGGATCCGGAGGTGACTGCCAAGGTGACGCGGGCCATTGTCGAGGCGGTGAATATCCCGGTCATGGTCAAGCTGTCGCCCGAAACCAACCGTCTGGCCGAGGTCGCCCGGGCCGCGATCAAGGCGGGTGCCGCCAGCGTTGCGGTCAACTCGCGCTTTGTCGGCTTTGCCGTCGACATCGAAACCGCCGAACCCTATATCGACGGGCCGGCCGGGGTCGGCGGCCCCTGGGCCAAATATATCACCCAACGCTGGGTCAACGAGATCTATCGCGACGTCGGCTGTCACATCTCGGGCTCGAACGGCATCTTCGACTGGCGCGATGCGATCGAGTTCATCATGAGCGGCGCCCGCGCCATGCAGGTCGGCTCGGTTCTGATGCTGAAGGGCATTGAATGGCTGCCCAAGGTGATCGACGGCATGGAGAAATTCCTCGACGACCATGGCTATCCCGACATTGCCTCGATCCATGGCATCGCCTCGAAAAAGGCGATGATGACCGCGCCCGAGCTGTTCGCCGTCGATCCGGTCTATACGCTGATCGACCACGACAAATGCAAGTTCCCCAAATGCAATATCTGCACCCGCATGTGTTTCTATGACTCGCTGAAAGAGGGCAAGAGCCACATCCAGACCGCGCCCGAAACCTGTATCGGCTGCGAGCTGTGCCTCAACGTCTGCCCCTTCGATGCGATCTCGATGACTGCCGACAAGGAACTGGCGCTGAAATCACAGGCGCAGTTCGCCGATGGCGCGGCGCAGGCCGCTGTCCCGGCGGCGGAGTGACTGGCGATGACCTATTTCGTCAACGATGCCTGTATCGCCTGCAAATACACCGACTGCGTCGATGTCTGCCCGGTCGACTGTTTCTACGAAGGCGAGAACATGCTGGTGATCCACCCGGATGAATGCATCGACTGCGGTGTCTGCGAGCCGGAATGCCCGGCGGATGCGATCCGTGCCGACACCGAGCCGGGGGCCGAGACCTGGGTCGAGTTCAACCGCAAATACGCCGAGCGCTGGCCGGTGATCACCGCCCGCAAGGATCCGCTCGAGGGGGCGGCGGCGCGCGACGGGCTGGCCGGCAAGCTGCACTCGCTGTTTTCCGAGCTGCCCGGTACCGGCGCCTAGCCGGAACAAGACAGATCGCGCCTGAGCGGTCTGCTCCAAAGACAAAAAGGCGCCCGCTCGTTTTGCGAGCGGGCGCCTTTGGGTTTCTTACCGGCTTCGCCGCCGTGCAGCGGTCTAGCCGACAAAAGCCCGTTCGATGACATAGTCCCCGGGCTGGCTGTTGGCGCCTTCGGTGAAGCCCCGGGTCTCGAGAATGCGCTTCAGGTCCATGTTCAGCGCCATCGAGCCGCAGATCATCACCCGGTCCACCGCCGGGTCCAGCGGCGGCACGTCGAGATCGTCGAACAGCCTGCCGTTTTCGATCAGGTCGGTGATCCGGCCCATATGCGGCGAGGTTTCGCGGGTGGTGGTGGCATAGCGGCGGAACTTCTGCGCCGCCTCTGCGCCGACCAGCGGATCCTCGGCCAGCCGCTCGGCCAGATGCTGGCCATAGGCCAGTTCGCTTACATTGCGGCAGGTCTGGGTGAGAAAGACCTGATCGTATTTCTCATAGCTCTCGGGCTCGCGCATTAGGCTGGCAAAGGGCGCAACCCCGGTGCCGGTGGACAGCATCCACAGCCGCTTGCCGGGCAACAGCGCGTCATGCACCAGCGTGCCGGTGGGCTTGGTCTTGACGATGATCCGATCGCCCGGCCGGATGTTCTGCAAACGCGAGGTCAGCGGCCCGTCGGGCACCTTGATCGAGTAGAACTCGAGTTCTTCGTCCCAGAAGGGCGAGGCGATCGAATAGGCCCGCAGGATCGGCTTTCCATTGTCGCCCGGCAGGCCGATCATCACGAATTCGCCCGAGCGGAAGCGAAAGCTGCCCGACCGGGTCACCCGGAAGGAAAACAGCCGGTCGTCCCAGTGGCGTACGCTGAGCACGGTCTGGGCATCCGGCAGGTCCGGCGCATTGCCCGGGGCGGGCGCTTGGAACAAGTCTGTGGCGGTCATCTGGTCCTCCGATGTCGTTGCGATCTGAGCCCGTCCAGGGCGGCGCGGGGTCAGCAAAGCCCAGTTCTATTAAGTTGAGAAATTCAAAAGTGACTTGTATAATTTATTTAAATGGATAAATCAGGGGCTTTGCATGGACCGCAAGACCGCCATCAACCTGCGCCACCTGCGGGTGTTCATCGCCATCGTCGAGGCCGGCAATTTCACCCGCGCCGCCGAGCGGCTGCTGCTGTCGCAATCCTCGCTCACGGTCACCATGCGCCAGCTCGAGGCCGAACTGGGTGTCAGCCTTCTGCAACGCACCACGCGCCAGGTGCAGATCACCAGCGACGGTGAGCGGTTCCTGACCGAGGCCAAGCGCATCGTGCGCGAGTTCGATCAGCTCATCACCACCACGCGCCTGTCGGCCTCGCAACTCAGCGGCACCGTGCGCATCGCGGTTCTGCCTTCGGTGGCGATCCGGCTGCTGCCCGAGTTCATCCGCGATTTTCGCGGCAGGCATGGGGATATCTCGATCGTGCTGCGCGACGACAACGCACGCGGCCTGCACCGGCAGGTGCGCGACGGCGAGGTCGACTTCGGCATCTCCAACAAGTGGTTCGACTACCCCGAGCTGGAGTATGTCCCGCTGACCCAGGACCAGTTCGGACTGGTCTGTCGCCGCGACGATCCGATCGCCAGCGCCGGCACCCCGGTGTCGTGGTATGACATCGACCCCGAGCGGCTGTTCCTGCTGGCGCCCGATACCGGCGTCCACGTCGCGCTGCACGGCGCGCCCGAGCTTGAGAGCCTGCTGACCACCACCGCCGGCGAAGTGCTGGTCATGGTGACCCTTCTTGAGATGGTGCGGGTCAATCTCGGGGTGACCGTGCTGCCCAAGCTCGCCGCGCCCGGCCCCGGCGATCCCGATCTCGAGTTCCACCCGCTGTCGAACCCGGTTCTGCACCGCGACCTGTGCCTGATCCGCCGCCGCAACGAACCGCTCTCGACCAGCGCGCGCCGGGTCTGGGAGGCGCTGGAGGCCCGGATTCCGAGGGCAATCGCATGAGGGGGGCAGGGTGATGAATTCAACTCAACAATCGGGCAGGTTTTTGAATTTGTCTTATTGATCGGGCTGGCGTTGATTTGAACGAAAGACAGTCCTGGCGCATCGCCAGCAGCTTTCAGGAGGATCATATGACCGGCAAGATCGACGCCCGCCTCGCGGAATTGGGGATCACCCTGCCCACCCCACCGGTCCCGGTGGCCAGCTACCTGCCCTTCGTGATCAGCGGCAATCAGGTGACCATTGCCGGACAGGTGACGCTGGCCGATGGCGTGGTCAAATATGCCGGCCGTCTGGGTGACACGCTGAGCGTGGAAGAGGGCGAGGCGGCGGCCCGTCTCTGCGCGCTCAACGTTCTGGCGCAGCTCAAGGTCGCCTGCGGTGGCAACCTCGACCGGGTGACGCAGGTGATCCGCCTCAATGCCTTTTTCAACGCGACGCCGGATTTTCTCGATCATCCCCGGGTGATGAACGCCGCCTCGGACCTGATGGCCGAGCTTTTCGGCGACAGCGGCAGGCATACGCGGGTCGGTGTCGGCGTGTCCTCGCTGCCACTCGGTGTGCCGGTGGAGCTGGACGGCGTCTTCGAGATCGCCTGAGCCTCCGCCCCAAGACCCACAACCAGAGGAATTCCCATGTTCGTATTATGCGCCCATTACCTTGGCACCGTCTCCCCCGAGAACCGCGGGGCATTCGACGCCCATGTCGAAACCACCCACCTGCCCATGGTGGCGCAGTATCCGGGGCTGGTGTCGCTGCGCTATCTCAAGGGCGTGTCGTGGAACGAGGCCGAACCGCCCTATTACCTGACCTTCGAGCTGGGCTTTGAAACCCGCGCCGATCTGGATCATGCGCTGCAATCGGAAATCCGCTATGCGGCGCGCGACGATCTCGACAATTTCGTGCCGATGTTCGAAGGCGAGATCCGCCACGTGCTCTACGAAGCGACCGCGATCGCGGCCCCGGTGGTGGCGGGCTCGGCCGCCTGAGGCCCGACCTGTCAGCCCGTCAGCCCAGAAAGCCCTGCGCCTTTATCAGCTCGAGCAGCGCACCCGTCGACTGCTCCAGCGTCTGCCCGCTGGTGTCGAGCCGGGCGCCGGCGCGGTCATAGGCGGTTTCGCGGTCGCGCAGGATGTCGCGCAACTGCGCCATGGCTTCGGGGTTGCCGGTCATCGGCCGATAGTCGCCCTGTGCCCGGACCCGCGCCATGTGTTCCTCGGGGCTGGCCCGCAGCCACACCGTGTGACAGCGCGCCAGCAAGAGATCGAAGGTCTCGGGCACCGCCACGATGCCGCCGGCCACCGCCAGCACCATCCGGTCGCTGCCCGCGATCACCTCTTGCAGCGCCCGCGCTTCCTGGGCGCGGTAGCCGTCCTGCCCGTAAAGCGCCAGCACCTCGCCCACCGGCACGCCGCAGCGCTCTTCGATGGCCTTGTTGAGTTCGATGAAGGGCAGGTCCAGCGCCTTGCCCACGGCCCGGCCAAGGCTTGACTTGCCAGCGCCGCGCAGCCCCAGAAGGCAGATCCGCCCGGCCCGACCCGGTGCCCCCGCGGCGGGTGCCAGCAGGCGCTGAACCTGGGATTGCACCGCAGGCTCGGCGCGCTGGTAAAGCGCGGCGATCTGGCTTGCCTCGCCGCTTTCGCCGGCGCCGAGGAACCAGCCGATCTCCCGTCCAAGCGCCTTTGCCACCCGGTCGAGCAGGCTGATCGAGATATTGCCCTCGCCGGCCTCGAGCTGTGCCAGATAGCGCTGTGACACGCCTGAGCGCTCGGACAGGACCCGGCGCGGATAGCCCTTGTCGCGGCGGGCGTCGCGCACCCTTTCGCCGACACGTTTGCCGATATCGCTCATGGGTGTCTCAAGCCCCTTGTGGCATGGGTCTGCCTTTGCCTTGCGGTGGTGCCGGTCGCGCGGCGCGCGGCGGCGCTTGGATCGGATCCGCGGCGGGCGTGGTGGCCGCGCCGCAGCTGCTCAGACCTGTGCCGGCGCCATCAGCGGCTCGACGATGGCGCGGATGTCCTCGGGCACCCGCAGTTTCTTGAACGCATCCGCGATCACGAAGACATTGACGAAACGCCCGGTGAAACACAGGGTTCCGTCCTGATATCCGGTCACGGAAAATTCGATCGAACTGTCGCCCAGCCGCACCGGACGCACCTTGCAGATCAGCCGGTGGCGCGGGGTGATCGGGGCGCTGAAGTCGATCGACATGTGCACGAAGGGCGTGCCCAGATTGCGGTCGACATTGAGATGGAACCAGCCGGCATCGCCCAGATGCGCCTCCCACCAGCCGTCGATGGCCTCGAGCGCCCACCATGGGATGCGCGCCGTATAGGCGATCCTTGCCGGATCGCAATCGCCCCAGATGACCCGGATTTCATGTTCATAGGCGGCGGGCAAAAAAGGCGTGGCATCGGTCATTCGGCGCGTGTCCATCTCTCAGTATGTTTCAACGTGATACCGGCCTTCCTCGCGCATCCTGTCGCGCAGGGCCGGCCAGTCGGCGCCGAGATCGCCCGCGATGTCGCAAAAGGCGCTTTCGACGCCCTGTTCCATACCGCGTAAACCGCAAATGTAAACATGTGTATTGTCGTCCGACAGCAGATCGGCCACCCGGTCGCGCTCGACCAGCATGCGATCCTGCACGTATTCCTTGTCCGTGCCGGGAATGCGGCTGAACACCATGAAGGTGTGCAGCAGCGCCTCGGGCACCTTCTTCAGCGGGCCGAAATAGGGCAGGCTGTCGGGGGCGCGGGCGCCGAAGAACATCGTCATGCCGCCCTGTTCGGTGCCCACTGTGCGTTGGCGGCGCATGGTGAAGGCGCGGAAGGGGGCCGAGCCGGTGCCGGTGCAGATCATCAGCATCCGCGCGCGTGGATCCTCGGGCAGCAGGAAGGTGGCGCCGAAGGGGCCGGTGACCTGCACCTTGTCGCCCTTTTCAAGGTCGCAGACATAGTTCGAACACAGCCCCTCAGGTTCGCGTTTGACGGTCAGCGACAGGTTGTTGAAATTCGCCCGCTCGCCGTCGCGCGGGCTCGAGATCGAATAGAGTCGCGGCAGATGCGGCTGGCCGTTTTCGTCGCTGCCGGGCGGGATGATGCCGATGCTCTGACCCTCGAGAACCGGCATCGGAAGGCTGCCGAAATTGAGGATGATATGGCGCACGTCGGCATCGCTGTCGGCCGCGGTCAGCCGGTAGTTGCCCTGCACGGTCGCCTCGGCCGGCTTGCCGAGCGTGTAAAGGTTGATCGTCGGTTTCGCCGCCGTGGCCGGGGCCTTGGGCTTGCCGCCGGTGCCCTTGTGGGCCTCGGCCAGCAGCGCCGCCACGACGTCGTCAAAGGCCTCGAGATCGCCGCCGCCCGTGTCGCCGGGCAGGGTGATTTCTTCCTGTGCGGGCAGTTCGGTGAACCCGAGCTGATCCTCGAGAGAATAGGGGCTGTCGACGATCCGCCATTCGTCGATCGAGCCGGTGGGGCAGACCGGAATGCAATCCATGCAATACTCGCATTTCTCCGGGTCGACCACGACATTGGTGTCATCATGCTGGATCGCCCCGACCGAGCAGGTCATCTCGCAGGTATAGCAGCGGATGCAGATTTCGGGATCGATCAAGTGCTGCTTCATTGGCTTGCTCATGAGGACCTCTTCAGGGTTGCCGCTGTCGGGTTGCGGCGGGCGGATGGGGCCGGGGCGCGGGTCAGGAGCGCGCCCCGGCAGCGGATTTGGCGTCAGGCCATGTGCAGTTTCACATATTCGAAATCGCCGGGCTTGTTGTCGATGCCCATGCGCGGCGGCGCGATCCAGCTGGCGTATTCGCCGGGCTCCGAGACCGGCTTCATCAGCGACTGGATGAAATCGCCATCGGCATGGGTCGGCAGCCAGTCCTTCAGGCCCTTGTCGTAGTCGGCGCCGCTCAGAAGATTGCCGTCGGGGTCGAAATTATGGCCCTGGAAGACGCCGATCTTGCGGTGGAAGCTTTCATGCGGCAGCTTCAGCTCGAACTCGATCCCGGCCTTCTCGATGATCTTGTTCCAGCGCCCGACACCGCCGGCGGCGTCCTTGGTGTAATCGTCGCGCAGCCGCATGTTGATCGCGGTCAGCGCCGGCACGTCATGCTGCACCAGCTTGCCGTCGACCATGTCCCAGACCCGGTAGGTGTCATTCTTCAGCTGGTGGTCGTCGTCGATGCGGCTTTCCATGAACCGCCCCTTGATGCCGGCGTTGAAGGCATTGGCGGCATTGGTCGACACTTCCTGCCCGAACAGATCCAGCGACAGCGTGTAATGCAGGTTGAGCTTTTTCTGGATCGTCGGCAGGTCGATCACCCCGAGATCGCGGATCTTGTCGATGTCATAGGGATCGGTGATGCCATGCGCGTTCATCACCTCGCAGGTCTTCTGGATGGTGCGCCCGACTCCGGTCTCGCCGACGAACATGTGATGCGCCTCTTCGGTGAGCATGAAGCGGCAGGTGCGCGACAGCGGGTCAAAGCCCGACTGGGCCAGGCTTTCCAGCTGCATCTTGCCGTCGCGGTCGGTGAAATAGGTGAACATGAAGAACGACAGCCAGTCCGGGGTTTCCTCGTTGAAGGCGCCCAGCATGCGCGGAGCCTCTTCGCTGCCCGAGGAGCGGCGCAACAGATCATCCGCCTCTTCGCGCCCGTCGCGGCCAAAGTATTTCTGCAACAGATAGACCATGGCCCAGAGGTGGCGGCCCTCTTCGACATTGACCTGAAACAGGTTGCGCATGTCGTAAAGCGACGGCGCGGTGAGGCCGAGAAAACGCTGCTGTTCGACCGATCCCGGCTCGGTGTCGCCCTGGATGACGATCAGCCGTTTCATCAGGTTGCGATATTCGCCCGGCACTTCCTGCCAGGCCGGTTCGCCGTAATGTTCGCCGCAGGGGATGGTGCGCCCCTCGACTTCGGGCGCCAGCAGCACGCCCCAGCGGTATTCCGGCATTTTCACATAGTCGAACTTGGCCCAGCCCTTGGGGTCGACGCTGATCGCGGTGCGCAGGTAGATCATCGATTCCTGGAACTTCTGCGGGATCAGGTCGTTCCACCAGTTGATATAGCCGGGGTGCCATTTCTCCAGCGCCTTCAGAACCTTGCGGTCCGAGCTGAGGCCGACGTTGTTGGGGATGAGCGTGTCATAGCTGACATTGATGAGATCGGACATTGCTGTCTCCTGTTGGGTCTGGCCCGGTTGTCTGGCTCCGGGCGCTGGTTAGGCGGCGCTCAGACGCGCTCCATGTTGTATTTTCCGCGCACCCCGGTGCCATAGCGTTGCAGGGCGCCTTCGGGGCCGACGGCATTGGGGCGGTTGAAGATCCAGTTCTGCCAGGCGGTGAGGCGGCCAAAGATCCGCGTCTCCATGGTCTCGGGGCCGGCGAAACGCACATTGGCCTCGAGGCCGGTCATCGCATCGGGGGATAAGCTCAACCGTTCCTCCATGAAGATGCGGATCTCGTCTTCCCAGTCGATATCGTCGAGGATCATGGTCACCAGCCCGAATTCATCGGCCTCGGCCGCCTCGAGCGCGGTGCCCTTCTGCGCTTCGGCCCTGTCCACTGCCTCGGGTTCCCCAAGGAAACGGGTTTGCAGCCGGGTCAGATCATTGCCCATCGGGAAGCGGCCGAAATTGGCCTCGGTCAGCGTGACGGTGGCCATCGGGCGATTGTCGCCCTCGAACTCGTCCTCCATCATGTAGGAGCGGTCGACGGCAAACAGCAGCTCGGCCAGAATGCCGGTAAAGCACGATCCGTGCTCGACCAGCGCCACCAGCGAGCGCGAGGTCATGTCGACCCGCTTCAGCAGGCGTTTCCAGTATTGCAGCACCTCGTTGGCCAGCCAGTGATCGGCATTGTCCATGAGCAGCCGCTCGTGGCTGTCGAACAGCGCCGGATCGCCCTGACTGCGGAACACCAGCAGGCCCAGCTGCATCTCGTTGAGCCGCAGGTGCAGGATGGCGTCGTCCAGTTCGCGTGCCAATTGCAGCAGGTAGGCGCGGTCGCCCTGTGCGGTGAAGGCGTCCATATCGGCCGGGGCCGCGTCCTGCGGGCCATTGAGGGTGATCGTGGCCGTGCCGGCGTCGCGGTCGACCGCCACATCCAGAAGCGCATAGGAGAGCGAGCCGTCCTCGCTGATCTGGCGCTCGACGCGGCCGAGCTTGATGCCCGCGGCCACATCGGCTTTGGCCGAGGCCTCGGCGAATTCCCGCGCCCGTTCGGCCACGGTCTGCTCGAAGGTCGAATTGGCGACGATCTCGTCGACCAGCCGCCAGTCGACGGCGCGCTGGCCCTTCACCCCTTCCTCGGTCGAGCAGAAGATGTCGGCCCGGTCGCGGCGCACCTTGCGTTTGTCGGTGACGCGGGTGACGCCGCCGGTGCCCGGAAGCACCGCCAGCAGCGGCACCTCGGGCAGGGCCACCGAAGAGGTGCTGTCATTGGTCAGCATGATGTGGTTGCAGGCCAGCGCCAGCTCGTAGCCGCCCCCGGCGCAGGCGCCCTTGACGGCGGCGATGTATTTCTGGCCGCTGTCGGCCTCGGCGGCTTCGAAGGTGTTGCGGGTCTCGTTGGTGAACTTGCAGAAGTTGACCTTGTGGCTGTGCGCCGCGCCGCCCAGCATGCGGATATTGGCCCCGGCGCAGAAGATCCCCGGCTTGGCCGACTGCATGACCACCACCTTGACCTCGGGGTGTTCGAAGCGCATCCGCTGCACCACATCGGCCAGCTCGATGTCGACCCCGAGATCATAGGAGTTCATCTTCAGCTGGTAGCCCTCGAACAGCCCGCCGTCCTCGTCCACATCCATGTAGAGATTGGCCACCGGCCCGTCATAGTCGACCCGCCAGTGGCGGTATTGGCCGGGGTCGGTGCGAAAGTCGATCACCTTGGTCATCTGCGTTTCCTCGTTCTCGTCTGCTGTTCTGACTATAAATTCTGTTCGGCGAATTAGAAGCAATATTATGCATCAAACACCTAGTTTTTTTGTTAACTATCGTAAATATTGCGTGATATAGTGCAATATAATGCATGATACGGCGTTGTGCGTCGCGAATGGCGACTGTTCGCTGCCTCTGTCAGGCTTCCGGGAAGCCTTCGGATTCGATTCGCCTGAGCCGTTCAAGATAGTCGGTCACGACCTCCAGAACCCGCTCGGGCTGGTCGAGATGCGGCGCATGGCGGCAGTTCTCGAGGATCGCGACATCCACCGGCGCATAGCTGCGGTTCTCGATTTCTTCGATCTGTGCCAGCGTGCCGTATTGGTCCTCGCGCCCCTGGATCGCCAGCACCGGCACCCGCAGGTAGTCGATCACCTCGGCGACGTTCCAGTTCTTGAACTCGGGGTCGAGCCAGGTGTCGCACCAGCCCCGGAAGGTATTGTCGGGGTCGCTGTGATGCTTGGCCATGCGGTCCCGCAGCCCGTCGTTTGCATAGGCGTCGCGGGCGCGGGCGATCTCGGTCAGCCCCATCTCTTCGGTAAAGAAATGCGGCGCCATAAGGATCAGGCCGCGCACCCGGAAATCCTCGATGCTGCCAGCATAGATCGCGGCGATGGTGGCGCCGTCGGAATGGCCCAAGAGCACGCCGCTCTGAAAACCGATGGCGTCGAGCAGGCGCGGCACCACCTGTTCGGCCTCGCGGGTCATGAAGTCGATCGGGCGCGGCAGGTCGACAAGGTCGGACTGCCCATGCCCGGCGCGCGAATAGGCCAGCACCCCCCAGCCCGTGGCCGCCGCCAGCCGCGCCGGGAAGTCGCGCCACAAAAGCGCCGATCCCAGCCCCTCGTGCAGCATCACCACCGTCGGGGCCTCGCCCGGTCTCGGGCCGTGGCAGCGATATTCCAGCCCGCAGCCGTCGATCTCGATCCGGCCGGCGCCGCCGGGGGTCCATTCGAATGTCTGCAACATCTCTGCGGGTACCTTTCTTGGCCGCCCCGGCGGGGCGGATCAGTTGGGAATCAGGAACAGGGTGATGGCCGGGAACAGCACCAGAAGGACCACCCGCACAAGATCCGAGGCGACGAAATAGCCCACCGCCTTATAGGTCTCGACGATCGGGGTCTTTCGGTCCATGGCGTTGATGATGAACAGGTTCATGCCCACCGGCGGGGTGATCAGCCCGACCTCGACCACGATCAGCACCAGGATGCCGAACCAGATCGCCACATGTTCGGCGCTCATGCCGAAATCGAGGATCGAGATCACCGGGAAGAAGATCGGGATGGTCAGCAGGATCATCGACAGGCTGTCCATCAGGCAGCCGAAGATCAGGTAGAAGATCAGGATCAGCGTCAGCACCGTCCAAGGGCTGAACCCCTGGCTGACCACATAGTTCGACAGTTCCTGCGGCACTTCGGTCAGGGCCAGAAAGCCGTTGTAGAAGCCGGCGCCGAGGATGATGAAGAACACCATCGCCGTCGACCGCGAGGTGACGATGAAACTGTCGATCAGGGTCTTGCGGGTCAGGCCGCGGTTGAAAAAGGCGATCAGCCCGGTGCCGCAGGCGCCGACGGCGGCGCCCTCGGTGGGGGTGAACCAGCCCAGATAGATGCCGCCCACCACCATGCCGAACACCAGGAGCACGGGCCAGACATTGATCAGGGCGCGAAAGCGTTCGCCCATCGGCACCGGCGGCCGGGTGCCGGCGGCGTCGGGGTGCAGCCGCACGTAGATCGAGATCGCCAGCACGTAGCCCAGCGCCGCCAGAACCCCGGGGATCACTGCGGCAAGGAACAGTTTGGCGATGTTCTGTTCGGTGAGAATGGCATAGATCACCAGCACCACCGAGGGCGGGATCAGGATGCCCAGCGTGCCACCGGCCGCAAGCGTCGCGGTGGAAAACCCGCCGGCATAGCCGTATTGCCGCAGCTCCGGCAGGGCGACGCGGCCCATGGTGGCCGCGGTGGCCAGCGACGAGCCGCAGATCGCGCCGAAACCGGCACAGGCGCCGACCGCCGCCATGGCGACCCCGCCCTTGCGATGCCCGAGAAAGCCTTCGGCGGCCTTGAACAGCGCCGAGCTCATGCCGCCCAGGGTCGCAAACTGCCCCATCAGCAGGAACATCGGCACGATGGTCAGCGAATAGGAGGAAAAGGTGGTGTAGGTTTCGCTTTTCAGCCGCGCGAAGGCCATGTTGGTGCTGCCGGTGACGATCGACAGCCCGACCAGCCCGACCACGAACATCGCCAGCCCGATCGGCACCCGGATGAAGATCAGCGCCATCAAGGCGGGGAACGACAGGATGCCGATTTCCAGGTTGGTCATACTTCGGCCTCCAGGTCGTCATTGATGATGCGGTGGCCGCGCAGGAATTCGATGATGCGCACGCAGGCCATGTAGACCCCCGAGATGGCGGCGGCGACGGCGCCGGCCAGGCTGGCGGCATAGGCCCACCAGATGGGGAATTGCAGCAGGAAGGTGGTCTCGCCATAGCTCTTCTTCGAGAGCATGCCCTCGTAAAGCCGCCAGACGATCAGGATCAGCACGGCCGCGAACATGATCTCGATGATCATCCGCAGGAAACGGTTCAGGCCGCGCGGGAAATTGTTGGTGAAGATATCGACCGAGGCATGGCCGGCGGTGATCTGGCAAAGCGGCATCGAGGCGAAGATGGCAAAGGCGACACCGGCCTCGACCAGTTCGAAATCGCCGAGGATCGGCCCTACGCCCATGTCCAGGAACCATTGCGACACGCGGGGCATCAATTGCCCGACCCAGCCGTGAAACACCGTGTTCAGGGCGCGCCCGGCAACCGAAAGGCAGGTGATGACGATCAGGATCGACAGCACCAGGCCACCGACAACCGCCATGGCACGCGCGAGTTTTTCCATCAGTCTGTGCAAGGTGGAAGCCCTCTCGTTTCTGTGCTTTTTGGGGGGGCTGCGCCGGCGCGGGCCGGC
>NZ_JBFJVE010000031.1:0-19213 GCF_041624275.1 Shimia sp.
CGTTCACATAGCCGCCTTCGCGGGCCACGATCTCGCGGGCGATTTCGGCCACATGCCGCATGGTCCACCTCGTTGCTTTGATCCGCTTCGAGGCTGCGCAAAACAGGTTAACACCGGATGATCGCGGCGTGCGCTGCCCGGAGCCGGGCGGCAAAAACGAAAACGCCCCGCGGCTCGGGGCGCGGGGCGTCGTCAGGGATCACCTCAAGTGCCGATCAGGACTCGTGCTCCTGATAGACCCCCTGTTCCTTCAGCGCGTCGACCACCTCTTTCGGCATGTAGTTCTCGTCGTGTTTGGCAAGAATTTCATCCGCCTCGAAGACCCCGTTCACGTAGCGGCCGGTGCCGACCATGCCCTGGTTCTCTTCAAACAGATCGGGCAGCACGCCGTCGAAGGTCACCGCGATCGAAGCACCGCCGTCGGTCACCGAAAAGCGCACCACCTCGCCCTGGCCGCGCACCAGCGTGCCCTCTTCGACCAGACCGCCGATGCGGAACACCTCATTGGGTGCGGGCGGCGCCTCGGCCACCTCGCTCGGCGAGCGGAAATAGTTGATGCCGTCGCGCATCGCATAGCCGATCAGCGCAGTCGAGATGGCCAGCGCCACGAAGGCCAGCAGGATCACCTGAATACGGCGTTTTTTCTTGAGGTTTTTCATCCTCTTGTCCCTTCCTGGGGCCTATGGGAAGACCGGCGCCAACATCAGGCCCTCTGTTTCCTCTTCCCCGAGCATCAGGTTGGCGTTCTGCAATGCCTGACCGCTCGAGCCCTTGGTCAAATTGTCCAGCGCCGCGATCACGATGACGCGGCCTTCGATCCGGTCCGCGACGACGCCGATATGGCAGAAGTTCGAGGCCCGGATATGTTTCGTGCTCGGCGCTTCGCCGAAGGGCAGAACCTTGATGAAGGGCTCGCCCTCGTAGGCGGCCACCAAGGTGTCATACACTTCCTGCGCATCGCCATGCACATAGGCCGTCCCCAGGATGCCCCGGTTTGCAGGCACCAGATGCGGGGTGAACTGGATTTTCACCTCGCGCCCGGCGAGCTTGCTGAACTCCTGGTCGAACTCGCCCAGATGGCGGTGCGTTCCACCGACCGCATAGGCGTGATACCCCTCGCTCAGCTCGGCATGCAAAAGGTTCTCCTTCAGCGACCGGCCCGCGCCCGATACAGCACATTTAAGGTCGAGGATGATATGACCAAAGTCAATTGCCCCGGCCTTGATCAGCGGCGACAGGATATATTGCCCGGTGGCCGCGTTGCAGCCGGTGCCGGCCACCAGCCGCGCCGACCTGATCTCGTCGCGATAGAACTCGGTCAGCCCATAGACCGCCTCGGCCTGGCACTCGAGCGCATCATGGGCGCCGCCGTACCATTTGACGTATTCCTCTGGGTCACGCAGCCGGAAATCGGCCGAAAGGTCGACGATTTTCAAGCTCTTGGGCAGCGCCTTGATGACCTTCTGGCTGGTCGCATGCGGCAGGGCGCAGAAACACAGGTCAACCGCGTCAAAGTCGATCTCGTCGATCTTGCACAGGGTCGGCAGGTCGAGATGGCGCAGATGCGGAAACACCTCGGCCATCGCCATGCCCGCCTTGCGGTCGGCGGAAAGCGCGACGATCTCCATCGTCGGATGGGTGGCGATCAGGCGCACCAGTTCGGCGCCGGTATAGCCGCTGGCGCCGAGAATGGCGATCTTGTGGGTTTTCGACATGGTTCGGGACCCCTTCTGTCCATTGGCTCAGACCCTCACCGGATCTGCCGCCCCTTGGTCGGGGCGCAACTTAAGCCTTGTTCGGGAAAATTGCGAGCGCCGCGCGGCTCACGCCTGCTGAAAGGTGATCTTTCGTCGCAGGAACTGGGTCGCGCGGTCCGACACCCGCGCCGGATCGCCGGTGGTCAGGAACAACGACTCGCTGCCGGTTCCGATCATCTTCGGATGGCGCTTGAGATAGTCGGCCAGCGATTCCGCCACCAGGTTGGCCTGCGAATAGACCTCGACGTCCTGACCCAGGGCGGCCTGAAAGGCGTCATGCATCAGCGGATAGTGGGTGCAGCCGAGAATCGCCGCCTCGGGGTTCGGCATCTTGCGTTTCAGCGCGTCGACATGGCTGCGCACCAGCGCCTCGGCAAGGATCAGGTCGCCATCCTCGATCGCGTCGACCACGCCGCCGCAGGCCTGGGCCTCGACATCGACGCCGATGGCGCGGAAGGCCAGTTCGCGCTGAAAGGCACGGCTGGCGACGGTGGCCGGCGTGGCGAACAGCGCCACATGTTTCACCGCCACTTCGCGCGGCGGCGAGTTGTCGCCCCAGCTGCGCTCGGTCAGGGCCTCGATCAGCGGCACGAAGACCCCCAGCACCCGCTTGTCGGTGGGAATCCAGCTTTCCTGCATGCGGCGCAGCGCGGCGGCGCTGGCGGTGTTGCAGGCCAGGATGATGAGATCGCAGCCGGCCGCCCACATGCGTTCGACCGCGGCGGTGGTCAGGTTGTAGACATCATCGGCGTCGCGCACCCCATAGGGCGCATGGGCGTTGTCGCCGAAATAGACAAAGGGCACATCCGGCAGCCGCCTGCTCACCGCATCCAGAACCGTCAACCCGCCCAGACCGCTGTCAAAAATCCCCACTGCCATGCTGACCACCCAAGATGTCGGGCCTAGGCCCGGTGTTTTTCCTCGAACTCGAAACCGTATCCCGCAGACGGAAGCGGCCTTGGCGACAAGTCATACGTGCGCTGCCGGAGGAAGTCCATCAGCGCTTTGGAGTCGCCGGCAAATCGCTGCAATTCCGCCTCGGGGATCGGCGCCCCGATCACCACCGGCACCGAACTGTCGACCCGCTTGCCGAATTCCTGAATCAACAGCCCCAGCCGCAGCGTGTTGTGCAGGTGGCTTGCGACCTGGAACAGGCGGCTGGTGTGGCCGTCAAAGAACACCGGCACCACGCGGGCGCCGCTCTTGGCGATCATGCGGGCGGTGAAACTGCGCCAGCCGGGATCGAGCGGCGGCCCGAAGGGGCGCGCGGCGGTGCTGACGGTGCCGCCGGGAAAGACGCCGATCGCCCCGCCCCGGCGCAGGTAGTCGACCGCCAGCCTGCGGGTGCGAAGGTTGGTCTCGATCGCCGCGCGGGTGCCGTCGAAGGAAATCGGCAGCACCACGCGGTTCAGCTCTTCGGCCTTCTGGAACACGTTGTTGGCCAGAATGCGGAAATCGCCCCGCGCCCGGCTCAGCATGTGGCCCATCACCATGCCGTCGAGAATCCCGAACGGGTGGTTGGCGACCACGATCAGCGGGCCCTCGGCCGGGATCTCGGCCAGCGACCCGCCGCGAATGTCGAGGCTTATGCCATAGCGGCGCAGCATCACCTGCCAGAAATCGCCGCCCGCCGCCACCTCCTGCTCGTACCCTTGGGCGCGGCGGATCAGGCGCAGGCGGCCGGTGGCGTTCTCGAGCACCCGGATGACCGCGCGCCCACCCCGCGTTTCGGCGGAATGGGCATAGCTGATATCGCGGGTGACATCGGTGTGTTTCATCGGCGCCGGCGGTCCTTGGCTTGCGCGGCCGCTATAGGGAATGCCGCCGCGCCTGCCTAGGGAATATATCGCCGCAACGACGCGACCATGACACCCGCCGGCGGACTATTCCGCCGCCTGGGGCAGCGAGGGGTCGCTCTTAAGTGCCGCCAGCAGTTCCTCGCGCCGTTTGGCGGCCTTGGCCTGATTGTCCATCTTGACCGGTCCAAAGCCGCGGATCTGCGTCGGCAGCTCGGCCAGGGCGACGGCAGCGTCGGGCGCCTCGGCGCCATGGGCGCGGATCAGGGGCTCCATGTCGGCCTCGTATTGCCGGATCAGCGCCCGTTCCATCCTGCGCTCCTCGGAGCGGCCGAAAAGGTCGAAGCGCGTGCCGCGCAGGCCCTTCATCCGTGCCAGAAGCCGGAACCAGCGTTCCATGCCGACGCCGAATTCCTGCTTGCGCGGGCGGCCGTTGGGGCCGATCCGGCTCAGCAGCGGCGGCGCGAGGTGATACTTGACCGAGAAATCGCCGTCAAAGCTTTGCATCGCCTTGAAACGGCTTTCCAGATGCAGGCGCGCGACCTCGTATTCGTCCTTGTAGGCAAGAAGCTTGTGATAGCCGATGGCCACCGCCTCTTTGAGGCGCGGATCTTCGATCCGTTCCAGCATGGCGCGATAGCGCGCGGCCAGCGCCGGCCCCTGGTACTTCACCAGATGGGCCTCGCGGAAGGCGATCTTCTCGTCGAGGCTCTTGGGCAGGTCGATGACCGTGTCGCCGCACATCGCGGCCGCCTCCTGCGGGTACAGCGCCGCCCAGCGGCCGATCTCGAAGGCGCGCAGGTTGCGCGCCACCGCCGCGCCGTTGACCTCGATCGCCTTGCGGATGGCATCGCCGCTGATCGGCACCAGCCCCTGCTGCCAGGCGGCGCCAAAGATCATCATGTTCGAGAAGATCGAATCCCCAAGGGTCACGCGCGCCAGCTCCGAGGCGTCGAACAGATGCAGCCCGTCGCGGATGCGCGCTTCAAGAGAGACCTGCAAGCGACTGGTCGGAAGCCTGAAATCGGCATCGCGGGTGAAGTCTCCGGTGATGATCTCGTGGCTGTTGACCACCGCGCCGGTGCGCCCGGTCGCGGTCAGACCCAGGGTCTTGGCACCGGCGCTGACCACCAGGTCACCGCCGATCAGCGCGTCGCATTCGCCGGTGGCGACGCGGATGGCGCTGATCGCCTCGGGGGTTTCGGCCAGCCGCAGGTGGATATGCACCGCGCCGCCCTTCTGGGCCAGCCCGGCCATCTCCATCATGCCGGCGGCCTTGCCGTCGATCTGCGCCGCCTGCGCCATCACCGCGCCGATGGTCACCACGCCGGTGCCACCGACCCCGGTGATGACCACGTTATGGGTGCCCTCGATGGTGGCAATCGCGGGATCGGGCATCTGCGGCAGGTCGAGATCGGCCGAGGCATCCTTGCGGATCGTGGCGCCTTCGACGGTGATGAAAGAGGGGCAGAAGCCGTCGAGACAGGAGAAATCCTTGTTGCAGGACGACTGGTTGATCATCCGCTTGCGGCCAAGCTCGGTCTCGACCGGTTCGATCGAGACGCAGTTGGACTGGATGCCGCAATCGCCGCAGCCCTCGCAGATATCGGTGTTGATGAAGACCCGGCGGTCGGGGTCCGGGAACTGGCCCTTCTTGCGCCGGCGGCGCTTTTCGGCGGCGCAGGTCTGAACATAAACAATGACCGACACACCCTTGATCTTGCTCAGGTCTTCCTGAACAGACATCATGTATTCGCGTTCGTGGAACACCACCCCATGCGGAAAGGCGGACTTGTCGAGGTCTTCCTTCTCGTCATAGACCACGGCGATGTGCTCGACGCCCATCGACATCACCTCGGCGGCGATGCGCTGCGGGCTGAGGTCGCCGTCATTGGCCTGACCGCCGGTCATCGCCACCGCGTCGTTGAACAGGATCTTGTAGGTGATGTTGGTGCCCGCCGCCAGCGCGGCGCGGATCGCCTGCACGCCCGAGTGGTTGTAGGTGCCGTCGCCGAGGTTCTGGAACACGTGGTCGCGGTTCGAGAACGGCGCCTCGCCGATCCAGTTGGCGCCCTCGCCGCCCATATGGGTAAAGCCGTTGGTCTCGCGGTCCATCCACTGCACCATGTAGTGACAGCCGATGCCGGCATAGGCGCGGCTGCCCTCGGGCAGACGGGTCGAGGAATTGTGCGGACAGCCCGAGCAGAAATGCGGAATCCGGGCCGCGATATCCTCGGCATTGTCGGCGCGCCGCGCCTCGTCCAGGGTCGCGAGACCGGCCTTGACCGCATCGGTGCCGCGCCCCTCTTCCAGCAGGATCCCGCCCAGTTTCTCGGCGATCAGGATTGGGTCCAGTGCGCCGCGGGTCGGGAACAGCTCTTCGCGGTGCATGCCGCCGGCGCCGCCCTTGTACCAGCCATAGACCCGGCGGCCCTTGCGGTCGTCGAAGATCGCCTCTTTGACCTGAACCTCGATCAGCTTGCGCTTTTCCTCGATAATCACAATCAGATCAAGGCCTTCTGCCCAGTCGTGAAAGCCCTTCATGTCAAGCGGGAAGGTCTGGCCGACCTTGTAGGTGGTGATCCCCAGGCGCTCGGCCTCGGCCTCGTCGATGCCGAGAAGCGACAGCGCGTGAACCAGGTCGAGCCAGTTCTTGCCCGCTGCCACCAGTCCGATCTTGGCGCCGGGCTTGCCCCATTTGCGCTGGTCCATCTTGTTGGCATGCGAGAAGGCTTCGGCGGCGAAACGCTTGTAGTCGATCATCCGCGTTTCCTGGGCGTGCGGGGTGTCGCCCAGCCGGATGTTGAGCCCGCCCTCGGGCATCGCGAAGTCCGGGGTCACGAAATCCAGCCGGTGCGGGTCGCCGTTGACCACCGAGGTGGCCTCGATGGTGTCCTTCATGGTCTTGAGACCGACCCAGACCCCGGCAAACCGCGACAGGGCGATGCCGTAAAGCCCGTAGTCCATGATCTCCTGCACCCCCGCCGGCGAGACGATCGGCATATAGGCATCGACCAGCGCCCATTCCGACTGGTGCAGCACCGTCGAGCTTTCGCCGGTGTGGTCGTCGCCCAGTGCCATCAGCACGCCGCCATGCGCCGAGGTGCCCGCCATGTTGGCGTGGCGCATCACGTCGCCGGTGCGGTCGACGCCCGGCCCCTTGCCATACCAAAGACCGAAGACACCGTCGAACTTGCCCTCGCCGCGCAGTTCCGCCTGTTGCGCGCCCCAAAGCTGGGTCGCGGCGAGATCCTCGTTGAGCCCCGACTGAAAGCGCACATCGGCAGCCGATAGCTGCTTTTCGGCGCGCATCATCTGGCTGTCGACCGCCCCCAGCGGCGAGCCGCGGTAGCCGGTCACATAGCCCGCGGTGTTGAGACCGGCCCGGGCATCGCGTGCCTTCTGCATCAACATCAACCGGACCAAGGCCTGTGTCCCGTTCAGCAGGACATGGTTCTTGCCGAGATCGAAACGATCATTCAGCGACACTGTCTGGATAGTCATCCGGCGTCTCCCCTCGCGTGATGGTCACTCATTCCAATATGGGGGCAATATTAGGTCACAATTCCTGACCCAACAACACTTTTGTGTGAAAGTTTTTCGGCGCTGTTCAGTCGGCGGTTCCGTTTTTGCTCCGTTTCGCCTAGACAGAGTGTCACATGGCGAAAGTTGCGAATATGGACTGGGACAAGCTTAGAATCTTTCACGCAGTTGCCGACGCCGGCAGCCTCACCCATGCCGGAGACACCCTGCATCTGTCGCAGTCGGCCGTGTCGCGGCAGATTCGCGCGCTCGAGGAAAGCCTCAACACGACGCTGTTTCACCGCCATGCGCGGGGGCTGATTCTCACCGAACAGGGCGAGCTGCTCTTCGATGCCACCAAGTCGATGACCAAGCGGCTCGACGCCGCCTCGGCCCGGATCCGCGACAGCGAGGAAGAGGTCTTCGGCGAATTGCGCGTCACCACGACGATCGGCTTCGGCACGCTGTGGCTGGCGCCGCGCCTGCCCAAGCTCTACGAGAAATACCCCGATCTCAACATCGACCTGATGCTCGAGGAGCGGGTGCTCGACCTGCCGATGCGCGAGGCCGACGTGGCGATCCGCATGAAGGAACCCAGTCAGGCCGACCTGATCCGCAAACGCCTGATGAGCGTGCACATGCGGCTTTATGCGACCCCCGACTATATCGACAAACGCGGCATGCCCGAAACCGCCGAGGATCTCACCGATCATCGGCTGATCTGTCAGAACATGTCTTCGGCGCAGGTCGGTGCCGGCGCCAACCTTGTGCAGTCGCTGCTCATTGCCGACATCCCCTCGGTGCTCTACGTCAACAACTATTTCGGCGTGCTGCAGGCGGTTCTGCATGATCTCGGCATCGGGGTTCTACCCGATTACGTGGTTCAGGATTTCCCCAACCTTGTGCGTGTCCTGCCCGATATCGAGTCCGGCGAAATCCCGGTATTTCTGGCCTATCCCGAGGAATTGCGGCAATCAAAACGGATTTCTGCGTTCCGGGACTTTGTCCAGGAAGAGATCATAACGCACCGCAAGCAACTGAGGGAAAAGGGAAAACTCTAAGCCATGCAGCAGGCGCATAGCGGCAATGCTGCGGGTGCGACATTGTTTTCCTTGCGCGAGTCACCCCGGGCCACTAACTGATGCTCATGGAAACGGCAAGACGCTGTTTTCATACCTCCCTGTTGGACTTCGGCCGAGCTTGTTTGCTCGGCCTTTTTTTTGGCGCATCGCAAGGCGGCGGTCGCCTTCCTCCCCCTTTCCCCCTTGGGTCATATGGCTTATGAGACCCCCAAACCAGCCATTGGGGAATCGACTCTCATGCAAGATCCGGTCATCACCGAAGACGTCATCGCGGCTCATGGGTTCACGCCCGAGGAATACGCCGAAGTGATCAACATCCTTGGCCGTGACCCGACCTTCACCGAGATGGGCATCTTCTCGGCGATGTGGAACGAACACTGTTCCTACAAGTCCTCCAAGAAATGGCTGCGCACCCTGCCCACCGAGGGCCCGCAGGTGATTTGCGGCCCCGGCGAGAACGCCGGCATCGTCGACATCGGCGACGGCGACGCCGTGGTGTTCAAGATGGAAAGCCACAACCACCCCTCGTATATCGAGCCCTATCAGGGTGCGGCGACCGGGGTCGGCGGCATCCTGCGCGATGTCTTCACCATGGGCGCCCGCCCGGTGGCGGCGATGAACTCGCTGTCCTTCGGCGAACCGGCCCACCCCAAGACCCGGCAGCTGGTCAACGGCGTCGTCGAGGGCATCGGCGGCTATGGCAACTGTTTCGGCGTGCCCACCGTGGGCGGCGAAGTGCGCTTCCACCCGGCCTATAACGGCAACTGTCTGGTCAACGCCTTTGCCGCCGGTCTGGCCAAGACCGACAGCATTTTCTATTCGGCCGCCTCGGGCGTCGGCATGCCGGTGGTCTACCTTGGCGCCAAGACCGGACGTGACGGGGTTGGCGGCGCCACCATGGCCTCGGCCGAGTTCGACGACACCATCGAGGAAAAACGCCCCACGGTGCAGGTCGGCGACCCGTTCACCGAAAAGCGCCTGATGGAGGCGACGCTCGAGCTGATGGCCACCGGCGCCGTGATCTCGATCCAGGACATGGGCGCGGCGGGCCTGACCTGCTCGGCCGTCGAGATGGGCGACAAGGGCAAGCTGGGGGTCAAGCTGAACCTCGAAGACGTGCCGCAGCGCGAAGACGACATGACCGCCTATGAAATGATGCTCTCGGAAAGCCAGGAGCGCATGCTGATGGTGCTGAAACCCGAGCTCGAGGCCGAGGCCCGCGCGGTGTTCGAGAAATGGGATCTGGATTTCGCCATCGTCGGCGAGACCATCGCCGAAGACCGGTTCCTGATCCTGCACAACGGCGAGGTCAAGGCCGACCTGCCGCTGTCGAAACTGTCCTCGACCGCGCCGGAATACGACCGCCCCTGGGTCGCCACCCCGACCCCCGAGGCGCTGGACCCGGCCAGCGTGCCGCATATCGACCCGATCGACGGTCTGAAGGCGCTGATCGGCTCGGTCAACTATGCCGGCAAGCAATGGGTCTATGAGCAATATGACACCATGGTGATGGCCGACACCGCCCGCCAGCCCGGCCTTGGCGCCGGCATCATCCGGGTCCACGGCACCGACAAGAAACTGGCCTTCACCTCGGATGTGACGCCGCGCTACGTCAAGGCCAACCCGACCGAGGGCGGCAAACAGGCGGTGGCCGAAGCCTGGCGCAACCTCTGCGCCGTCGGCGCCAAGCCGCTGGCGACCACCGACAACCTCAACTTCGGCAACCCCGAAAAGCCCGAGATCATGGGCCAGTTCGTCGGCGCCATCAAGGGCATCGGCGAGGCCGTCGCCGCGCTGGACATGCCGATCGTCTCGGGCAACGTCTCGCTTTACAACGAGACCGACGGCAAGGCGATCCTGCCGACACCGACAATCGGTGCCGTGGGGCTGATCGCGGCCGGAGAAGAACCGATCCTGGGAACCGCCCGCGAGGGCCACGTGCTGCTGATGGTCGGCAAGACCACGGGCCACCTTGGGCAGTCGGCACTGCTGGCCGAGGTCTTCCACCGCGAGGAAGGCGACGCGCCGCAGGTCGATCTTGCCGCCGAAAAGGCCAACGGCGACTTCATCCGCGCCAACCGCAGCCTCATCAAGGCCTGCACCGACATCGCCGACGGCGGTCTGGCGCTGGCCGCCTTCGAGATGGCCGAGGCCGCCGGAGTCGGGGTCCAGATCGACAGCGACGACACCGCCTTCCTGTTCGGCGAGGATCAGGCACGCTATCTCGTGGCCTGCAACTTCGATCAGGCCGAGGCGCTGATGATCGCCGCCGGCCGCGCCGGTGTCACCGTGACCAGCGTCGGCCGTTTCAGCGGCAGCACGGTCGAGATGGGCCAGAGCGAGGCCGCGTTGCAGGACCTGGCCGCGATCTTCCGCAAGAGCTTTGCCGGCGCCGTGACCTGAGCGCCGGCCACGGCGCGACAACCGCTTGATGCCGGCGCCCGGCGCGCCTAAGTTCAGCCAAACCCTCCAACTAGGAACCCCCTCATGGCCATTCTTGCTTCCGACATCGAAGCCCTGATCCGCGAAGGCTTCCCCGAAGCCAAAATCACCGTCATGGGCGATGACGGCGCGCATTTCTCTGCCGAAGTGATCGACGAAAGCTTTCGCGGCATGAGCCGCGTGCAGCAGCAGCGGGCGGTGAACGCCACGGTGAAATCCGCCATCGACAGCGGCGCGCTGCACGCGCTGGCGCTGACCACCAAGGCCCCCGAATAAGTCCGGGGACGCAACCGAAGGCGCAGGTTTTGCCGGCGCGCCATGGGCCGGGGTCCGGATCGACCTTGCCTATTGCCGCCGGGACACCATATGTGACCTGCCGAGACAGATTGACAAGACAGCGGCCACGGCGCGGCGCAGCGGCACCACCCCAGGCCCGACAACGGAGAACAAGATGAGCGACGCAAAGACCAGAATCGAAGAAACCGTCAAGGCCAACGACGTGGTGCTGTACATGAAAGGCACCAAGGAAATGCCGCAGTGCGGGTTTTCCAGCCGCGTCGCCGGCGTGCTGAACTTCATGGGCATCGACTATACCGACGTCAATGTGCTGGCCGACGAGGAAATCCGCCAGGGCATCAAGGATTATTCCGACTGGCCGACCATTCCGCAGCTTTACGTCAAGGGCGAATTCGTCGGCGGCTGTGACATCATCACCGAGATGACCCTCTCGGGCGAACTGGACACGCTGTTCGAAAACAACGGCGTCAGCTTCGACAAGGAAGCCGCCGACAAGATCCGCGCCGCCAACGCCTGATCGGCGCGCCGAAAGCAATTTCGAAAGGCATGCCCCGTTTCGGGGCGTGCCTTTTTCTTTGGCGCAGAGGCTTTGACGCGCTGTTTCCTGCTGCCGGCCGGACGCCCTGCCCTCAGCCGGTCTTTTCCTCGACCGTGGCGGCAAGGGATTCGGCGCGCGCCGCCAGTTCGGCCAGCGTGTCGGTCACCCCGGTCGGGATCACCGCCACCTCGACCTTTTCCGGCCCGGCGTTCTGTAGCGCCATCAGGTGGCCCTCGGTCTCGGCCAGCTTGGCCTCCAACTCGCGCAGCCGATCCTCGACGCCGGCCGTCTTGTCGGCCAGCATCAGCCCCGCCATCAGCAGCATCCGCGCCTCGGGAATGCGGCCGATCTGGCTGGTCAGCACCTGCGCCTCATCGTCCAGCATCTTCGCCGCCGCCTGAAGGAAATGCTGTTCACCGTCCTTGCAGGACACTTCGAAACTGCGGCCGCCGATGTGAATTTCCACTTCCGCCATCAGTTTTCTCCCTTGCTCATGCCGGCATCCGGCGCCCCCGGCTCGGCGCTCCCCAGCAGCGGCCGCAGCGCGGTGGTGATCACCTCGATCTCGGCCAGTTCGGCATCGCGGATGGCCTTGAGGTTGTTCAGCTCGCTCACCAGAGACTGGTTGATCAGATTGGCGTCCGGCAGGCCGTTCTCGACCGCGTCGCGCAGTTGCTGGTTGGCACCGCGCAGCTGGCGGCTGGTGCGCCGCATGCGCCCAAGGCGACGCTCGAACTGGTCCAGCACTTCCCGGTTCCGCTCCAGGTCGACCACCTGCACCTGTTGCGTGGCGGCTTCGCTCTGGCGAAGCTGGTCCTCGAGTTTCCGGCGCAGCCCGGCAATCTCATCGGCGCCCGCCTGCGCCGCCTGTTCGGCGGCCTCGCGCGCCGCGGTCATGGTGGCCAACTCGGCCCGCGCCGTGCTCAGCGCCAGTTCGGCCGCCTCGCGCGCATCGACGGCTTTTTCCACCGCGTCGCCCGAAGCCTCGAGGCGCCGCTCCAGCTCTTCCATCCGCCCGGTCAGCGCGCTCAGCCGCTCCGACAGCTGGGCATTGGCCAGTTTCTCGTCGTCAAGCGCCGCCCGCAGGCTCTCCTGCTCGCCGGTCTCCGGGGGCGCGGCGGCGGACAGCGTCTCGATGCCCCGGGCGATACGGTCCATCGCGGCGCTGATCCTGTTTTCAAGATCGCTGATGTTACTCATTTGCCTCATCCCCTTTTCACGGCCCCTTCGCCGGCGCCGGGCACCGGCCCGGTTCGCGCCGCCTCATGCCGCCCTGCTCGTTTCCGCGGCTCATAGCGCCGCCACGGCGCATGGGCAATCCGCGAATCGCCTTCCGGTCGCGTCCTGCCGATATTAGCCAATGGATATTCAAATTGCGCCCCCTTTGGCATCAAGCACTTGGCAGGTGCGCTTGATCTTCACCCCAAGCCTGCTATTGAGCAGCGAACAAACGCGACCAGTCAAAGGAACCCGCCGTGGATATCGCTGCTCTTCGTGAAAAGAACCCCGAACATTGGATGAAGGCCGCCGCCATCCGCGCGCTGACCCTCGACGCCGTCGCAGCGGCCAATTCGGGCCATTCCGGCATGCCGATGGGCATGGCCGACGTGGCCACGGTGCTGTTCGAGAAACACCTGAAATTCGACGCCAGCAATCCGAAATGGCCGGACCGCGACCGCTTTATCCTGTCGGCCGGCCACGGCTCGATGCTGATCTATTCGCTGCTCTATCTCTGCGGCGATGCACAGGTGACGCTGGAGCAGGTGAAGAACTTCCGCCAGATGGGGGCGCTGACCGCCGGCCACCCGGAAAACTTCCTGCTGGACGCGGTGGAAACCACCACCGGCCCGCTGGGTCAGGGCATCGCCAATGCGGTCGGATTCGCCATGGCCGAAGAGATGCAGCGCGCGCAATACGGCAAGAAGATCGTCGATCACCACACCTATGTGATCGCCGGCGACGGCTGTCTGATGGAGGGCATCAGCCAAGAGGCGATCGGCCTTGCCGGGCGCCATTCGCTGGGCAAGCTGATCGTGTTCTGGGACAACAACAACATCACCATCGACGGCAGCGTCGAGCTGAGCGACCGCACCAATCAGGTGATGCGCTTCAAGGCTTCGGGCTGGCAGGTGCTGGAAATCGACGGCCACGACCCCGAGGCCATCGACGCCGCGATCAGCGCCGCCAAGAAGTCCAAGAAACCCTCGATGATCGCTTGCAAGACCCATATCGCGCTGGGCCACGCGGCACAGGACACCTCCAAGGGCCACGGCGCGCTGACCGATGCCGAGCAGATGGCGGCGGCCAAGGCGGCCTATGGCTGGACCTCGCCCGCCTTCGAAGTGCCGGCCGAGATCAAGACCCAGTGGGAAGCGATCGGTGCCCGAGGCGCCGAAGAGCGCGCCGCATGGGAAGCGCGTTTCGCCGAGGCTTCGCAGCAGAAACAGGACCGTTTCAACCGCGCCTATGCACTGGAAGCCCCGAAGAAACTCTCGGCCGTGGTCAAGGCACTGAAAAAGCAGATCTCCGAGGATCAGCCCTCGGTGGCGACCCGCAAGGCCTCGGAAATGGCGCTGGCGGCGATCAACCCGGTGATGCCGGAAACCGTCGGCGGCTCGGCCGACCTGACCGGATCGAACAATACCAAGACCGGCGATCTCGGCGTTTTTGACACCGACAACCGCAAGGGCCGCTACGTCTACTGGGGCATCCGCGAGCACGGCATGGCCGCGGCGATGAACGGCATGGCGCTGCACGGCGGCATCCGCCCCTATTCCGGCACTTTCTTCTGTTTCACCGACTATGCCCGCCCCTCGATGCGGCTGGCGGCGCTGATGAAGGTGCCCTCGGTCTTTGTCATGACCCATGACTCGATCGGTGTCGGCGAAGACGGCCCGACCCACCAGCCGGTCGAGCATCTGGCAATCTGCCGCGCCACCCCCAACACCTATGTGTTCCGCCCCGCCGACGCGGTGGAAACCGCCGAGGCCTGGGAAATCGCGCTGTCGTCGAAAGACACCCCCTCGGTGCTGGCGCTGACCCGTCAGAACCTGCCCACCGTGCGCAGCGAGCACAAGCTGAAGAACCTCACCGCGCAGGGCGGCTATGTGCTGGCCGAAGCCACCGGCAAACGCCAGGTGATCCTGATCGCCACCGGTTCGGAAGTCTCGGTCGCGATGCAGGCCCGCGAAGCGCTGGAAGCCGAGGGCATCGGCACCCGCGTCGTCTCGATGCCCTGCATGGAGCTTTTTGCCGCGCAGGACGAAGCCTATCGCCGCAAGGTGCTGCCGGCCGGTTCGGCGGTGCGTATCGGCATCGAGGCCGCCGTGCGTCAGGGTTGGGACCAGTGGCTCTTGGGCGAACGCGCCAAGCCCGGCAAGTCCGACTTCGTCGGCATGGACCGTTTCGGCGCCTCGGCCCCGGCCGGAGAGCTGTTCGAGAAATTCGGCATCACCGCCGCCAATGTGGTCGAAAAGGCCAAGGCGCTGCTCGGCTAGGACCCGGTTGCCTTCTGATCAAAGGGCGCCCCTGCGGCGCCCTTTTTGTTGACTTGTTTTTGAGAAATCCCTTTGAAATACCTCGTAAAAACCGCTCTGACCGCGCTCGCCCTCAGCGTGACCGCGGCCGCCGCCGCACAGGCTTCGGGCCTGCGCACCAAGACCCCACAGGCCGCCATTCCGCCCGAGCAATGGGAGTTCAACCTCTCGTTTCGCAAATGGCCCTATCATGTTGAATGCCACGAGCAAAACAACCGTGGGTCCATTCGCAAACAGGGCAACGGCGGCAACGTCAAATATACCGTGACCGGCTTTCCCGCCGCCGACACCATCGTCTGCAACCTTCCCAATGGCCGCAGCTTCCACTTCGACATGAAGTTCCTCTTCGGCGAGGGCAACACGAAACGCCGCATGGGCCGGGAATACTTCGAAGGTGAAATCCGTCGCTTTGATGCCATCTACAAATACGAAAAGAACTATCACGGCGCCGATTCCTACAACAGCAAGGTCGTGATCCATTCGGTTTTCGGCAAGGAAAAGACCGGCATGTTTACCGATGAAATGATGTATGCCGTGTTCCCCGAGCGCGAGACCTGGCCCAAGAAACGCTGGAAGTAGCCCCTACCGCCCCGCAAGACCGGCCGGTCAAGAACCCTCCGGGCTTACTGCGCGGCGTCCTTTTTGCCGCGCAGCGCGCCCCAGAGCGGCACCAGAACCTTGGTCGCCACCGGGATCAGCGCCAGACCCAGCGCCAGCCCGAAGACCCCGTCCATCGCCGCCTTGGCGCTCCACTCAACGAAGCCTTCCCATGCTGCCGGCACCAGATGCGCCACCGCTTCGGCCCAGTCGTGAATGTGGTGGCCGAGCCAGCCAAAGCCCAGCTCTTCCAGACCGTGCACGATGATCGCGCCGCCGACCCAGAGCATGGCGGCGGTGCCGATGATGGTCAAAAGCTTCATCACCTTCGGCATCGCCCGCACCAGAGCGCGCCCGAAGCCACGGGTCAGCCCGAAGCGCCCGTTCTGCGCCATGAACAGCCCGACGTCGTCCATCTTCACGATCAGCGCCACCGAACCGTAGACCGCAACCGTGATCCCGACCCCGGCAAAGGCCAGCGTCGCCGCCTCCATCCAGAAGCCGCTTGGGGGAATGGCCGAGAGGATGATGGTCATGATCTCGGCCGAGAGGATGAAATCGGTCTTGATCGCGCCCGCCGCCTTCTTTTCCTCAAGATGCGCCGGATCGCCCGGAACATCCTCTTCAAAGACGTGGCTGTCGTCATGCGGCACCAGCGCGTGATAGATTTTCTCGGCCCCCTCGAAACAGAGATAGGCGCCGCCCAGCATCAACAGGGGCGCGATGGCCCAGGGCGCGAAATTCGACAGCAAAAGCGCCGCCGGCAGCAGGATCAGCAGCTTGTTGCGGATCGAGCCGCGCGCGATCTTCCAGATGATCGGCAATTCCCGCGCCGGGGCGAACCCCTGCACGTATTTCGGGGTCACGGCGGCGTCGTCGATCACCGCGCCGGCCGCCTTGGCCCCGGCCTTGGCCGCCTGCGCCGCGACGTCGTCGACCGAGGCGGCGGCGACCTTGGCAATGCCCGCCACGTCGTCCAGAAGGGCCAGCAATCCGCTCATGGCAAAGCTCCTTTGAAAATGCCGCTCGGGGGTCGCCCGGGCCTCAGCCGAAGCGCTCGAGCAGCGCCTCGTTGACCGGGGGGGTGACGAATTTCGACACGTCGCCACCCAGGCGGGCGATTTCCTTGACCAGTTTCGAGGCGATTGCCTGATGCCGCGCCTCGGCCATCAGAAACACCGTCTCGACGGTGGAATCCAGCACCCGGTTCATGCCCACCATCTGATACTCATATTCGAAATCGGCCACGGCGCGCAATCCGCGCACGATCACCTGTGCCCCGACGTCCTTGGCGCAGTCGATCAGCAGGTTCTCGAACGGATGCACGACGATCTCGGTGCCGGTCTTCTGGATCAGTTCGGCGCATTCGCTCTCGATCATTGCCACCCGCTCTTCCAGGGCGAACAACGGCCCCTTGTCGCGGTTGATCGCCACACCGATCACCAGCTTGTCCACCATCAGCGCAGCCCGCCGGATGATGTCGATATGACCCAGAGTGATCGGATCGAATGTGCCAGGGTAGAGGGCGACGCGCATGGTAAGTCTCCGCAACGTTTTTGGTCATCGCACGCAACATTATTGCGCAGGAAATTGCAAGTCTTTCACAGCGTCATGGGTAGTCTTACGGGGCTTCCCGAGACGACTGGCACAACAAACGGGCAAGGCCCCGCGGCACCATACAAAAAGGGCGCGGCCCGCGCCGCGCCCCTTTGCAATGTCGTCGCCGGGGCGACCGGGCCTAGTGGCCCATGATCATGCCTTCCAGCGCGTCCTTCTCCATCGCCAGTTCGCTGAGGCGCGCCTTGACCGCATCGCCGAGCGTGATCAGCCCGACCAGCTTGCCCTCTTCCAGCACCGGCATGTGGCGGAAGCGCCCCTCGGTCATCATGTTGAGCACCTGCACCGCGTCTTCACCCATCGAGCAGGTCACCAGTTCGGTGGTCATGTAATCCTCGACCTTGTCGGACATGCAGCCCGCCCCCCGGTTCGCCAGCTCGCGCACGATGTCGCGTTCCGAAAGGATGCCGTCGGCGGTGGTGCCGTCATTCGAGATCACCACCGTGCCGATCCGTTTTTCAGCAAGGATTTTCGCCACATCAGACACCGAGGTTCCGGGTTTGACAGTTATGACACCCTGATCACCCTTGGATTTGAGAATCTGATGTACCAGCATTGCGAACCTCCCTTATAAATGAGCGCGTTATACTGAGCGTTGCCGCAAGTCCGGGGATTGTCAAGCCAGCGCTTCCAGCCGCGTCACTTCCTCGCGGATGCCCTCGCACAGGGCTTCGGAAAAGCGGTTGAGTCGCTCGAGCTTCTTGTCGTCCTGGTGGCGCACCAGATAGAAGCTGCGGGTCAGGCTGAACTCGGCCTCGAGCACCTTGCACACCCCTTCGTTGAAGGGAATCGAGAAATCATGCACGATGCCCAGCCCGCCGCCGATGCGCACGCAGTTGATCTGCACCGAGACCGAATTCGAGGCGATCACCGGCATTTCGACACCGATGCCGCTGAGATAGTCCAATTCCTTGTCGAAGATCATGTCGGCGATATAGCCGACAATCTGGTGGCGTTTCAGATCGTCCAGCCCGGCCAGCGGCGGCGCCTGATCCAGATAGCCCCGCGATCCGGCCAGGTGCAGCTTGTAGTCGGTGATCTTCTGCACCGTCAGCCGGCCGGCGCTGGGCGGGCTGACCGCCACCACCATGTCGGCTTCGCGTTTCGACAGGCTGAAGACGCGCGGCAGGGCGACGATCTGGATCTCGAGATCGGGGTTGGCGCGGGCAATGCGGTTGCAGACCTGCGGCAAGAGGTAGTTGGCGCAGCCGTCCGGGGCGCCGATGCGAATCTGCCCCGAAAGGCCGCCGGGATCGCCGCTCAGTTCCTCGGCCGCCAGTTCCAGTGATTGCTCGATGCGCACCGCGTGGCCCATCAGCCGCTGGCCGGCGTCGGTCAGCGCATAGCCGGTGGGGGATTTGACGAAAAGCGGTGTCGCAAAGGCCTCTTCCAGCCGCGAGATCCGCCGGCTGACCGTGGCCGGGTCGACATTCAGCCGCCGGCCCGCCGCCGACAGGCTTTCCTCGCGCGCCACCGCCAGAAAGATGCGCAGATCGTCCCATTGTGGCTGCATCGGATCGCCTTCTTGTATTTTTGCAAAACGGTTTTGAAATCTTGCCTCTTCTCCAATGTTTTTTGCAAGCCTATTCTGCCGCCAAATTCAGGAGGACTTCTCATGCAAGAACTGACTCACTACATCAACGGCGAACACGTCAAAGGCACGTCGGGCCGTTTTTCGGATGTCTACAACCCCGCGACCGGCGAAGTGCAGGCCAAATGCCCGCTGGCCAGCAAGGAAGAGATGGACCACGCCGTGGCCGTCGCCGCCGCCGCGCAGCCGGCATGGGCCGCGGTCAACCCGCAGCGCCGGGCCCGGGTTCTGATGAAATTCGTCGACCTTCTGAACCGCGACATGGACAAGCTGGCCGAGGCCCTCAGCCGCGAGCACGGCAAGACCTTCCCCGATGCCAAGGGCGACGTGCAGCGCGGTCTGGAAGTGGTGGAATACTGCATCGGCGCGCCGCAGATGCTGAAGGGCGAGTTCACCGACAGCGCCGGCCCCGGCATCGACATCTACTCGATGCGCCAG
>NZ_JBFJVE010000032.1:0-19185 GCF_041624275.1 Shimia sp.
GGGTGGGCGCCGTTTTTGCCCAGCGTGGTGGCGGCGGGGGCGATGCCGGCGCAGTTGACGGCAGCGGTGATGCCGCCCATGGCCTCGGCCGCGGCATTGATGCTGGCCTGCACCGAAGCCTCGTCGGTGACGTCGGTCTTGTGAAAGGTGCCACCGAGTTCGGCGGCGACCTTTTCGCCGGCCTCGGCATTGAGGTCGAACAGCGCGACCTTGGCGCCATTGGCGGCGAACTGGCGGGCGGTGGCCTCTCCGAGGCCGGATGCGCCTCCGGTGATGACGGCGCGGGTATCGGCGATTTTCATGGGGCTCTCCTCAGGCGGCATGAAATGAACATCTGTTCAAATAGCCGCATCGCCGCCGGTCTGTCCAGTGGGTAGAAACGCGGGGCGCCCCCGGGGGGGGCGGGGGGCGCGGCGTCGCGCGTCTGGGGCAAAGGGGCGCTGCCCCTCTTGACCTGCGGGCAATTCGCCCCGGAGTAGTTTTGAAGAGATGAAAAAGGGCCCGCGAAGGGGCCCCTGATCGGTGATGGTGTTTTCTGGTGATCAGCGGTCGAGCTGGACCAGGGCGTGGCGTTTCTTGCCCGCCGAGAGCTTGATCGGCGAGGCCAGGGCGGCGGCGTCGATCATCAGCCCGGCATCGGTCAGCGGCGCATCGTCGAGCCGGGCGCCGTTTTCCGAGATCAGGCGCTTGGCTTCCTTGCCGGACTTGGCAAGACCCGATTTCACGATCAGCTGCACGATGGAGATGCCATCGCCGATGTCGCCGGCCGAAAGGGTCAGGGTGGGTAGGTCGTCGCCGATGCCGCCCTTCTCGAAGACTTCGCGCGCCGTGGCCTCGGCTGCGGCGGCGGCCTCGGCGCCGTGGCAGAGCGTGGTCACCGCGTTGGCGAGCACGATCTTGGCGTCGTTGATGTCCGAGCCCGCCAGTTTGCCGAGACGATCACAGTCATCCAGCGGCAGCTCGGTGTAGAGCTTGAGGAAGCGGCCGACATCGGCATCGGTGGTGTTGCGCCAGAACTGCCAGAATTCGTAGGGCGACCGCATGTCGGCGTTGAGCCAGACCGCGCCATCGGCGGATTTGCCCATCTTCTTGCCGTCCGAGGTGGTCAGCAGCGGCGAGGTCAGGCCGAAGATCTGGTTGTCGATCACCCGGCGCGTCAGGTCGATGCCATTGACGATATTGCCCCATTGATCCGAGCCGCCGAACTGCACCAGACAGCCATAGCGGCGGTTCAGCTCGAGGAAGTCATAGGCCTGAAGGATCATGTAGTTGAATTCAAGGAACGACAGCGACTGCTCGCGGTCGAGGCGCGATTTCACCGATTCGAACGACAGCATGCGGTTGACCGAGAAATGGCGGCCGATGTCGCGCAGGAAATCGAGGTAGTTGAGATCGTCGAGCCACTCGGCGTTGTTCAGCATCAGCGCATCGGTGGCGCCGTCGCCATAGTCGAGATATTTGGCGAAGACCTGCTTGATGCCGGCGATATTGGCGTCGATCTGATCCGGGGTCAGCAGCGGGCGCTCGTCGGCGCGGAACGACGGATCGCCGACCTTGGTGGTGCCGCCGCCCATCAGGGTGATCGGCTTGTGGCCGGTCTTTTGCAGCCAGCGCAGCATCATGATCTGGATCAGCGAGCCGACATGCAGCGATTTCGCCGTCGCATCAAAGCCGATATAGCCCGGAACCACGCCCTTGCACAGCGCCTCGTCGAGGCCCTGATAATCGGTGCAGTCCGCAAGGAAGCCGCGTTCGATCATAACCGACATGAAGTCGGATTTGGGGTGGTAGGTCATGGTTTCGGTCCCGTATTATCTGCGCAGCCGTGTATAGGCGGCGATTGGGCAAAGGAAAAGGCCATGTTGAAGGCCAGGACAGGCAAAACCCGCTGGCAGGCCCTGGGGGCGATGTCGGGCACCTCGCTTGACGGGGTGGACGCGGCGATGGTCGAGACCGACGGGGTCGAGATCTTCGGTTTCGGGCGTTCGGATTATCGCCCTTACGGGTCCGAGGAACGGGCCGTTCTGACCCGGGCGCTGGGGCAATGGGGCGGCGATCTGGCCGAGGCGGCGCAGGCGGTGGTGGATGCGGCGCATCGCGATATTCTCGGCGGCTTTCCCGAGGCCGAGATCGTCGGCTTTCATGGCCAGACCCTGGCCCACGAGCCGCGCGGGCGCGGCACCTGCCAGGTCGGCGACGGGCAGGCGCTGGCCGAGGCGCTGGGGCGGCCGGTGGTCTGGGATTTCCGCAGTTCGGACGTCAGCCTGGGCGGCGAGGGCGCGCCGCTGGCGCCGTTCTTCCATTTCGCCTGCGCGCGCTGGATCGGCGCCGAGGCGCCCCTGTGTTTCCTGAACCTCGGCGGGGTGGGCAACATCACCTGGGTCGACCCGCTGGCCGAGGGGCCCGAGGCGGAAGGGGCCTTGCTGGCCTTTGACACCGGGCCGGCCAATGCGCCGATCAACGACCTGATGCGGGAAAGGCTGGGGGTGGACTGCGATCTTGACGGGGCGGTGGCGATGGAAGGCGAGGTGGAGAGCGGCGCGCTTGAGCTGTTCCTTGCCGAACCATATTTCGCACGTATGCCGCCCAAGTCTTTGGACAGGAACGACTTTTCAGAAATGATCGGGCTGGTGCGGGAATTGTCCGACGCCGATGCGGCGGCGACGCTGACGGCGATGTGCGCCGCCGGGGTAGCCGGCGGAATGATGCATTGCCCGTCGCCGCCGACACAGGTTCTGGTCACCGGCGGCGGCCGCAAAAACCCGGTGTTGATGGAAATGCTGCGGGTGTCGCTGGATTGCCCGGTGCGCCCCGTCGAAGCGGTCGGGCTGGACGGTGACATGCTGGAGGCCCAGGCCTTTGCCCATCTGGCGGTGCGGGTGGCGCGCGGTCTGCCGACCTCGTCGCCCGCCACCACCGGGGTGCGGGCGCTGGTCGGCGGCGGCGTGGTGAGCCGGCCCGAGGGCAATTAGGGGCCTCGCCCCTCTTGGCGGCGCCAATTCACCCCCAGTATTTGGCAAGAGATGAAGAGCCGGGCGGCACCGGGACCGAACCGCTCAGGTGATGTCGAAGCCGGGGGCGGCGAGGGTGAACCCCTCGAAGCGGAAGCCGGGCGAGACGGTGCAGCCGACCAGGGTCCAGTCGCCGGTGGTTTTCGCGGCCTGCCAGTGGTTTTCGGGCACGATGATCTGCGGCGACTGGCCGCCGGCGAGGTCGGGGCCAAGGACCCGGTCGCGGCGCGGGCCGGCATCGCTGGCGGCCTCTGAGAGGATCAGGGGCGCGCCGGCGTAGAAGTGCCAGATCTCGGCGGCATCGACGCGGTGCCAGTGGCTGCATTCGCCCCGTTGCAGAAGGAAGAAGATGGCGGTGCCGGCGGCGCGCGTGCCCTCGGGGGCGTCGGCGATCCAGGTCTGGCGGTAATGGCCGCCCTCGGGATGCGGGGCGAGGTTCAGGCGGGCGATGATCTCGGCGGCGGTCATGCGGCATTTGTCGCCGATGCCGCGCCCCGCGACAAGTCCCCAAGCGCCGCCAGCACCTTGTCGGCGGCCACCTCGGGGGCCTCGAGCGGCAGGAGGTGGCCGTGTTCGGGCAGGTGGGTGACCGGCAGGTCGGGCCGGGCCTTTTGCAGCCGGGCGAGGATCGCGGGATCGAGGAACAGCGAGGGTTTGGCGGCGATGATGCGGGTCGGGACCGCGAGCCGTTTCAGCACCGGCAGGATTTCGGCCGGCGAGGCGTAGTTATGGGCCTCCCAGGCGAGGGGGAAGCGCAGGTGGCGGCCCATGTCGCCTGCCTCTGTCAGGGCCAGCACCAGCTGGTGCAGGCGGTCGTCGGAAAAGCGGCGATAGGCGCGGTTGGCGCGGAATTCGCGATAGAGGCTGTCGGTGTCGGGCCAATGGCCGGGGCGGCTGTGCAGCTCCTTAGCCGGGCCGAGACGCAGGCGCACGTCATAGGGCAGGAGGCGCATCATCAGCACCAGGCGGCGGGGGATGCCCGAGGGTTCGATCAACACCAGCCCCGAGAACAGGTCGGGGCGTTTGAGCGCCGCCATGGCGGTGGCGGCGGCGCCCATGGAATGGGCCACCGCGAGGGTCGGCCCTGTGGCCGTGGCATCGAGCCAGGCGATCAGGTCGTCGGCATATTGCGCCCAGCCGAAGCGGCGGTCGGGCTGCGGCGCCGTGGGCCAGAGCGGGCGCATGTCGAGGGCGCTGACCGTGTAATGCGGCGCGATGCGTTGGAGGAAGGGCTGATAGCAGGCGGCCCCGAAACCGTTGGCGTGGTAGAAATGCAGCGGCGCACCGGCCGGCGTGTAATGCAGGCTGCTGGCCCGGTGACGGCCGATCGGGGTCAGGCAAAGTTGCGCGGTCATGGCAGCAGGTTAGGGCGCGCTTCAGCGGCAGAAAACCGTGACGTGGCGTGAGCGGGCGGCGATTGCGGCGCGCGCACCGGGGTCCGCCGCAACGAAAAACGCGGCGCCGAAAAGGCGCCGCGCTGCAGTGTTCGTGATCGTCGCGGCCTTAGGCCAGCGAGATGTTGATTGCGGCTTCGCGGCCGTCACGGCCGGCTTCGAGGTCGAAGGTCACTTTCTGGTTGTCGGCCAGGCCGGTGAGGCCGGAACGCTCGACCGCCGAGATGTGCACGAAGACATCCTTGCTGCCGCCGTCGGGTGCGATGAAGCCGTAGCCTTTGGTGGTGTTGAACCATTTTACGGTGCCAGTGGCCATATCCGTAGTCTCCTGTTTTTGTGTTGCCCACGTCCTTGCGGCAACCTGGCGTTGTTGGTCTGGATCGATAGACTGAACGCCGAAAATCGGGAGACAGTGGTCGAAAAAGATAACGTTAGCGAGTCCGATATGGGCCCCGCAATCGCATCTTGCAAGCTTTTTGTTGTACCGAGGATGCAGATTTCCCGATGTCTGAGAGCTTCGGGCCACCATCTGCGCGGTGGCCCGGAGCAATCGCTTGCGGCCGGTTATTTCAGAATCGAGCGGCCGGCGTATTCCGCGGTTTCACCCAGCAGTTCCTCGATGCGGATCAGCTGGTTGTATTTTGCCAGACGGTCCGAGCGCGATAGCGAGCCGGTTTTGATCTGGCCGCAGTTGGTGGCGACCGCAAGGTCGGCGATGGTGGCGTCCTCGGTTTCGCCCGAGCGGTGCGACATCACGTTGGTATAGCGCGCACGATGCGCCATATCGACGGCCTTCAGCGTCTCGGTGAGCGAGCCGATCTGGTTGACCTTGACCAGCATCGAGTTGGCGACGCCCCGGGCAATGCCGTCGGCCAGGCGGGCGGGGTTGGTGACGAAAAGGTCGTCGCCCACCAGCTGCACCTTGTCACCGATCTTGTCGGTCAGCAGCTTCCAGCCTTCCCAGTCGTCCTCGTCCATGCCGTCCTCGATCGAGATGATCGGGTAGTCGGCGCAGAGGTCGGCGAGATATTGTGCGTTTTCCTCGGAGGTCAGCGACTTGCCTTCGCCGGCCAGTTCGTATTTGCCGTCCTTGTAATATTCCGACGAGGCGCAGTCGAGCGCGAGGTAGATGTCCTCTCCGGGCTTGTAACCGGCCTTCTCGATCGAGGTCATCACGAAGTCCAGCGCCACGCGGGTCGATTCCAGCGCCGGGGCAAAGCCGCCCTCGTCGCCGATGCCGGTGTTGTAGCCGGCGGCCGACAGTTCTTTCTTCAGGGTGTGGAACACTTCGGCGCCCATGCGGATCGCTTCTTTCACGTTCGCCGCCGAGACCGGCATGATCATGAATTCCTGGATGTCGATCGGGTTGTCGGCATGTTCGCCGCCGTTGATGATGTTCATCATCGGCACCGGCAGCACGCGGGCCGAGGTGCCGCCGACATAGCGGAACAGCGGCTGCGCGGTGAAATCGGCCGCGGCCTTGGCGCAGGCCATGGACACGCCGAGAATGGCGTTGGCACCGAGACGCCCCTTGTTGGGGGTGCCGTCCAGCTCGATCATCGCCATGTCGATGGCGACCTGTTCGGTGACGTCAAAGCCGACCAGCGCCTCGGCGATCTCGCCGTTGACCGCGGCGACGGCTTCCAGCACCCCCTTGCCCAGATAGCGCGATGCGTCACCGTCGCGTTTTTCCACCGCCTCATGGGCCCCGGTCGAGGCGCCCGAGGGCACGGCGGCCCGGCCCATGGTGCCGTCCTCGAGGATCACGTCGACTTCGACGGTCGGGTTGCCGCGGCTGTCCAGGATTTCCCGGGCGTGGATGTCAATGATGGTGCTCATAGAGATGGTCCTTGAAATACCAGTTGGGTCGCGCAGAGCTATAGCAGGCAAGGAGGGAAAGTAAACCATCACCGTTAGCGCTAACATACCCGCTGTGGAGCGGTTAGGGCTAACAGCGACAGTTTTGCACAGCCGTGCCGGTCAGTCGCCGGGGAATTCGCCCTGAAGCGGTTCGGGCCGGCGGGCCAGCCGGCGTTCGCGCAGGAAGGTATAGAGCCCGGTGGCGATGATCAGGGCGCTGCCGGCAAGGGTCGCCAGATCGGGGCGTTCGCCGAAGACGAAGACGCCGACCAGCATGGAAAACACCAGCCGCGTGTAACGAAAGGGCGCGACGACGGCGGCTTCGCCGACCCGCATCGCGATGACGATGCCAAGATAGCCGGCGGCGCCGAACAGGATCGCCCCTGCGAACATGGTGGCCTCGGGCGCGCCGACACCGCCAAGGGGGCGGGCGGAAAAGGGCAGCATCAGGGCGCCGGCGAAGATCAGCGAGGCAAAGCCCTGGAACGAGATCACCAGCGACGAGACCGCCGCGTCGATGCGCCGGGTGACGAGATCGCGCACCACCACGGCCACCACCGCCACCAGCACCAGCAGCGTGGCCGGCTCGAAGGCATCGAGCCCGGGGCGGATGATCAGCAAGACGCCGACAAAGCCGAGCCCGATGGCGGTCCAGCGTCGCCAGCCCACATGTTCGCCGAGAAACAGCGCCGCGCCCATGGTCAGCCCCAGCGGCAGGGCCTGAAACACCGCCGCCACGGTCGAGATGTCGACCAGCGCCAGAGAGGTGGCAAAGAACATCGCCGCCAGCGCCTCGCTTGCGGCGCGCAGAAGCAGGATCGGGCGCCAGGCGGCGCGGTCGAACAGCGACTGGCCGGCAAGGGTGGCCAGCAGGCCGAACAGCACGGCCGAGCCCAGCCCGAGGCCGATCAGGATCTGGCCGGTCGGCAGCGGGCCGGACAGTTTCTTGATGAACATGTCCTCGAGGGTAAAACCGGCCATCGACAGCACGATCAGGAGGATGCCGCGAAGATTGTCCATTCTGCAACCGTAATGCTTGAAGTGTTAAGCGACTACAGCGGCAGATTTGCCGGCAGTTCAAGCCGCAACGCGACCAGCCCACCGGCTATTTTGTGATACGATCCATCAGGGGCGGTGATCGGTGCGCCGGTGCGGGCCGTGATCGGGGGCGCCCAGTGGCCGGATCTTGAGGCTGGTGATGCGGTTGGCCTCGCGGCCGACGACCTCGAAGCGGAAGCCATGGAAGGAAAACACCTGGCCGGGGGTGGGGATCATCTGGGCCTCGTGAATCACCAGCCCGGCCACGGTGTTGGCCTCGTCGTCGGGCAGGGACCACTCGGTGGCGCGGTTGAGGTCGCGAATGGTCATGGCGCCGTCGATCAGGAACTGGCCGTCTTCCGAACGGGCGATCTCGGGGTCGTCGGTATTGTCGAACTCGTCGGTGATCTCGCCGACGATCTCCTCGAGGATGTCCTCGAGGGTGATCAGCCCCTGTAGCGAGCCGTATTCGTCGACCACCAGCGCGAAATGCGAATGGCGGCGCAGGAATTCGCGCATCTGGTCGTCGAGCGAGGTGGTCTCGGGCACGAAATAGGGTTCGTTGGCGACTTCGGAGAGGTCGAATTCGGCCAGGCTTTCCAGCGTCGTGCTGGAATCGGCGACCCGGCGGTACATGGCGCGGAACAGATCCTTGGCGTGAACCACGCCGATGATGTTCTCGGGGTCGTTCTTGAATACCGGCAGCCGGGTGTGGTTGCTTTGCAGGCATTGATTCAGGATGTCGGCCGGGCTGTCGTCGGCATTGATCAACTCGATGCCCGAGCGGTGCAGCATGATCTCTTCGACGGTGCGGTCGCTGAGATCCAGCGCGCCGAGGATCCGGTCGCGGTCTTCCTTCTGCACCACGCCTTCGGAATGGCCCAGCTGAATGGCGCCGGCGATCTCTTCGCGCACCGCAAGGATATGGCTGTCGGGGTCGGTCTCGACGCCGAACAGGCGCAGCACCAGCCGTACCAGCCAGCGGACCGCCGTCACCACCGGGGCAAAGACGGTCACCAAAAGGCCGATCGGGCGCGCCACGGCGGCGGCGGCGTCCTCGGGGCGGGTGATGGCATAGGTCTTGGGCAGCACCTCGGCAAAGACCAGCACCAGCAGCGTCATCACCAGCGTCGCCAGCGCGACGCCCGATTCGCCAAAGGCGCGGGTGAACAGCGCGGTGGCCAGCGAGGCGGCGAGGATATTGACCAGGTTGTTGCCCAGGAGAACCGAGCCGATCAGCCTTTCGTTGTCCTCGGTGATGCGCAGCGCCTGCGCCGCGCCGCCGCTGCCCTTGTCGGCCTGGCTGCGCAGCTTGCCGCGCGACGCCGCAGTCAGCGCGGTCTCGGAGCCCGAGAAAAAGGCCGACAGGACCAGCAGGCCGAGGATCGCGCCGGCGCTGGCCCAGAAGGCGCTGTCGAGGGGGCTGGTGGTCGCCAGCAGGGCGATCTGTTCGGAACTGTCTGACATGGATGTGCTCATGCTGAGGTTATGGGCTTCACCTGGCGCCCGATCAAGCTGTGCGGCGATTATTTTCGTGCTTTGGCCAGGGGATGGTGGCTGTGCACCAGTTCGCTCAGCCGCTCGTCCAGCACATGGGTGTAGATCTCGGTGGTGGCGATGTCGGCATGGCCCAGCAGGGTCTGGATCGCCCGCAGATCGGCGCCGTTTGCCAGAAGATGGGTGGCAAAGGCATGGCGCAGCGTATGCGGCGTCACCCTGTCGGGGGCAATGCCGCCCGAGACGGCCAGATCCTTGATCAGCGTATAGAACCAGTGGCGCGTCAGATGACCGGCCTTGCCGCGCGACGGGAAGAGAAAAGTCGAGTGTTTTCCTGTTTTTGCCGCTGACTTCTCATCCATTGCGTCACGCTGTTTCAGCCAGGCCGTCAGCGCCGTTCTGGCGCCGGGCGACAGCGGCACCATACGCTCCTTGCCGCCCTTGCCGCGGATCAGCAGCATGTCCGGGTCACCCCGCGCCGCCGCCACCGGCAGCGACACCAGCTCGGTGACGCGCATGCCGGTGGCGTAAAGCAGTTCCATCAGGCAGGTGTTGCGCAGCTTGTCGGCGGGGGTGCGGCCGGTCTTGCGTGCCGCCTCGAGCAGGCGGTCGACCTCGATCACCTCCAGCGTCTTGGGCAGACGTTTGGCCCGGCCCGGCCCCTTGATCTGGATCGCCGGATTGTCGTCGCGCCAGCCTTCCTCGAAGGCAAAGCGGAACAGCTGTTTGACCGCCGACAGGCGCCGCGCGCGGGTCGATTGCGCCAGCCCCTGCGCCTCGCAGTCGATCAGCCATGCCTCGACATCGGCGCGGGTCGCCCCCTGAAAGCCGCAGCCGCGACCGGCACACCAGTCGGCGAAGTCGCGCAGGTCTCGGGCATAGGCCTCCTGGGTGTTGCGGGCGGCGCCCATTTCCGCCGCCTGTGCGTCAAGAAAGGTTGATATCCATCTGTAATCACTCATGGAAACCTATCCGCGCATGTCGATCAACACGGTCTGGAGCGCGGCCCGGCGCGCCGTGTCCTCAAGCCCGACCGCGCGCAGGATGGCCAGCGCGTCGGTCAGCGAGGCAAGATCGCCCTGGGCGCCGTCGGACATCATCTTCATGGCGTTGAGGATCACCTCGCCAAGCTGTCCACGGGCGAGCATGGCGGTAATGCCCTGCGGGATGCGCGCCTCGTGGAACCCGTCGGCGATGGCGCGCTGCAAGCGGTCGGTCGGCGTCCGGGGCGGGCTGCCCTGCGCCAGGCCGGCCAGGAAGTCGCGTGGCCCGGCCAGGGCGGCGGATTCATAGGCCGGAGACAGCAGCGCGATGTCGCGTGCAAGGCGGGCCGCGACCCCGCTCAGCGGCAGCGCCAGCAGCCGGCTGCCGTAGAGCCGGGCGAAGGGCACCTCGAGGTGCACGCTCTGCATCGCCGCCCAGGCCGGGGGCAGGGTGTCGGCGACCGCCGCCGCGTCCTGTGCGTTCAGCGCCGCGTCGAAGGCCTGGATCGCCTCGGTGCGGTCCCAGATCATCCCCGAGGCCGAGGGCCGGCCCTCGGAATAGATGCCCAAGAGCTGGTTCTCGGGCAGGGCGCCGGTGCGCGCCAGCCGCTCGGCGGCCTCGAGCCGCGGTTTCCAGCCGACGGTGCTGCGCAGGTCGGCATGGGCAAAGGGCCGCGGCAGCCCGGTGGTGGGCTGGGGCTCGCCGATGGCCTCGTAGAGACGGAACAGCAGCGGATCGGGGTCGGAATGGGCAACCAGGATCGGGTTGCCCTCGAACAGGTCGGGATCGAGAAAGCGCAGCAAGAGCGCGTCTTCCTCGTCGCTGATAAGGTCCAGCGCATTGGCGGTGTCCAGCATCAGGACGGCGCCGTTCCAGTCGCCGGCGCGTGCGGTGCAGAAAATGCGTGCCGCATAGCCGGGGGCCAGCCTCGGCGTTTCAACCAGCGCCTGGCAGGCGGCCTCTTCGAGACCCATCAGAAGCGTCACGTCGAACCAGCGCCGGAACAGTTCCGGGGTTGCCGGCCCGGCGCGCAGAAGCAGCGCGGCGGCCTGTTCCAGGGCACCCATCTCGACCAGCGTGTCGGTGCGCGCCAGCAACAGCGCGTCATCCACCCCGGCATCCCATGGCGCGTTGGCCTCGGCCAGCAGCAGCGTGTAGAGCAGCGCCTGCATGGCCGGCAGCAGCTCGGGCGATTGCTGGCGGATCAGTGTCGCCAGCGTGTCGGCGCGGCTGTGCTGCCACAGGCTGTCGGGCAGACCGGTCACATGCGACGGCAACAGCCCCACCGCATCGCGCCCCTGGGCGTCCAGCGTGTCGACGGTGATGTCGGGCCTCTCGCCGCTGTCGGCGACCGGGGGTTCCTCGAGGCCGAGGTCGAGGGTTACGGTCGGGGTCTGTTGCAGCCATTCGATGGCCGAGAGCGGCGCGCCGGTTTCGCCAAGGCCCGGCGTTGCCAGCCCGCAAAGCAGAGCGGCGCGGATGAGGGGTCTAGCCGCCATCGGAGGATGTCAGCGTCAGGGGGATGCGAATCTCCTGTTGCGGCGCGGAGAAGTCGGCGCCGAGGATCGGGCCGAGATAGGCATAGGCCACAAGTCCGATCACCGCCAGAACCACAAGGATGAATATGAGGCGGAAGAGTTTGCCCATGGCTGCCCCCGAATGCTGCCCGTTGTTTTTCCCAACTTATAACTGGCCTTTTGCGCAAGATCACGTCATTCAGTGCCGAAAGGGCAAATTTGGGCAAAGCCCGGCCGAAAATGGCCGGCGTTATGGGTGCATGGCGTTGAAGCTGAAGAAAACGGTTGTTCTGGTGGGCATGATGGGCGCCGGAAAGACAGCGGTGGGGCGGGCGCTGGCACAGCGGCTCGACGTGCCGTTTCTGGATTCGGATGCCGAGATCGTCAAGGCGGCCAATATGAGCATCGCCGAGATCTTCGAACGCGACGGCGAGCCCTTCTTCCGCCGCAAGGAGACCCAGGTGATCGAACGTCTCTTGGACGAGGAACGCGGCATCCTGTCGACCGGGGGCGGGGCCTATCTGTCCGAGGGCAACCGGCGGATGATCTCGGACAAGGGGGTGGCGGTGTGGCTCGATGCCGATCTCGAGCTGCTGTGGAACCGGGTCCGGCACAAGGACACCCGCCCGCTGCTGCGCACCCCCGACCCCCGCGCCACACTGGCCGAGATTTACGCCGCGCGGGTGCCCACCTATCGGCTTTCGGACCTCACGGTCAAATCCGATGCGAGCTATACAATCGACGACACGGCCGAAAGGGTGATCGGCGCCCTGCTGACACGGCCGGATGTGCTGGAGTGACACCAAGATGATCGAAACCGTGCATGTGGGACTGGGCGCGCGCGCCTATGACATTCACATCGGCCCCGGGCTGGTGGCCGAGGCCGGGCGTCACCTTGCGCCCTTGCTGGCGCGGCCGCGGCTGCGGGTGATTACCGACGAGAATGTCGCCGCCCTGCACCTTGACAGCCTGCGTGCCGGCCTCGCGGCCGAAGCGATCGAGATGGAGGCGCTGGTGCTGCCTGCCGGCGAGGCCACCAAGAGCTGGCCGCATTTCGAGCGCGCGGTCGAATGGCTGCTGGCGGAAAAGGTCGAGCGCCGAGACCTTGTGGTGGCCTTCGGCGGCGGGGTGATCGGCGATCTCACCGGCTTTGCCGCCGCCGTGCTGCGGCGCGGTGTCGGCTTCGTGCAGATCCCGACCTCGCTTCTGGCCCAGGTCGACAGTTCGGTTGGCGGCAAGACCGGCATCAATGCCCCCCAGGGCAAGAACCTGATCGGCGCCTTTCACCAGCCGGTGCGGGTTCTGGCCGATACCGACATCCTCGGCACGCTGACCCCGCGCGATTTCCTTGCCGGCTACGGCGAGGTGGTGAAATACGGGCTGCTGGGCGATGCGGGTTTTTTCGAATGGCTCGAAGACAACGGGCCGGCGCTGGCGGCGGGCGATCAGGCGGCGCGAATCGCGGCGGTCAGACGCTCCTGCGAGATGAAGGCCGAGATCGTCGCCCGCGACGAGACCGAACAGGGCGACCGGGCGCTGCTGAACCTCGGCCATACCTTCTGCCACGCGCTCGAGGCGGCGACCGGCTATGGCGACCGGCTGCTGCATGGCGAAGGGGTGGCGATCGGCTGCGCGCTGGCCTTCGAGCTCAGCCACCGGCTGGGCCTGTGTTCGCAGGAAGAGCCGAGCCGGGTGCGGGCGCATCTGGCCAACATGGGCATGAAGGTGGACCTTAAGGACATCGCCGGCGATCTGCCGGATGCCGATGGGCTGTTGGAGCTGATGGCGCAGGACAAGAAGGTCGTCGACGGCCAGCTGCGCTTTATCCTGGCGCGAGGCATCGGCGAGGCTTTCGTGACCTCGGACGTGCCGCGCGAGGTCGTGAAAGCCCTGCTGTCGGACGAGCTGGCGCGCCGCTGAGGCGCGGGCGCGCCCGTGCAACATGTTACCGCGTCAAAACGTCTCATCTAATCTGCGTAACTTTTAGGCAAATGTCGCAGCCAAGTTCAATTCTCGGAAGGAAAGTCTTGCATGTCGTCCTATTTGAAATCCACGCCCACACGTGACGGTTATTTCGGTGAATATGGCGGCGCGATGCTGCCGCCCGAGCTTGAGCCGCACTTCAAGGCCATCGGCGAAGCCTATGACAAGATTTCACAATCTGCCGAGTATATCCGTGACCTGCGCTATATCCGCAAGCATTTTCAGGGCCGCCCGACCCCGGTTTCCTATCTGAAGAATCTCAGTGAACGGTCCGGCGGCGCGCAGATCTATGCCAAGCGCGAGGATCTCAACCATACCGGCGCCCACAAGCTCAACCACTGCATGGCCGAGGCGCTTCTGGCCAAGCACATGGGCAAGACCAAGCTGATGGCCGAGACCGGCGCCGGCCAGCATGGCGTGGCGCTGGCCACGGCGGCGGCCTATTTCGGCATGGACTGCGAGATCCACATGGGCGAGATCGACATCGCCAAAGAGGCCCCCAACGTCACCCGGATGAAGCTTCTCGGTGCCGAGGTGGTGCCGGTCGGCTTTGGCGGGCGCTCGCTGAAAGAGGCGGTGGATTCGGCCTTCCAGTCCTATGTGCCACAGGCCGACACGGCGCTGTTTGCCATCGGCTCGGTGGTCGGGCCGCACCCGTTCCCTAAAATGGTCCGCGATTTCCAGCATATCGTCGGCATCGAGGCCCGCGAGCAGTTTCTCGAGATGACCGGCCATCTGCCCGATATCGTCGCCGCCTGCGTAGGTGGTGGTTCGAACGCCATGGGGCTGTTCGCCGGTTTCATCGACGATGAGGACGTGACGCTCTATGGTGTCGAGCCGCTGGGCACCTCGTCGAAACTGGGCGATCACGCGGCGACCATCACCTTTGGCGAGGACGGCGACATTCACGGTTTCCGCACCATGGTTCTCAAGGACGAGAACGGTGAGCCGGCGCCGGTGCATACCGTGGCTTCGGGGCTGGACTACCCCGGTGTCGGACCCGAGCACGCGCATCTTTACCGCACCGGGCGCGCCAATTACACCGCCGCCGACGACAAGGAGGCGCTCGAGGCCTTCTATGCGCTGTCGCGCCACGAGGGCATCATCCCGGCGCTGGAAAGCGCCCATGCGGTGGCCTTTGCCATGCGCGAGGCCAAGAACCATCCGGGGGGCTCGATCCTGATCAACCTTTCGGGACGCGGCGACAAGGATATCGACTACGTCACCGAGACCTACGGTTTCGGCGACAGCTGATCCGCGCGGCGCCGGGACTCGCCGCCAGACGGCAGGACCGGTGCCCTCAGCGGCCCTTCAGCACCATGAGTTCCCCCAGATTCTCGCGGGTGACATAGCCGATCATACGATCCCCGGTGGTGGTGATGGCCACCGCCGGGGCGCCCTTGTGCAGCGCGTCGAGCACGGTTTCCAGACCGGCGCCGACCGGCAGGTGCGGTACATCCGAAATCATGATGCCGCGCACCGGCGCGCTCTTGTCGGCCTCGTGCACCATGGCCTTGAAAATGGCGTTGCGGGTGACGAAGCCGAGGATCGGGCCGCCGGGCTCATGCACCGGGAACTCGTGCTGGGTGGTGCGGATCAGCGCCGCCGCCGCCGCTTCGCAACTGTCGTCGGGCGACAGGCTTTCGTAAGAGGTGATCATCGCGTCGCGGGCCGTCAGGCGCCGGGTGACGGCGCGCATCGCCACGTCGTGGCTTTCGGCATTGGCGGCGATGAAGACGAAGAAGGCGACCAGCACCAGCACCGGGTTGCCGGCGCTGAGCCCGGCAAAGGCCAGCACGAAGGCCACCAGCTGCCCGGCCACCGCCGCCATCCGCGTTGCCGCCACCCGGTCGGTGGTCAGGCTCAGCGTCGCGCGCAGCACCCGGCCGCCATCCATCGGGAAGGCCGGGATCAGGTTGAACAGCGCCAGGACCAGGTTGATCGTCGCCAGCTGGGCAAGGAATCCCGTCTGCGGCGACATCGATCCGGGCAGGGTGAGGCCGATGGCGCCCCCCGAAACAAGGCTCAGCAGCAGCCAGATCACCACATTCACCGCCGGCCCGGCCAGCGCCATGAGGATTTCCTGTCGCGGGTTTTCCGGGATCCGTTCCAGCCGCGCGATGCCGCCGATCGGCAGCAGGGTGATATCGGGCGTGCGGATGCCATATCGGCGCGCCACCAGCGCATGGCCGTATTCATGCGCCAGAACACAGGCGAATAGGGCCAGAACCAGCGCCGTGTTGTGGATCGCCGCGCCAAGGCCGCCCTGGTCATAGGCCGCCATGGCGATCCACAGCAGCAGCAGGAAAAAGGTCAGATGGATTCGCACCTCGCTGCCCAGCAGCCTGCCGAGGGAAATGGACCAGCTCATGTGACCTCCTGTCCGAATGAAAAAGGGGCGGCCCCGCCACCCCTTATATCATCAGAACGGAATTTCGTCGTCCAGATCGCGCGAGGGCGCCGACCGGCCGCCGCCCTGTCCGCCACCGCCGCCACCATAGCCGCCGCCCTGGTCGCCATAGCCGCTGTCGTAACCGCTGCCCTGTCCGCCGCCGCCATAGCCGCCGCCACCACCTTCGCCGCTGCGACCGTCAAGCATCACCAGCGTGCCGCCAAAGCCCTGAAGCACCACTTCGGTGCTATAGCGGTCCTGGCCCGACTGATCCTGCCATTTGCGGGTCTGCAACTGGCCCTCGATATAGACCTTGGAGCCCTTGCGCAGATATTGTTCGGCCACCCGCACCAGCCCTTCCTGAAAGATCGCGACCGAATGCCATTCGGTCTTTTCGCGGCGCTCGCCGGTGTTGCGGTCCTTCCAGGTTTCCGAGGTGGCAATGCGCAGGTTGCACACCTTGCCGCCGTTCTGAAAGGTCCGCACTTCGGGGTCGCGGCCGAGATTGCCCACCAGAATGACTTTGTTCACTGATCCGGCCATATGTCCGCTCCTTCCAGAATCTGAGTGTTGGTCCGGCACAGCATAGACCATCTGAACAAGGTTAATGGAACCCTAAACGCAAAGATTTTTCTTGCCGTCGCTGGGCGCGTTTCCGCCGTCGGAGACAGCCCGTGCGGCAATCGTGGAAATTCTCGCGCGATGCGATATAGTACGCGCGCAAACAAGCGCCGAGGGGCAGGGATCTGCGATGAGATATCTGGTATGTGGCATGTCGCTGATGCTGCTGGCGGCGGGTCCGGTCGCGGCCGATTTCCTCAAGTCCAATTCGAAATCAGCGGTTTACCGATCGCAGACCAGCGTGCTGGACAGTCGCGCCAGATCGCAGACCAAGGCCGCCGTGCGGCTCGAGGCGACCAAGGTCTATACGCCGTCGAAATGGGGTGACGGCAGTTTCGACGGCGCCTATGACGGCCCCTATCTGGCCATGGCGCAGGATGCGGCGCTGCGCAACGGGGTGCCGGTCGACATGTTCCTGAAACTGGTGCAGCAGGAAAGCGGCTGGAACGCATCGGCCAAATCCCACAAGGGGGCGCTGGGGCTGGCGCAGCTGATGCCCGAGACCGCGCGGCGGCTGAACGTCGACCCCCTCGATCCCTATCAGAACCTCGACGGTGGTGCGCGCTATTTGGCGCGGCAGTATCGCAGTTTCGGATCGTGGCGCCTGGCGCTGGCGGCCTATAACGCCGGCCCCGAGGCGGTGCGCAAATACGGCGGCGTGCCGCCCTACGAGGAAACCCGCAACTATGTTCGGGTGATCCTTGGCAGCTGACGCCCGGCGCGCGGCGCCGTCCGGGCCAAGCTTGTGTCGGCAACTCAGAGCCAGCGCATCAGCTTGAACAACAGGTAGAGCGCCACCCCCAGCGCCGCCGAGGCCAGCGCCAGCGCGCCGAAGGCCCAGGGCGTTTCGATCCCCGGCATTCCGGCGACGTTGACACCGAACAACCCGGTCAGGAACCCCAGCGGCAGGAAGATCGCGGCGACGACCGACAGCAGATAGCTGTTGCGGCTCATCAGGTTGGCGCCCTGGGCCTGATGATGCTCCATGATCAGCGCCAGCCGGTCGCGGGTGGCGTCAAGCTCTTCCAGCGCGCGCTGGGTCCGGTTGGCGCTTTCGCGCAGCAGCCGCTGGCTGGCGGTGTCCAGAAAACCCATCTGCGACCGCGTGAGATCGCCGAGCGCCTCGCGCTGCGGATTGACGAAGCGGCGCATCTTGGTGACCGTCTGGCGCAGCTGGTTCAGCTCGGGTCCGGGCAGGGCCTGGGTGGCCGGGTCGATGTCCTCGAAACCGTCGGTTTCCTCGTCAAGTTCCAGCGAGACGGCCTCGATCCGGCGGGTCAGCCCCTGCACCAACTCGTGCAGGAACAGTCCGACGCTGGCCGGCGCCCGCCCGGCTTCGGCGGCGCGGCGCAATTCGTCGGCCGCCCAGACCTTGCGCAGCCGGGCCGAGACGATGCAGTCCTCCGTCACCCAGAGGCGCAGGCTGACCATGTCCTCGGGGCTGGCGCCGGGGTTGAGGTTGACCCCGCGCAGGTTCAGCACCAGCCCCTGGTCGAGCCGGTCACAGCGCGGCCGGGTCTCGCTCTGCAACAGCGCCTGCGCGGCGATCTCGGGCAGTTTCTCGCGCGCCCAGAGCGCGGTTTCGGGCAGGTTCAGGTCAAGATGCAGCCAGCGATAGTTCGCCTCGGGTCCGGCGGCGGCCCGGGGCCAGGCCTCGGCGACCGGCCGGCAGCCCCCGGCGGTCACGTCGAAGGCGCAGATCGGCGTCACGCTCGGGGCGGTGTCGCTCATCACCCGCGCCCCTCGGGGCCATCATAGGCGCGTTCGACGCGGGCGACGCGCAAAGTGTAATGCTCATACCAGCGTGTCTTGCCCAGTTTCTGCGCCAGCAGGTGCCGGGCGACACCCTTCCAGGCCACCAGCGCCGCCTCGTCCTGCCAATAGCTGACGGTGATGCCGAGCCCGCTGTCGTCGCGGCTGCTCTCATGGCCGACATAGCCCGGCTGCTGCGCCGCCAGCGTCACCATCTCGGCGGCCATGGCGTCATAGCCGAGGTCGCCGTCGCTGCGCTGCGCGGTGAAGATGACGGCGTAATAGGGCGGGTCGGGCAGGGGGGCGAAACGTGTCATGGCCCGAGCTTATGCCCGGTTTGCGCTTTGGGAAAGGGGCCAGCAGGCCCCCTCCGCCATTCTTTTCAAGGCCGCCTGCGCTATTCTGCGGCGGTCTTGATGACCGGCTCCATGCGCGCCAGGATGTCGTCGGCGAGATGGCACTTGACCTGGTGCCCCTCGGCCAGGATGCGCACCGGCGGCACTTCGGTCTCGCAGAGACCACCGGCGACCTCTCCCTTCCAGCGGCAGCGGGTCTGGAACGGGCAGCCCGGCGGCGGGTTCATCGCCGAGGGAATGTCGCCCTCGAGCACGATATGCTGTTTCTCGATCGAGGTATCGGCGATCGGCACCGCCGACAGCAGCGCCTCGGTATAGGGGTGATAGGGCGGGGCGAAGACCTGATCGGTGGTGCCCAGTTCGACCACATGCCCGAGATACATCACCATCACCCGGTCGCTGAGATAGCGCACGATCGACAGATCGTGGCTGATGAACAGCAAGGTGGTCTTCTGTTCGCGCTGGATCTCCATCAACAGGTCGGTGACCGCCGCCTGCACCGAGACGTCGAGCGCCGAGACCGGTTCGTCGGCGACCACGATGCGGGCATCTCCGGCAAAGGCGCGGGCGATGCCGACCCGCTGTTTCTGGCCCCCCGAAAGCTGGCGCGGCATGCGGTCGGCAAAGGCGCGCGGCAGTTTCACCAGATCGAGCAGCTCCCGCATCCGCTGGCGCCGCGCCGCCTCGCTCTCGCCGACGCCGAAGATCTCCAGCGCCCGCATGATCTGGCGGCCCACCGTCATCGAGGGGTTGAGCGTGTCGAAGGGGTTCTGGAACACC
>NZ_JBFJVE010000033.1:0-19084 GCF_041624275.1 Shimia sp.
CCGCCGATGCGATAGACCTCGTCGACACCGGCCAGCCGCGCCGCCAGCAGGACCAGCGGATTGGCCACCCCGTCCGGGGTCGGCACCACCACCGCCAGCCGTTCGACGCCGGCCACCTTGGCCGGGATCGCGTTCATCAGCACCGAAGACGGGTAGGAGGCCAGCCCCCCCGGCACGTAAAGACCGGCCGCCGAGACCGGCGTCCAGCGCCAGCCCAGCGTGGCGCCGTGTTCGTCCTGCCAGCTGGCATCCTCGGGCATTTGCCGCGCGTGATAGGTGCGGATCCGCTCGGCCGCCAGTTCCAGCGCCGCGCGCTCCGCCGCCGGGACCTGATCGCAAAAGGCGTCGATCTCGGCCTCGGAAAAGGCCAGCGTTTCGGGGCTCAGCTGCAGGCGGTCGAATTTCGCCGTCAGCTCCAGCACCGCCGCGTCGCCGCGATTGCGCACATCGGCGATGATCGCGGCCACCGCCGCGTCGACATCCGGGCTGTCCTCGCGCTTGGCGCCGAGAAGCTCCTGAAAACGGGTTTCGAAATCATCGGCGCTGATCTCTAGAAACTGCGGCATGCTGCTCTCCTTTTGCGGCTCAATACCGCCCCCGGGCCATGGGCTCAACCCCTGCCCCACGCGCCGGACCGGCGCTTCATCTTGCCAAAAATACTCCGGGGGAGACGCGGCCAAGCCGGGGCTTGGCGGCGGCGGGGGCAGCGCCCCTCACGCCTCATGGCGCGGCACCGCGCCCGAGGGCGCCAGATAGGGCCGGGTCACATCCTTCAGCGTCGCCTCCAGCGCCTCGACCGAAAGCCGGATCGCGCCGTCCCCGGCCAGGGTCAGGATCACCGCCCCGGCGCCCTCTTCGCCGGGCTCGAAGGCCAGCGACAGCAGCGACAGCACCAGATCCCGGTCGGCCCGGTCCACCCCCTGCGAGGCGACCGCCAGCACGTTGTCGAAGACCAGCACCGCCTGCACCCGTTCCACCGCCCGGCCGCGCCGCTCGGCCGCCGCCGCGTCCTCCCAGCGGAACCGGTTCAGCAGCAGGGCAAAGCGGTTCTCGCCCTTCAGCCAGCGCATCTCGGTGATCGGGAACACCGCGTCCTGCACCAGCGTCGACAGCACCCGCAGATCGTCCGCGTCCAGCGCCCCGAGGTTCAGCGGCGCGTCGACCCCGTCCTCGAATCGTGCATCCCGGCTCATCCGCCCTTCACCCGCTCGATATGGGCGCCGAGATTGCCCAGCTTCTCCTCGACCCGCTCATAGCCGCGATCGAGGTGATAGACCCGGTTGACGATGGTCTCGCCCTCGGCCGCCATCGCCGCCAGAATCAGCGAGACGCTGGCGCGCAGGTCGGTGGCCATCACCGGCGCCCCCTTGAGACGCTCGACCCCGTGCACGGTGGCGGTGCCGCCATGCACTTCGATATTGGCCCCCATGCGCGTGAGTTCCGGGGCATGCATGAAACGGTTCTCGAAGATCCGCTCTTCCAGCACCGAGGTGCCCTCGGCGGTGCACATCAGCGCCATCATCTGCGCCTGAAGATCGGTCGGGAAACCGGGGAAGGGCTCGGTCACCACGTCCACCGCCTTGACCCGGCCGTTCCTGCGCGCCACCTTCAGGCCCTTGTCGGTCTCCTCGACGCTGATCCCGGCCTCGTCCAGCTTCTCGCAGAAGGCCCCGACCAGCTCGATGCGCCCGCCGAGGCACTCGACCTCGCCGCCGCAGATCGCCGGCGCCAGCATATAGGTGCCCAGCTCGATGCGATCCGTCACCACCGGGTGGGTGGCGCCATGCAGCCGGTCGACACCCTGCACCTCGATGCGCTCGCTGCCGGCGCCCTCGATCTGCGCCCCCATGGCGCTCAGGCACTTGGCGAGATCGACGATCTCGGGCTCGCGCGCTGCGTTGTTGATGATCGTCGTGCCCTTGGCCAGGGTGGCGGCCATGAGGATGTTCTCGGTGGCGCCGACCGAGGCAAAGCCGAGGGTGATCTCGGCGCCCTTCAGCCCGCGCGGCGCCTTGGCATGAAGATAGCCGTCCTTCAGCTCGATCTCGGCGCCCAGCGCCTCGAGCCCGTGAATATGCAGATCCATCGGCCGCGCCCCGATGGCGCAGCCGCCGGGCAGCGACACCACCGCATGGCCCAAGCGCGCCAGCATCGGCCCCAGCACCAGGTTCGAGGCCCGCATCTTGCGCACGATGTCATAGTCGGCGACGTGATTGTCGAGATTGTGGCTCGACATCGCCTGCACCTTGCCGTCCTGCAGGCTCGACACCTCGGCGCCGAGCGACGACAAGAGTTCGGTCATGGTCTTGATGTCCGACAGCCGCGGCGCATTGGTCAGCGTGAGCGGTTCTTCGCTCAGCAGGGTGGCCGGCATCAGCGCCAGACAGGCGTTCTTGGCGCCCGCAATCGCGATCTGGCCGTTCAGCGGGCCGTTGCCGCGTACAATAATCGAATCCATTAACTCTCGCCTTTGTCCTGCTCGCCCCTGTCGGGCGCCCCGGGTTTTTCCGCCCGCGCCCGCGCCTGGGCCTTGCGACGGCCCATATTTGCCTTCAGCGCCGCCTTGAGACGTTCTTCTCTCGAGGCCGGTTTCGCTTTGTGTTTATTGGGGTCTGAATTGCGTTGCATGCCCTTTCCTTACAGGAGGCGAAAAAAAGGGTCCAGATGGGGTTGCAAGGGTCGGCGTTTGAGTCTAAATCCCGCGCCACGACAGATGCTGTGGTAGCTCAGTGGTAGAGCGCACCCTTGGTAAGGGTGAGGTCGGGAGTTCAATCCTCCCTCACAGCACCATCTTTCCCCGACAGTTGAGACAGCAATCCCCCGACCGAAACGCAGCGGCTTTTTCGCTTGCGGCTCGGCGACTGCACCGCGATGCTGGCGCGACCGCACCGCCGCAGGAGACCGCCGCCGCCATGCAACCTTCGCTGTTCTCCGACCTTCAGGACCTGCGCGACCGCGACAGCGGCACCATCACGCCGTTCAAGACCCAGCTCATCAAATGGGTCGGCAACAAACAGCGCTATGCGGATCAGATCATCGCCCATTTCCCGCGCCGCTACGGCACCTATTACGAGCCCTTCATCGGTTCGGGCGGGGTGCTGGCCAACCTGGCCCCGGCGCGCGCCCTGGGTTCGGACATCTTCGCGCCGCTGATGCAGATCTGGCAGATGCTGGCCGAAGACCCCGAGCAGCTGAAAAGCTGCTATGCGGAACGCTGGGAGTGGTTCCAGGCCGGCGACAAGCTGGCGCGCTATGAAAAGATCAAGGCCGATTACAACGCCAGCCCCAACGGCGCCGATCTCTTGTTCCTGTGCCGGGCCTGTTACGGCGGCGTGGTGCGGTTCCGCAAGAAAGACGGGCGGATGTCGACGCCGATGGGCAGCCACCCGGTGGTCAAGCCCGAGAAATTCGCCCGCCGGGTCGACATGTGGCGCCCGCGCGTCGCCGGCACCCGCTTCGAGCGGCTCGACTATCTCGAGGCCTTTGCCCGCGCCGAGGCCGGCGACCTGATCTACTGCGACCCGCCCTATGCCCATTCGCAGAGCATCCTCTACGGTGCCCAGGCCTTCCGGCTGCAAGAGCTGATGGCGGCCATCGCCGAGGCCAAGGCGCGCGGGGTGATGGTGGCGCTGAGCATCGACGGCACCAAGAAATCGGGTCACACCTATTGCGACATCGCCTATCCCGAGGACCTGTTCGAGCATGAACATTTCGTCAATATCGGCCGTTCGATGCTGAAACGCTTCCAGATGGATGGCCAGACACTGGAGCGCGAAGTGGTGCGCGACAGGCTGCTTCTGACCTATTGATCGCCGTTTTTGGCGGCGCTTCGGCGGGGGCAGCGGGCGGCGACTCGCAGCCGGTTGCGGCGTTGATTCGAATCATCATTGTTGCCGCCCTGTGGACAATCCCGCATTTCGCCAGAATTGTTTCGCAAACCCGCCACATTCCGCCCCCCGGCCTGTGGTTTCCGCGCCACGCGTTTTGCGCTGCGAGCGCCGATTTATTGGTTCCCGACAGGAAACAAGTTCACCATTCTTTCGCCTTGGAATGACCGCAAACCCGGGGCTTGGACACAGACTCGCCAGATTCAGCCCCCGACTCCGGGCCAGCCTTCGGGGCTTTGGCCGGGAATCCGGAAACAATGCCACATTTGCGCCCGAATTGATAAAGGCTTGACGCAAGCCATTGTTAATCAAAGACTCACTTTTTCAGTGTTTTTCGCATGTTTTGGTTTTGTTAACCCGTCAATTGACGCATATTTGAGTCACGCCCGACTGGGGGGCGAACAATGGCTCGGGGCGGCCAACGAAAAATTGAGCATCCACGTGATGCGCCGGCAGGAGTGCGAGCAGTGACTGGGCGTGCCCATTCAATGCGGGGTGTCCCTGTGCGTCGCGACACGTAATTGAGAAGAGGTAACGATGGCTGATCCGAATGACCCGGGTGTGGTTCAAGGCACCAACAGCGACGATTTGATCGAAGTAGGTTACACCGATTCCGACGGCGACATGGTCACCGACGGGCCGGACACGATCTTCGGACTCGGCGGCGATGACACCATCGACGGCGGCGGTGGCAATGACACCATTCACGGCGACAGCGGCAGCGCGACGACGTCGCTGATCCGCGAATTGTTCCAGTGGTCGCTGGGGCCGGGTTTTGCCGACAACGCGGCGACGCCGGACTTCACCCAGGACACCGGCCTTGCCGCGATCACCTTCTCGACCGTTTCGCAGAGCGCCGGCGTTGATACCGAATATGAGACCGCGACCCAGAACACCGACGATCTCGACACCGAGGTCGGCGAGAACTCGGCCTTTGCCTCGGTTCTGAACGGCGATGCCAACTCGGCGCATTACAAGTGGGAATCGGATGTTCCGCTGGAGAACGTCGAGTTCCGCATCAACGACATCGACGGCGACGGCCGGGTCGTGGTGCGTGCCTATGACGAGAATGGCGACCCGATCGAGGTGACGCTGAGCGATGCCGGTTCGGGGCTGGTCCTGTCCGACACCGACGCGGTGGCCGGCAACGAGACCGCCGCCAGCATCGACGACAATTACACCAATGATTATGCCGCCGAACATTCGGTTCTGGTGACCATCGCCGGCCCGGTCAGCAGCTGGGAGATCATCCACGAACAGGATGGCAGCCACAACACCGGCATCACCGTCACCGACATCGCCTTCGACGTCAGCGGTTCGGACGATATCGCCGGCAACGACGTGATCTATGGCGACGACGGCGACGACCTGATCTATGGCGAGGGTGGCAGCGACACCATCGACGGCGGCGCCGGCGATGACACGATTTTCGGCGGCTATGGCGAAGAAGGTGTCGTCATCGGTCGCGAGAGCTTCAACTGGAGCGGCATCGGCGCCACGGCCACCGGCACCGGAACCGGCACTGGTACCGGTACCGGCACCGGCACGACCGGATCCGGTTCGGCTATCGGTGGCAGCGGTGGATCCGGCCACGGTTCGGGCACCGGCACCGGAAGCAAAGGCTCCGGCTCGGGCAGCAAGGGCAGCGGCACCGGCACCGGAACCGGCGCAGGCTCCAACGGCAGCGGCGTCGACGGCACCGGCACCGGAACCGGAACCGGCACCGGCACCGGCACCGCGACCGGCACCGGCATCAAGGATGGCGAGACCATCGATCCGCTCTATTCCCAGGACACCGGCTCGGTCGTCGTCACCTATACCGAGGTGAGCAACTGCAGCACCAAGGCCAAGTTCGAGGAAGACACGCAGAACATCGCCGGCATCGACGGCGGCTCGGAAACCGTTGACGCGCACAGCTCGCTGGAATCGCAGACCGACAATGATGGCGAAGGCGCCACCTACCGGCTCGACTTTTCGGATCCGGTGGCCAATGTCGATTTCCGGGTCAATGACATCGACCACGATTCCGTGGTCCAGATCCTGGCCTATGACAGCGACGGCAACCCGATCCCCGTCACCCTGACCGCGAGCCCGACCACCGATCTGACCCTGTCGGACGAGGATGGCGTGGCCGGGCACGACACCGCCCGGGCCAATGACAACAGCGGCCCCAATGATGGCGCCGACAACTCGATCCTGGTCGAGATCGCCGGCCCGGTGTCGCGGATCGAGATCATTCACAGCAACGATGGTGGCGATGACAGCCATGTCAACATCACCGACGTGTTCTTTGACACCCTGTCGGTGGCCGGAGACCCGGACGACAGCGGTGATCTGCTGATCGGCGGGCTGGGCGATGACGACATCTATGGCCAGGCCGGCGACGACACGCTGCAGGGCGATGCCGGCAACAACCTGCTGGTCGGTGGCACCGGCGATGATCTGTTCATCGGCGGCGAAGGCGCCGACACCTTTGTCGGCAATGCCGGTCAGGACAATATCGACTATTCCGCCTCGTCGGCGGCGGTCAACATCAACCTGGCCACCGGCAGCTCGTCGGGCGGCGATGCCGAGAACGATACCATCCAGCAGGGCATCGACGGCATCATCGGCTCGGAGTTCGACGACACGCTGGTCGGTTTCGACAATGCCAGCACCAACCCCAGCGACGCCTATACCAATGAGTTCTGGGGCAATGGCGGCGATGATACCATCGACGGCGCCGGCGCGGCCGACTTCATCGACGGTGGCGCCGATGACGACCTGATCACCGGCGGCGGCGGCGCCGACACCCTGCTTGGCGGCACCGGCGACGACACATTCGTCGGCCTTGACGGCAACGACACTGTGACCGGCGGCGAAGATCCCGGCGACGGCGATATCGACGTGCTCGACATGTCGGGCGAGACCGATGATCTGACCGTGACATTCACCGACCCCGAAGAGGGCACGGTGACGGATGGCGCAGACACGCTGTCGTTCACCGAGATCGAACAGGTCGATACCGGCGCCGGCGACGACACCGTAACCGGTTCGGACGGTGACGAGATCATCAACACCAACGGTGGCGACGATGTTGTCGAAACCGGCGGCGGATCGGATACGATCAGCGGCAGTGACGGCAATGACACCATCACCTCGTCGTCCAGCGATCCGACCGATCAGCGGCCCGACCTCGGCTTCCCGGCCTATGGGCCGTTCCCGGCGGTGCCGGCCGATGCCGACCCGGAAGATGACCGCGACTATGTCGATGGCGGTGCCGGCGACGACGTGATCTTTACCGGCGACGACCGCGACACCATCCTTGGCGGCACCGGCAACGACAGCATCAATGCTGGCGTCGATGCCGATGACGTCTCGGGCGGCGACGGCATGGACACCATCATCGGCGGCGAAGGCAATGACACCATCTCGGGCGGGGCCGACGACGACCTCATCTATGGTGGTCTCGACCCGATCTTCCCGGATTCGCTGAACATCAAGGATGACGCCGACACCTTCGGCCCGGACCCGGAGCCCGACAACGGCCGCGACCTGATCGACGGCGGTGATGGCAACGACACCATCTTTGGTCAGGATGACGATGACACAATCTATGGTGGCAGCGGCAATGACGTGATCGACGGCGGCATCGACGAGGACAGTATCGAAGGCGGTTCCGGCGACGACATGCTGATCGGCGGCCACGGTGACGACACCCTGCTTGGACAGGGCGGCGCCGACACGCTGCAGGGCGGCGACGGGGCCGATGTGCTGAAAGGCGGCGCCGGAGACGATGTGTTCGACCTCGGCGGTGCGGATGGCGACGGCGACCTAGCCAGAGGCGGCGACGATCAGGACAGCTTCTCCAATATCGGTCAGGGCGACACCATCGACGGCAACGAAGGCGGAGTCGATTTCGACACGCTGGACGTGACCGGCGCCGGCGAGGCCCAGAACCCGGGTGGCGGCTATACCCAGATCGAATACACCACGCCGGATCATGAAAACGGCATCGTGCATTTCTTTGACTCCGGGGGCACCGAGACCGGACAGGCGACGTTCTACAATATCGAGAACATCATCTGCTTCACGCCGGGCACCACCATCCTCACCCCGATGGGCGAAGTTCCGGTGGAACAGCTGAAGGAAGGCGACACGGTCGTCACCCGCGACAACGGGTTGCAGACCATCCGCTGGACCGGCAGCAAGAAGCTTTCGGGCCGCAACCTGCTGGAGCGCCCGAAACTGCGCCCGGTGATGATCCGCAAGGGCTCGCTTGGCCCCAACCTGCCGGATCGCGACATGATGGTGTCGCCCAACCACCGCATGCTGCTGGTCAGCCAGCAGTCGCAGCTGTTGTTCGAGGAAAGCGAAGTGCTGGTGGCAGCCAAGCACCTGACCCATATGCAGGGCGTGCATCAGGTGCAGGCGGCAAGCATCGAATATGTCCACTTCCTGTGCGACAACCACGAGGTGGTGCTGGCCAATGGCACCTGGAGCGAGAGCTTCCAGCCCGGCCAGGTGTCGATGGACGGCATCGAGCAGGCGCAGCGTGAAGAGATCTATGACCTCTTCCCCGATCTGCGCCGACGCCAGGGGCTCGAGAAGTACCGCGCTGCGCGGATGACGCTGAAGGCCTATGAGGCCAAGCTGCTCGGCTGAGCGCGGGGCGACATGTGAATAGCGAAGGGGCGGCCGGCCATGGCCGCCCCTGCGTTGTTGCTGCCCCTTTTGCCGCAGCGGTTGCCGCTCCGGATCGTCGCAGGGCTTGCATCGGCACCGGCTTTAGTTAACATGTTATTTACTTTTCGACGCGGCGGCGTGATGGCGTCCTGCGGGCTGGACAAAGCCGGCCGGCAGCGATCTGATACGTCGCGACGCCCCGATTGCCTGTCCAGACTGCCGAGGAAACGCCCATGCCTGCCACCCCCAACCCCTTCAAGGCCGCCCTTGCCGGCGGTCGCCCGCAGATCGGCCTGTGGCTGGCCTCGGCCGAACCGGCCGTGGCCGAGATCGTCGCCCATGCCGGTTTTGACTGGCTGGTGCTTGACGGCGAACATGCGCCCAATGATCTGCGCTCGCTGCGCGACCAGATGATGGTGGTCGACCCGTCGCCGAGCCACGCGGTGGTGCGGCTGCCGATCGGCGAGGCATGGATGGTGAAACAGGTGCTGGATGCCGGTGCCCAGACGGTTCTGGTGCCGATGGTCGACAGCGCCCAGGAGGCCCGCGCCATGGCCCGCGCCATGCGCTACCCGCCCGAGGGCATCCGCGGCATGGGGGCCAGTGGCGGGCGGGTCTCGGGCTTTGGCGCGATTGCCGATTACGTCCAGACCGCCAATCAGCAGGTCTGCCTGATCGTGCAGGCCGAAAGCCGCAGGGCGCTGGAGAACCTAGACGAGATCTTGGCCACCGACGGGGTGGACGGGGTGTTCATCGGCCCCGCCGACCTGTCGGCGGACATGGGGTTCCCCGGCAACCCGACCGCCCCGGAAGTACAGGAAGCCATCGCCCGCGCGTTGCGGCGCATCGCGGCCAGCGACAAGGCCGCCGGCATCCTCGCCCGCGATCTGGACGAGGCGCGCCGCTTTCTCGACCTCGGCGCCACATTCGTTGCCGTCGGCATCGACACGCTGATCTTCGCGCGAGCGCTGCGGCAGCTGGCGGGCGACGCCCGGGCGCTGCTTTAGGCGGCGGCGGGCTCAGGCCGAGGCCGCGCCCAGCCCGGCCTCGAGCGCCGAGAGGATCACCTGCACATCCTCACCCGTCAGCACCAGCGGCGGCGACAGGATGATGTTGTTGCCCGAGACCCGCACCATGGCGCCGCTTTGATAGGCGACCTCTTGCACCCTGGCGATGGTGGCCTTGTCGATGGCCGCCTTGCTGTCCCGGTCGGCGACCAGCTCCAGCGCGTTCATCAGCCCGTGACCGCCGCGCACGTCGCCGATCACTTCGAACCTGTCTTTCAGCACTTGCAGCCCGGCCATCATCTCGGCGCCGCGCGCGGCGGCGTTCTCATTGACCTTGAGCCGTAGGGTTTCGGCCAGACAGGCCAGCGCCGCCGCCGCCCCCACCGGGTGCCCGGAATAGGTATAGCCATGGCCGATCGCCGCCTTGCCCGAGGTGTCCTTTTCGAAGGTCTCGGCAATCGCCTCGCTCAGCATCACCGCGCCGAAGGGGAAATAGCCATTGGTGATCGCCTTGGCGGTACACATCATGTCGGGCTGCACCCCCCAGTGGCGCGCGCCGGTCCACGAGCCGGTGCGGCCAAAAGCGGTGATCACCTCGTCGGCAATCAGCAGGATGCCGTTGCGGGTGCAGATCTCGCGCACGCCGGGCATGAAGCTTTCATGCGGCGGGATCACCCCGCCGGCACCCAGCACCGGCTCCATGATGAAGGCGGCGATGGTGCCGGCGCCCTGAAAGGCGATCTCGTCCTCGAGCGCCTGAAGACAGAGCGCCGCCAGCCGCTCGGGGTCGGTCTCGTTGAACGGGTTGCGATAGGTGTAGGGCGCCGGAATATGGAAACAGCCCGGCAAGAGCGGTTCGTATTGTGTGCGGAAATTGGCGTTGCCATTGACCGAGGCGCCGCCGGTATGGGTGCCGTGATAGCCCTTTTTCAGGCTCAGGTACTTGCTGCGCCCCTCTTGCCCGCGAATCTTGTGATACTGCCGCGCCAGCCGCAGAGCCGTTTCCACCGAATCCGAGCCGCCCGAGGTGAAAAAGGCGCGGCCCATGCCGTCGGGGGCGAAAAAGCCGCGCAGCTCTTCGCCAAGCTCGATCACCGCGTCATTGCTGGTGCCGCGAAAGATCGAGTAATAGGGCAGCTGGTCGAGCTGTCGGGAGATCGCCTGTTTCACCGGGGCGCAGGAATAGCCGAGGTTGACGTTCCACAGCCCCCCCACCCCGTCGACCACCTCGTGGCCGTCGATGTCCCGGATGCGCACCCCGCTGGCGCCGGTGACGATGGTCGGCGGGTTGGCCAGGCTGTCGGCGGGATGGGCCATCGGGTGCCACAGGGACCGGGCGTTGTGCTCTTTCAGGAAATTGCTGTCTTTCATCGGTTCACCCCTTGGGATCAATGGCTGTTGCTGGGGCCGACACGAGCGCATCGGCCTGGTGTTTGAAGGTGTCCGGGGCAAAGCCGCCGAGCAGCCGGGTCATGCGCAGCGCCGCCCGCGCCACCTCGTGGCGAATGCTGCGCCGCAGGTCCGGGGTCATGCGCGCCACCGGGGCGGCGACGGCAATGGCGCCGTAACAGGACTGGCCGGCGTCGAAGATCGGGCAGGCGTGGGAATGCACGTCCTCCTCGAAGCCGCTGATGCTTTCGGCGATGCCGCTGCGGCGCACCGCCTCGATCTGGGCGCGCAGGACCGCCGGGTCGGTCTCGGTCTGGGGGGTGCGTTTCTCGAGCGGCCCGGCCAGCACCCGCTCGGTCAGAGCCGGCGGGTTGTGGGCCAGCACCGCAAGCCCGGAGCTGGTGGCGTGAAAGGTGATCTGCTCGGCGTCCTCCATGGTGACGCGGGTGCCATGCCGGCTGCTGTAGACATAGGCCAGCGTGGCAAGAATATCGCCCTGCATCACCGACATATGGGCGGTCTCGCCGGTGGCTTCGCTAAGCTCGCCCAGCACCTTCTGCGCCACTTCGCGCATCGGAACCGCCGCCTCTCGCAGCGCCGCGAGCCGCAGAAAGGCCGGCCCCAGACGATAGGCACGCCCCGATCCGACCTGCTCGACGAATCCCTGATCGGCCAGTTCGCTGAGCAGCCGATAGACCGTCGCCTTGTTCATTCCCGACTGTCGGGTCATCTCGGCAAGCCCGATCTCGGGCTGGGAGCGAGAGAAATATCCCAGCAATGACAATGCCTTGGTGACCGTACCCATGATTCCCCCGACCGTTTCGATTGACCCTTGGACACGCCGCCAAACCATCCGGTGCGCCAGGGTCTTCCAAAAGTGTTGACAGAATTACGATTAACCTGTCAATCTATTTTCGAACCTTCGGTTTGAATATTGAACCGATCAAATGCCAGGCTCAACTGGTGAACAGGGAGAGACGACATGATTTCAACAAAGCTTCTGGGCGGCGCACTGGCCCTGTCCATGGCGGCCACCGCCGGCGCGGCGCTGGCCGACTACCCCGAGAAACCCGTCAGCTTCATCGTGCCGTGGCCACCGGGCGACCTCGAGGACGTGCTGACCCGGATGATCGCCGAGGACTTCCAGCAGGCATACGGTGTCTCGGCGGCGGTGGTGAACAAGCCGGGCGGCGGCGGCGGCCCCTTCCCCGGCGCGATCGAGGTGGCGACCGCCCCGGCCGACGGCTATACGATCGGATCCTTCGTGCCGGCGGTGCCGGTGATCGGCCATGAGATCGGCATCGACGAACTGGCCGGCGAGGTGTTCGAGCCGGTGGGCATCTTCCTCACCTATCCTTTCGTCATCGCCACCTCAGCCGATGCGCCCTATGGCTCGATGGCCGAACTGGCCGAACATGCAAAAACCAACGACGTGGCGCTGGGCCATTTCGGGCAGGTGCTGCCGCCGACGATGGTGACCATGGCCTATGCGGTGAACGCCGGTTTCGAATGGGGCTCGGAAGCGGCCTTTGACGCGCTGGACTGCAACACGCTGGCCTCGGGCGATGCCGATGTCATCAACACCACGCTGCAGCTGATCCTGCCCTGTCTCGACAAGGTGACGGTGCTGGCCTCGATCACCGATGAGCGCATCCCGCTGATCCCCGAGACGCCGACCATCGGCGAGCTTGACCCGACGCTGGGCATCGCGCTGTGGAACGGGCTGTTCGTGCACAAGGACACGCCGCAGGATGTGCGCGACAAGATCGCCGCCGTCGCCGCCAAGACCGTGACCAGCGAGCGGGCCCAGACACTGGCCCGCGAGACCGGCGCCCAGGTCTATTGGTCGGACGCCGCCGCCTCGGCCGAGACCATCGCCCGCGACAAGGCCTCGATGGCCCATATCGGCGGGCTGCTGGAATAGGCGACAGGCCCCACCGGGCCGGAGGCGACAGGCCCCCGGCCCCATTTCACTGACCCGGAGCCCGGCGGATGAGCGCACCCGAGGAAAAAACCGACAAGGCGCCGCTGCGCGGGCAGACGCTGTTTGCCATCGTCTTCCTGGTGGCGGCGCTTCTGCTGCTGTGGCAGCTTGGCGAGCAGACCAAGTGGACCAAGCGCACCAAGCTGTTCGCCCAGCCGCGTTTCTGGCCCGCCATCGCCATCGGCGGCATGGTGCTGTTCGGCGGGCTGCACCTGTGGAAACTGCCGCACCGCCGGGTCGGGCGGGCCGATTTCGAGGAATGGAAGATCTGGTTCCTGGCCATCGAATGGGTGCTGTGGTTCCTTGCCTATGTCGCCCTGGTGCCGGTGCTGGGCTATCTGCCGGTGACGCTGGTGGTGCTGCCGGTGCTGGTCTGGCGGATCGGCTATCGCAGCCGGCGGATGGCCGGCATCGCGGCGCTGTTCGCGGTCGCGGTGGTGGTGCTGTTCAAGGCGCTGCTTGACGTCAAGATTCCCGGCGCGGCGGTCTATGACCACCTGCCCGAGCCGCTGCGCGGCCTCTTCATCCTGAACTTCTAGGGCGCATCATGGAGCTGTTTCTTTCCTCGGTCGAGATCCTGGCCCGCTGGGACGTGCTCTTGGCGCTGCTCGCCGGATCGGTCGGCGGCGTGCTGATCGGCGCCATTCCCGGCGTCGGCCCCGCCGTGGCCATCGCCATCCTGTTGCCGACCACCTTCTCGATGGACCCGATCGTCGGGCTGACCGTTCTGCTGGGCATCTATGGCTCGTCGATGTATGGCGGCGCGATCCCGGCGATCCTGATCAACACGCCGGGCACGGCGGTGAACGCGCTGACCACCTATGACGGCTATCCGATGACCCAGAGGTGCGAGGCGCGGCGCGCCCTGTCGCTGGCCTATAGCGCCTCGTTCTTCGGCGGCGTCTTCTCGGTGGTCTGCCTCATTCTCTTTGCCCCGGTGCTGGCCCGGATCGCGCCGATGTTCGGCAGCCGCGAGATCTTTCTCGCTGCGCTGCTGGGGCTGATCCTGGTGGTGGTGGCGCATCGCGGCCAGGCGCTGATCGCCGCCGCGCTGGCCTGTTTCGGGATCTTTCTCAACACCGTCGGGCTGGAGCCGGTGAAATACACCAAACGCTTCACCTTTGAGCAAAGCTGGCTGTCGGGCGGCGTCAACCTGATCGTCGTGGTGCTCGGGCTGTTCGCCCTCAGCCAGGCCTTTTACCTGTTGCAGGGCAAGGACCGCGAAATCCGCCTGGCGCCGCTGCGCGGCGGCCTGCTCCAGGGGCTGCGCGAGCTGGCGCGCCATCCGCGCGTCGCGACGGTATCGGGCAGTTTCGGCGTGCTGATGGGGATGATCCCCGGGGTCGGCGAGTTCACCGCCCAGTTCCTCAGCTATACCTATGCCCAGCGCAGTTCGAAACACCCCGAGACCTTTGGCGAGGGCGCGCCCGAGGGGCTGATCGCCGCCGAGACCGCCAACAACGCGGTGCCCGCCGCCGCCATGGTGCCGCTCTTGGCGCTGGGCATTCCGGGCGAGGCGCTGACGGCGATGATGCTGTCGGTGTTCTACGTCCACAACGTGGTGCCCGGGCCGCAGCTGTTCCAGAGCCGGATGGATTTCGTCGTCGCGCTTTACCTGGCGCTGCTGCTGCTCAACATCCTCGTGCTGGTCTTCCTGCTCGCCGCCACCAACCAGTTGATAAAGGTGGTGAAAATTCCCGACCGCTTTCTCGGCGCCTGTATTCTGGTGCTGTCCTTCGTCGGCGTCTATTCGCTGCGCAATTCCTTCACCGACTGCCTGATCGCCGCCTGTTTCGGGATCTTCGGCTTTGTGCTCAAGCGGCTGGCGATCCCGGCGGTGCCGATCATCCTCGGCATGGTTCTGGGCGGCATCATGGAGGTCAAGCTGCGCGCCGGCATGGCGCGGGTGAAGACCCCGCTCGATTTCATCGACCGGCCCATTGCGATGATCCTGTTCCTGATGATCCTCGCGGTGCTGGCCCTCCATTTCCGCCGCGTCTGGCTGGACCACAAGAACCGATAAGGAGGCCGCATGGTCGACCAAGCAAGCATCAATGCGCTGCGCCACCGCAGCATCGCGCCGCAGGGGCTGTTCATCGACGGCGCATGGCAGCCGGGCTCGGGCGAGGTGCTGGAGGTCGAGAGCCCGATCGACGGCCAGATCCTGACCACCATCGCCCGCGCCAGCGCCGCCGACGCCGAGCGCGCGGTCGCCGCCGCCCGCGCCGCTTTCGACGATGGACGCTGGAGCCGCATGGCCCCGGCCGGGCGCAAGAAGGTGCTGCACCGGCTGGCCGACCTGATCGAGCAGCACGCTCTGGAACTGGCGGTGCTGGGGGTGCGCGACAATGGCACCGAGATCGCCATGGCGCTGAAGGCCGAGCCGGGGTCGGCCGCCGGCACTTTCCGCTATTACGCCGAGGCGCTGGACAAGGTCTATGGCGAGATCGCCCCCACCGACCCCGGTTTTCTGGGCCTGATCCACCGCGAGCCGGTGGGCGTGGTCGGCGCCATCGTGCCGTGGAACTTCCCGCTGATGATCGGCGCATGGAAACTGGCGCCGGCGCTGGCAATGGGCAATTCGGTGGTGCTGAAACCGGCCGAGACCGCCTCGCTGTCGCTGTTGAAACTGGCCGAGCTGGCGGCCGAGGCCGGGCTGCCGGACGGGGTGCTGAACGTGGTCACCGGACAGGGATCGGTGGTCGGCGAAGCCATCGCCCTGTCGATGGAGGTCGACATGCTGGTGTTCACCGGCTCGGGCGGTGTCGGACGGCGGCTGCTGGAATATTCGGCGCGCTCGAACATGAAACGCTGTTATCTCGAGCTCGGCGGCAAGTCGCCCAACCTGGTGTTTGCCGATGCGCCCGATCTGGACGAGGCGGCCAGGGTCTCGGCGATGGGCATCTTCCGCAACTCCGGGCAGGTCTGTGTGTCGGGCTCGCGGCTCTTGGTCGAGGACAGCATCCACGACGATTTCGTCGCCGCCGTGGCCCGCCATGCCGCGGCGCTGAGGGTCGGAGACCCTCTGGATCTGGGCACCGAGATGGGGGCGGTCAATTCGCGGGCCCAGCTCGAGGGCAACCTCGGCTTTGTCGACAGTGCCCGCGCCGAGGGCAGCACGATCTATGCCGGTGGCAACCGCATCCTTGAAGAGAGCGGCGGCTATTACATGCAGCCGACCATCGTCACCGGGGTGAAACCCCATGACCGGCTGGCGCAGGAAGAGGTCTTTGGCCCGGTGCTCGGGGTGCTGCCGTTCCGCGACGAGGAAGAGGCCGTCGCCATCGCCAACAACTCGGTCTATGGGCTGGCGGGAGGGGTCTGGACCTCGGATCTGGGGCGCGCGCACCGGATGATCCGCGCCATCCGTTCGGGTGTCATCCACGTCAACACCTATGGCGGGCCCGACAACACGGTGCCGCTGGGCGGCGTCCGGCAATCGGGCAACGGCCATGACAAATCGCTGCACGCACTGGAAAAATTCACCGATCTGAAAACCGCCTGGATCAGGCTCTGAGGGACAGCCCATGACCGATAAAACCATCCTCGTGGTCGGCACCTATGACACCAAGGACGCCGAGCTGAACTATATCTGCGGCCGCATCCGCGCCATGGGCGGCGGCGTGCTGTCGATGGATGTCAGCGTCTTGGGCGAGCCGTCGGAGCCCACGGATTATTCCAAACACAGGGTCGCCGAAGCCGGCGGCGCGTCGATCGAGGCCGCCATCGGCAGCGGCGACGAGAACACCGCGATGCAGATCATGGCCCGAGGCGCGGCGGCGCTGGCCCTGCGGCTTTACCGCGAAGGCAAGGTCGACGGGGTGATCGCGCTTGGCGGCACCATGGGCACCGATCTGGCGCTGGACGTCTGTCAGGCGCTGCCGCTGGGGCTGCCGAAATACGTGGTCTCGACGGTCGCCTTCTCGCAGCTTCTGCCGCCCGAGCGGCTGGCCGCCGACATCCAGATGATCCTTTGGGCGGGCGGGCTTTACGGGCTGAACTCGGTCTGCAAATCCTCGCTCAGCCAGGCCGCAGGCGCGGTCTTGGGGGCCGCCCGCGCGGTGGAGAAACCGGCGCAGGACCGGCCGCTGGTCGGCATGACCTCGTTCGGCAAGACCATCCTGCAGTACATGGTGACGCTGAAGCCGGCGCTCGAGGCGCGCGGTTTCGAAGTGGCGGTGTTCCACGCCACCGGCATGGGCGGGCGCGCCTTCGAATCGCTGGCCGCCGAGGGCGCCTTTGCCTGCGTGATGGATTTCGCCACCCAGGAGGTCGGCAACCACCTGATGGGCGGGCTGTCGGCCGGCGGCGACCGGCTGACCAATGCCGGGGCCAGCGCGACGCCGCAGATCGTCGCCCCGGCCTGTTACGATCTGGTCGATCTGGTGGGCTGGAAGCCGCTGCCCGAACGGCTGGGGGGCCGGCCCGCGCATGACCACAACCGGCTGTTGAAATCGGTGGTGCTGACCAGCGAGGAGCGCCGCGAGGTGGCGCGGCTTCACGCCGAGAAACTGGCCCGGGCCAAGGGGCCCTGTGCCTTCATCATGCCGCGCGGGGGCTGCAACGAATGGGACCGGCCGGGCGCCGATCTGCACGACGCCGAGGGGCTCGCCGCCTTTGTCGAAGCGCTCGAGGCCAGCCTGCCGGACAATGTCGACTATCGCCCGATCGACGCCCATATCAACGACGCCGCCTTCTGCGAGACCGCGCTGGCGGTGTTCGACCAGTGGCGCGCCGAGGGCCGGATCACCGGCTGAGCCGGCAGCGCGGCGGGCGGCTCAGGTCAGGGTCTTGGTCATGAAGACCGAGGTCGCATTGGCCGTGTAGTCTCCGAAAGGGGCGCATTCGGCAAACCCATGCGCGCGGTAAAGCCCGCGCGCCTCGGTCAGCTTGTCGCCGGTCTCGAGCTTGACCACCCCCAGCCCCCGGTCGCGCGCCGCCTGTTCCAGCCCCTGCATCAAGAGATGCGCGACCCCCTTGCCGCGCGCCGCAGGGTCGACGAACATCGACTTGATCTCGCCATAGGCGCCCCGGTCGGCCAGCGCCGCGCAACCGAGAATGCGTTCGGCCTCGCGGGCGACCAGAAACTGGATCGACGGCGCGCTGAGGGCGTCGATCTCCAGAAAGTGGTTCTCTTCGGGGTCGAAAAGCGCCCGCATCAGGTTCTGGCTTTGCTGCAACAACGCGGTGGCCCGGGGATCGCGCGGGTCGCCGGGGGCGACGGTGATACTGTCTGACATGGCGGCCTCGTCGGTTTGTCTGCGCAACTTGTGTGGCAGCGCCGGGCGGGTTAGTCCAGATCGGGAAAGGATCCAGCATGCGCCACACCGTGTTTATTTGCCAAACCTGTCAGGACCGGGACGGGCACCGGCCGGGGCCGGAGATGGTCGAGGCGCTGCGCGCCGCGCTTGAGGTCGAGGCCGACGTCGTGGCCGGCCCCTGCATGAACATGTGCGATGCGCCGGTATCGCTGGCGCTGCGGGCGCCGGGCAAGGTGGCCTATCTGTTTTCGCGCATCGAAGCCGGGGACGTGGCCGACATCGCCGCCCTGACGCGGCTTTTCGTCGAGGCCGAGGGCGGGGTGATCGAGGATGCGCGCCCGGCCGGGCGGCTGCGCTTTTGTCTCACCGGCCGGGTGCCGGCGCTCTGAAAACCAAAGAAAAACGCCCTCCCGGCGGACCGGAAGGGCGCTTGGCGGTTTCAAGGCCACCCTGATTGCTTGGTCAGGCGTCTTCGCCGCGCGCGAGGAAATAGGCGCAGAAATAGCCCAGCAGCGACCAGCCGATGGCGGCGACACCCATGCTGGCGGTGCCGAATTCGGCACTCAGCTCGGGCGGCGCGATGCCGTAATAGGTGTCCAGATGCGGCGCACCGATCAGATGCGGCACCAACAACAGCACCAGACCCAGCGCCTGTTTCCACAGATCACCGGCGAAGGCGATGATCGCCAGACCGGCCACCGAGGCCAGGATGGTTCCGAACCACCAGGCCTGACGCGGGCCCAGCTCGGCGGCAGGCGTGCCCGGCAGTTCCGGCGGCAGGCCCATGGCCGGTGCCAGCTGCACCGCGATAAAGCCGCACAGGCCCCAGACGAGGCCGGTCTTGGCATTGAGCGCGGCGCCGAAACGGTCGCGGGCAAAGCCCATCGCCGC